>NZ_NKFG01000008.1:0-415328 GCF_002223155.1 Burkholderia sp. AU31652 | reverse complement strand
GCACGCACACGCCGATCTCGGTGCCTTTCTCGGCGGCCAGCTGCTTGAGCCGGATCGCCGCCGACAGCCCGGCGGGGCCGCCGCCGACGATCACGACGTCGTATTCCATCGATTCGCGCGGGCCGTATTGCGCGAGCAAGTCCTGTGTGGTCAAAATCCTGTCTCCTCCTGTGTCCCGACCGTCAGCCGGTCAGAACTGATCTTCCGTCAACGCGAGCACGCCCTCGTTGCCCTTCGTGCCGACGATCGACGCTTCGAATGCGCCTGCCTGCACCAGCACGTGCTCCGCATAGCATTGCGCGATCGCGATCTTCGCATCGAAGAAGGCCGGGTCGCTCGCGCGGTTCGCGTGCGCCGCCACCAGCGCGCGGCCCATCTGCCACCCGCACAGCACCACGCCCGCCAGCTTCAGGTACGGCACGCTGCCCGCGAACACCGCGTTCGGGTCCTGCTTCGCGTTCGCCACCACGTAATCGACCACCGACGACAGCGCCTTCGCGCCCTTCTCCAGCTGCGCCTTCACCGACGCAGCCGCCGCGCCGTCCAGCTTGCCCAGCGCCGCGACCGTGTCGCCGATCTCCGCGATCAGCGCCTTCGCCACCGCGCCGCCGTCGCGCATCGTCTTGCGGCCCACCAGGTCGTTCGCCTGGATCGCCGTCGTGCCTTCGTAGATCGCCAGGATACGGGCATCGCGGTAATACTGCGCCGCGCCCGTCTCCTCGATGAAGCCCATCCCGCCGTGCACCTGCACGCCCAGGCTCGCCACGTCGTTCACCATCTCCGTGCTCCAGCCCTTCACCACCGGCACCAGATACTCGTAGATTGCCTGATGACGGGCCCGCGTCGCCTCGTCCGAATGGCGGTGGGCAATGTCGCTGTGCGCGGCGGCCACGTAGGCCAGCGCCCGCGCGCCTTCGGTCAGCGCGCGCATCGTGCCGAGCATGCGGCGCACGTCCGGGTGATGGATGATCGTCACCGACTGCTTGGCCGAACCGTCGACCGGGCGGCTCTGCACGCGTTCCTTCGCGAATTCCGCGGCCTTCTGGTAGGCGCGGTCGGCCACGCCGATCCCCTGCATCCCGACGCCGAAGCGCGCCGCGTTCATCATGATGAACATGTATTCGAGGCCGCGGTTTTCCTCGCCGACCAGGTAGCCGATCGCGCCGCCGTGGTCGCCGTACTGCAGCACCGCCGTCGGGCTCGCCTTGATCCCGAGCTTGTGCTCGATCGACACGCAGTGCACGTCGTTGCGTGCACCGAGCGAGCCGTCGTCGTTGACCATGAACTTCGGCACGATGAACAGCGAGATGCCCTTCACGCCTTCCGGCGCGTTCGGCGTGCGCGCCAGCACCAGGTGGACGATGTTGTCCGCCATGTCGTGCTCGCCCCACGTGATGAAGATCTTCGTGCCGAACACCTTGTACGTGCCGTCGCCCTGCGGCTCGGCACGCGAGCGCACCAGTGCGAGATCGGAGCCGGCCTGCGGCTCGGTCAGGTTCATCGTGCCGGTCCATTCGCCCGAGATCAGCTTCGGCACGTAGCGTTGCTTCTGCTCGTCGGTGCCGGCCGTCAGCAGCGCCTCGATCGCGCCGTCGGTCAGGAGCGGACAGAGCGCGAACGACAGGTTCGATGCGTTCAGCATCTCGATGCACGGCGTCGCGATCAGCTTCGGCAGCCCCTGGCCATCGTATTCGGACGGGTGCTGCAGGCCCTGCCAGCCGCCTTCGACGAACTGGCGGAATGCTTCGCCGAAACCCGGCGTCGCGGTCACGACGCCGTCCTTCCAGCTGCTCGGGTTGCGGTCGCCTTCGACGTTCAGCGGGGCCAGCACCTCGCCGCAGAACTTCGCGGATTCGTCGAGCACGGCCTGCGCCGTGTCGTAGCCGGCATCCTCGAAGCCCGGCAACTGCGCAACGGCGTCGATGCCGGCCAGTTCCTTCAGCACGAACAGCATGTCCTTGACGGGGGCGTGATAGCTCATGGTCGATGTTCCAATCAGACGTTTTATGAGGGGCGCTATCGGGCGAGACGCGGGAAAACCGGCTCAGGCCCGGGCGACGACGTGAGGCATCGTAATCCTAGGCCGGGCGATTCTTATTGTCATATCCGGCCCATGTGGTGACAAAATCGGCCACGGGATTTGGGGGTTGGGCGGGGAAAGGCCGGATGGGTGGGGGTTTGGGCGGTAGCCGCTTTTATCCTTCAGATGAATCGGTGAGCAATCGACATGCCCGCCGGGGCTATCCGAGTGGCAGCCACGGCTGGATTGCCGCAATAGAACCGAGGCCCTCGTGCAGACTCGTCCGAAGACACCGAATGTCTTCGTCACGTCGATGGTACGTCTGAACTCCTCAGCCACAACACAATGACATGACCATTCGAGTGCGGTCATGCAGACCGGTACACACCAAATCGACGCGGACTCCCTGTCACTCGAATTCCTCGTTGAATTCGCTCAAAGAGAGGAACAGGCGATGCAATCGCTCGGGCGGTGGTTACGGCGCGCTGGCGCCGCGTTGGTTTTACTGTTGGCCTTTCAGACTCGATCGTACGCGGTGCCCCCGTGGTCACGGAACATTCGCTGACGGTCAACGGGATCACGCTTCACTACCTGGAGGCGGGCGCCAAGGGGGCACGCCTATCGTGCTGCTTGGCGGCTACGGCGAGACGAGCCACATGTGGCTGCCGCTCATATCCAAACTTGCCGTGAATCACGTCGTGATTGCGGCGGATCTGCCAGGCGCCGGCGAGTCGGACATCCCTGCAGCCGGTTACGACAAGTAGACGATGGCCCAGGACATTCACGCGCTGGTGAAGGCGCTCGGCAAGCGTGACGTCGAGGTCGTGGGACACGACATCGGCCTCATGGTGGCATACGCCTACGCCGCCCAGTACCGGAATGAAAGCAGGCGCCTTGCGCTGATGGAATCGTTCCTGCCGGGTGTCGGGAACTGGCAGCCATACTACTACTCGCCTGCGAAGTGGCATTTCGCGTTCTATGGCGAAACGCCACTGAAGCTCGTGCACGCCCGCGAGCGAATTTACCTCGACCATTTCTGGAACGACTTTGCCGCCAATCCCGATCATTCGGTGTCGGAGGCAGATCGAGAGCTCTATACGAGCATCTATGCGCAGCCGGGCCGGATGCGCGCTAGCTTCGAATGGTTCCACGCCTTTCCGCAGGACATACAGGATTTCCAGCAATTCGTGAAGACGCCATTGCAAGATGCCGGTTTTCGTCCTGACCGGCAGAAGGCTGCCGATGACTTCACGATCGATCAGGTTCGCGTGGTGGCGGTGAACGTGCGGGGGGAAGTGATCGAAGGGGCTGGCCATTGGCTGATGTCCGAGGCGCCTGATCGAACGATGGGTGCGCTGGACACTTTCTTAACGCGCATAAGTGCCACTGAGCCTGATGGCCTTTATGATCACTGCCTGATTGCGCATTCTCGGCCATCGCTGGGTCGACGCGCGAGCAGTTCCTCGCGGCTCTCCTACAGGAAACCCGATAAGAAATTGTAGGGAGAGCAACCGGGCGCCGCGGTGATATGAGTCCACGCGCACTTTGACCGTCCGAAGTCGGGTTGAAAGGTGCCGCACGTATTCGTGCGGCGAAGGTCTCAGAAGGTTGGTGGATTCAGCCGATCACCCCTGAATGAATCCACTACCCAAATCGATCGCTCGATTGCCAAAGGCTAACACCTCTTCGTCGGCCAAAGAGCGGCTACCAAATCTATCTCCTTATGTCCGCTCTGTACTTCGACGCGGTAATTGGTGGACTAAGGTAGAGAAATCAACTCGTAGAGACTCAACTGACGGCCGCTTCTTTAAACATTTCGAGAACCGCGTCCATCGATACGCAGACTGTATATCCAGAGTTGGAGATGTCAACATTTATCACATCACCTCGATTGCTATGCCATTTTGTTTCATACGGAATAAATCTCGAAACTAGGCCAATTACTCTAAAGTATCCATCGAGGCAATGCTCAACAACTGGACCTCCGCTATTTCCCGGATAGGCCGGACAGTCTATAACAAACGCTGATTTTTCCGCGTCAACACCGGCAACAATTCCTTTTCGGATCAGCGGCCGTGAGAAATCATAGAATTTGCTGGTCTGTAGCCCAAGTGAAGTGGGGTAGCCTAGCAGGTAGACGTCGCTCGCTAACGAAATCGAATCAAGCATGCCCGCCGCTTCAACATCAACGGAAACGGCGCCGCCGCTCCCAAGCTGCAGAGGCGTCACATAGGGTTCTCCAACCAGGGTCGTTGGCCGTTTTACCGAATTCTTCAGCTGTTTAAGCGGAGTAACGTGATCGTGACCATCCAGCGGTTGATTCCTGCCAATCAAAATTGCCGCGATATCAAATTTGCTACTAGCAAATATCTTCGCATCGTTCAAATCGATCTGAAAAATCGTAGGTGTAGCCAGACTCTTATCCGGGCTATGGCACGTAACAGTTAGTGCCGTCCCGTATAACTGGTCGTGCCGGTCAAATATAACGTGCTTAGCGGTAACGAGATAGTTGGCTCCATCAAGCTTAAGCCTAAATCCTGACCCCAAGGACTTCCCCTCATTGAGGCTCAACAACACAGCATAAGACAGATTGTCATTAGGGATGCGATTCGAGATTAATTCATTAATTTTATTCTTACCATTTTTTGATTTATTCAATTTTCTTACCTTTTCTTAATTTATTGAGAAGAAAAATTCCCTACCAAGAGACACGCGAGCGTTAAAATCAATCCAGTAGCGGTCGGCGTCGCGGATCGCCCGCATATCCGGTTAACGGTTACGTGGACCAAATATTGAGTGCATCCGTACCCACCGACAGCGGTCATTCCGTGGCGGGCACGACTATCGATCAGTCCATGCGTCGATGCCGGTACTCAACTATTACTTATTAGCGACAACTCCGGTCGCGGTGCTGCAGGCGGGCAGTCGTATCTGGCGGCCGCTTCACCCAGTTACCCAACGTTGGTGCTATTAAGGCGTAACGGGTGCCAACGGGTCGGTAGCGACCGCTGCAAACACCCAGTAGCGCAAGCCTCGATTCATCCTTCTGACCAAGGCTCTTTTAGACAAGGCACAAGCATTACCGCATCATTAAAGTACCGTTCGCAAACGCACGGGTAGCTAGCGTCTTCATGCGCACGGGAAAGGTGACTTTGACCATGTGAATATGCCAGCAGCCGCGACTCGCAAGCGCGCTCTGTCGTTCGGCCAGTGGCAGGCAATCACAACCGCCCAGTGACTGCGCCCTCCGTGCGCACGGACACGGCCGCCCTCAATTAATCCCCGTACTTCACCACCACCAACGGCCCCACAAACGCCTCAAAGTGCGGCAACCAAATCGGTATCGCCTCCTTGACCGCAAACATCCCGTGCCCGTTCTTGCCAAACGGCGGTTCAACAATCATCTGCCCGCGCCCACCCGCCCCCTGAAACGCGGCAAACCACGTCGCCACCACCTCCGGCGCGAAATACTTGTCGTTCTGCACGTAATGCCACAGCACCGGCACCTGTGTCGTGCTCGCGAAATGCCCGATCGTGTCGGCCATCTGCTTCGGATCGCACGGCATGCCGGGATGAGTCGTCGGGTTCCCCCCACGCCCACCAGAAAAGTTCACCACCGCAACCACCCCCTGCGGCGCGTAGCTCGCCGCCGCCAGCGACGCAAAACCACCCGCCGATTGCCCGACCAATACAACGCGGTTTCGATCCACTTGCGGCAACGTCTGCGCATACCGCACGGCCGCGAGCACATCGCGCGCGGCCTGCTGCCCCGCAGCAAGGTAATCCGGATGCCGGCACGAACCCGCATCCTCTTCATCGACCCCGCCCGTCGCTCCGTACCCGCGGCGGATCGGCACGATGACCGCGAAGCCGAGCTTCACGAACGTCCGGATCTGCGGCAACGCGCGATAGCGGCGCACCTTCGGCCGGTCGCGCGGATCGGGCGGGCTGCCGTGGCTCAGCACGATCAACGGAAAGGGTCCGGGGCCATCCGGCATGTAGGTGGTGGCGACGATGTCGCGCGTGCTCGCCCCCTCATCGACCGGGACCTTGACGATGGTTTCATGCAGATCCGGCGCGATGGACGTGTCGTCGACCGCCGTCGCCGCACAGCCGACGACGGAAGCGATCAACGCGCCCGAGATGAGCACCCGGCACAAGCAGATGGCGATCCGGTTTCGACGAACGACGATGCTCATGGGTGATCTCTCCACGAATCCGCAGCCGACGGCCTACGCAGCCGCGATGCCTACGGCGAAGGCGTCAGTGTATCCGGGCGGCGGCACGGCCGGGCCAGTCGCACGTGCACAGCCCGCACCAGCATCGCAACACCCCCACCCACCGTCCGATCACCACCGATAACTAACATCCCCCGTCACCATCAACCGCGTGCCATAGAAACACCCGCCCGCTGAAAAGCACGACGACACATAAGTCCGGTCGAACAGGTTGTTCACATGCGCCGCAACGCGCCATCCCTTCCACGCGGACCGTTCGACTCCAAGGTCATACGACAGCCCGAGATCAAAAAGCACGACAGCCGGCACATCGAACGTATTGACGTTGTCACCCGCGCTGCGCCCCACATAACGCACACCACCACCGACCCTCAACCCGCGCAACCCCGGCCGCTCAACCGCATAGTCCAGCCAAAGCGACGCGAGATGGCGCGGCACCGCCGCCACGCGCTTGCCGACCACGGTCGAATCCGTATCGGCCTGCACCGTCGTATCAAGATAGGTGTACGCAGCAATTACATCCAGTTGCTTCCACACACGCGCCCGCCCTTCCAGCTCGATCCCGCGCGATCGCACTTCCCCCGTCTGCACGCTGAAGAACGGATGCTCCGGATCGGCGGTCAGGACATTGCGCTGGCGAATATCGAACGCCGCGATCGACGCGTTCTGCAGCCGGTCCGGCGACTGATAGCGCAACCCGACCTCGAACTGCTTCGCCTTCGTCGGCGTGAACGGCTGACCATCGAAACGCGTGCCGAGCGCCGGCTCGAATGAAGTCGAATAGCTCATGTACGGCGCAAAGCCGCTATCGAACAGATAGACCGCCCCCGCGCGCCCCGTGAACGCCCGCGTACTCTGCCGCACGCTCGCGGACCGCAGCAGGTCATTGGTGGTCGTGCGTGACCACTCCTCGCGCCCGCCGAGCGTGAACACCCACCGATCCCAACGCACCTGATCCTGCAGATAGACGCCGATCCGGTCGGGCGTCTGGCGCGTCTGCTGCGCGACCGGCGGCACCGCATACGGCTGCCCGTAATCGGGCGCCCGCGTATCGAGCGGCGGCGCCGCACCGAAGCCCGAGCCGACGAGATTCGCCACCGCATGCTCATACGACAGCCCGGCCAGCACCGTATGCTCGACCGGCCCCGTCATCACGCGCATCTCGGCCTGGTTGTCGAGCGCGAGATGGTTCACGTGCTCGCGCGACCACGACAGCGAACGGTTCAGCACGCCCGGCGCCAGATACGGCGCGATGAAATTGACCGCCGCGCCCGCGAAGTCGACATCGAGATGCGTATAGCGCACGTTCTGCCGAACCTTCCACGTCGAATTGAAACGATGCTCGAACGCATAGCCGATCATCGCCTGCGTGCGGTCGTACGTATCGAACCCCGGCAGCCCCGGAAAGAAGTGCGTCGGAATCCGCCGTCCCGAATCCGGCCAAAGCGTACCGACTGCCGGCAGCCAGCCCGCGAAGTTGTTGTGCGGATCGCGCTGGAACGACCCCAGCAGCGTGAAACGCGTATCGGCGTTCGGCTGCCACGTCAGCGACGGCGCGACGACGATCCGCTGCTGCCGCGAATAATCGATCTGCTCGTCGGCACGGCGCGCGAGGCCGTCGATCCGGTAGCGCCATGTTCCGTCTTTCGTCACGGGCCCGCTGAAGTCGAATGCAAGCTGCCCGCGATCGCGGTTGCCGGTCTGCACGGCGAGCAGGTGCTGCGCATCGCGCGTGGGCCGCTTGCTGACCATGTCGACGATGCCGCCCGGGCTCGCCTGCCCGTACAGCACCGACGCCGGGCCGCGCAGCACGTCGATGCGTTCGAGCGTCCACGGATCGACGACGCTCGCGGCCCAGTTCACGCCTTTCGGCAGCGGCAGGCCGTCGAGCATCTGCGGATTGATCGCCGCCGCCGCGAAGCCGCCGAAGCCGCGCAGGAACACGCTCTCGAGCACACCGCCGGGGCGTGAATCCGCGTAGGCGCCCGGCGTATAGCGCAGGCTGTCGCCGACGCTGTACACGTCCTGCCGATCCATCTGTTCGCGCGTGACGACCGACAGGCCCTGCGGCACCTCGACGATCGCCGTGTCGGTCTTGGTGCCCGCGCGCGACACGTCGGCCGCGATGCCTTGCACGGGGCCGACACCTGTCTCGCGTCGCCCATCAACGACGATCGGCGCGAGCAACGAGGCATCCGCCGCGGGTTCGCCCGCCTCCCGCGCATCCTGCGCCGAAGCAACAACCGGCATCGCGGTCGCACAGGCCAGTGCGGCCGCCCAGCCCGGTACGCGCCGCCACGCCGCGCGCGGCAACGGAAATCCTGGCCGCGCACGGCGGCCGGTGTGTGATCGATTCATCTCGGGTTATCCGGAAAGCGGAGACGGACGTCGGCGGATATGCCGCGCCCTCGAGTCGGAAGACGGGCCGCTCGTGCAACGGCGACCTCGACTGAACAGCGAATGGGAATCATTTACGTCGACGCAGCGCAGGTAAATGCCGGCGGAAGCAATCAACGAATGCGCGGCACGCAACCGACGGCCGCAGGTTTATTCGTCTGACGTTAACAAAATGTCACGTTTGAATGTCGTTATCCTGAACGACTAAACGATTGATCGGATGATAGGATAGCGACACCCTCAAGCTTCAAGCGAAACACGCAATGTCAAGCCTGCCCCCGGCCACCCGACACTCGCTCGTCGATTCGGCGATCGATATCCTCAAATCCAATATCACTTCCGGCATCTGGCGCGTCGGTCAGCGCATTCCGACCGAGCTCGATCTCGCGAAACAGCTCGAGGTCGGGCGCAACACGGTGCGCGAGGCGGTTCGCACGCTGGCGTATTCCGGCGTGCTCGAAGTGCGCCAGGGTGACGGCACCTACGTGCGCCGCAATGTCGATCCGGCCGAGACGATGCGCGACGTCGATCGCGCCGCGCGCAGCGACCATCTCGAGCTGCAGTGCATGCTCGAAACGGAATGCGCGCGCTACGCGGCGCGCCGGCGCACGGACGAGGATCTCGCGACGCTGCGCAAGCTGCTGAAGGCGCGAGGCGAGCGCGAAGCGTCGCGCGACGTGAAGAAGTTCGTCGAGCGCGACCGCGCGTTTCATATCGCCGTGGCCGCCGCATCGCACAATCACGCGCTCGAAGCGCTGTATCGCTACTTCTCGGGCTCGATCCTCGCGAACGTCGAGGACATCCTCGTCGAACTCGACGAGGCCGAGATTCCCGAGCCGGACATGCGGGCGCACCAGGCGGTGCTCGACGCGATCGAACAGCGCGACGAGAACAAGGCCGTTCGCGCGACGCTCGCGATCCTCAAGCCGCAAATGACCTGGCTCGAAACCCGCGAGACGCCCGCCGCCTGACGCGCCCGTCGCGCCGGGTACACACTATGCGGCGACGGCCTCGATCACGTCGATCTGCCCGTCCGGCGCGGAGCGGACTCCGGCGGGCCGCCAGCCGGCGGCGCCGAGCAGCGCGTCGTATTCGTCCCGCGTGCGCTCGCGGCCGCTGCCCCAGCACATCATGTGGATGTCGTAGAGCTTCGAGAAATGCGCGACGCCCGGCGCCGGCACGACCCGTTCGATCACGAACACGCGTGCGCCGTCCCGGGCGCTTTCGCGTGCCCGCTTGAGGATCGCCACGCACTCGTCGTCGTTCCAGTCGTGCAGGATCAGCTTCAGCAGGTAGACGTCGGCCACCGGCACCGCGTCGAACATGTTGCCGCCCGCCTTGCTGCAGCGTGCGCTCACGCCCATGCGCTGCGCCCAGTCGTCCGCATCGCCGTCGATCACTTCGGGCAGGTCGAACACGACGCCGGTCAGCGACGGGAATCGCCGCAGCAGGCTGCACAGCATGTGTCCCTGGCCGCCGCCGATGTCGCACGCATGCGTGCCCGGCGCGAACGTGACGTCGCGCAGCGCATCGACCACCTGTTCCGACTGCACGGTCGAGAAGCTCGACATCGCGCGCTTGAAATCGGTCCGGTAGCGGTCGTGGTCCTTCGCATAGTCGAACGCCATCGCGCCGAACTCGCGGACGAAACCGTTCTGCTGCCCCTCGCGCACCATGTCGGGCAGATGCGCCCAGATCGCGTAATGCTCCGGCCCTTCCTGCAGCAGCACGAAATCACGCAGCGTGCTCGGGGCGTCCGCATGCAGCAGCGCCCCCGACGCGGTGGCCCGGAAGCCGCGGCGCGTATCCTCGTCGAGCAGGCCGAGCGACGCGAGCGCGCGCAGCAGCCGGTACAGCAGCGGCTCGTCGACGTCGAGCTTCGCCGCGAGCGCGGCCGACGACACCGGCGCATCCGTCGTGACCGCATCGAACACGCCGAGCCGCGTGCCCGCATACAGGATCCGGCTGCGCCACCGTCCGAACAGCGTATCCAGCACCTGTTTTGCCGCATTTTCCATAAAGTACTCCTGAACATGAGCCGACCGCGCCGGCACGTGACGCACCGGGCGATCGCATCGTCAATGAAGCATGCGGATCACTGCTCGTGCAGGAATTCCCGGATCGGGTAGCCGACGTGGCGCTGCGCATCGAGCGTGTAGCCGAGGATGCGGTCGCCGCGCTTGAGCTCCGTGATGTTGTGCACGCTGCCTTTCGGCCCGAGCACGCGCACGTGCCAGTCGTCCTGCGCGATGATGTTGATCGCGCGATTGGCGGCATTCTTCGCCTCGATCAGCAGCAGCGGCCGCGTCTCGACCTTCGCGCGCCCGACCACGACGCGGCGCGCCTTGCCCTGCACGTTGACGGCGAGGATCTCCGCGCCCGATTCGAGCTCGGCGAGATAGCGCGTGCGGTTGTCCGGCGCGACGACGTACGAATGGAGCGCGGCCGCGTTCACGCGGAACGGGCGCGTCGGCATGTACGGCAGCGGGTGCGTCTCGCTGCTGATGAGGATCATGCCGGTCGAATACGAGCCGACGAGGATGCCCTCGTCCTGCTCGAAGCGCGAGCAGGTGTCGACGCACACGCGTTCGCCCGGCCCGAGGTGCGTGAGCCCGACGATCTCGATTTCCTCGAGCTGCAGATCCTCGACCGTGTCGCTGCAGATCGACACGAGCTGCGTGGCCTGCCCGACCTGCGTCGGCGTGAGCAGCACGCCTTCGGGGCCGCGCTGCAGCACGTTCAGCGTGACCTCCGCATCCTCCAGGTCGGCGACGACCGTGATCAGCTCGCCCGACGCCTGATCGGCAGCGGCCAGCAGGATCTCGAGCGGGATCTTGCTCGGGTCCTGCAGGAATTCGACGAGCAGCCACGGCGTCGTGGTCGACAGCTCGCAGGCGCGCGTGAGCGTCGCCTCGCCCGTCACCTCGATGAACACGCCGAGTTCGGCACCATCCGGCACCGCGAAATCGACCGGCAGGCCATCCTTCACGAGGATGATCTGCACCTGCTCGAGCAGCGCGGCATCGGCCGTCTGCCGATCGACGACCGCGACCTTGCACGCGCTCGGCGGCAGCCGCCCGGCCTGCGCCGCATCCTTCACGACGAATGCGGACACGCCGACATGCAGCGCTTCCTCGGTGATCTCGTCCGCGAGCTCGCCGATGTTGCGCAGGTCAATCCAGGAAAGCTTCTTCAAGGCCAATCTCCTTCGAAGGGGATAACGCAGGTTGAGTGACAGGATGAAACTAGCGGCTGACGGAAACGACCGAGCGCGACGCGGCGGCCCTCATCCGGCAATCCACCCAGCCGGCGCCCGGTTCGTAGCCGGCAAGCCGGACGCCGGGCGCGACATCGGCGAGACCGACGCGCGCGCCGTCGTCGGTCCGGAACCGTACTGCGCGGTCGCCGCGCATCACGACGCGCGTGTTCGCGCCGGACGCGCTGCGCGTGTGCAGTGCGACGAGCGGCGCGGATTCGATCCGCACGCGGCCGACCACGATCGCGCGCGTGTCGCCGGCCGCGCCGACCGTCAGGATCCGCTCGCCGGAACGCAGCAGCGAAAGCTGGCGCGCGCGGTCGCCGCCGCAGAACACGAACGATTCGGCCGAGCCCGCGTCGATGCCGAATGTGAGCGGCCGGCCCGGCGGGTGCGCGGCGCCGGCCGCGACGACGAGCAGCATGCTGGTCGCGCTCGCGCCGGCCAGCACGCACTCTTCGCCGTCCAGCTGCGAACAGCCGTCGATCACCGCATGCAGCCCGGTGCCGAGCGGCTCGACGCGCTGCACCTCGAATGTCTTCAGCTTCAGCGGCTCGCGGGCGCGCAGCTCGCCGCATGCGGCCAGCACGCCACGCAACGCGGCCGCATCGCGCGGGGCGAACGCGATGTCGACCGGCGACTGCGCATGCTTGCGCGCGAGGTAGGCCGCGCCGTGCGGATCGGCCAGCGACACGACGATGCGGCACGCGGCCTCGCGGACACCCGCGAGCAGGCGCTCGAGCGGCACCGTGGTCACGAGCGCGTAGTCGATCAGGACGAGCGCGTGCCGCGCGATCGCGGTGCGCACGGCACCGAAATCGGCCGCGCCGTCGATCCTCACGCGAACGCCTGCGAGCGGCGCATGCACGTCGTCGACCAGCGTTGCGACGCCCGGCGTCGATACGGACAGTTGCGCCGCCGCGCCAGGCGCGCACGTGTCGCGCTCGGCTTCGGCCACCACGAAACGGCACGCGCCGGCCCTCGCTGCGTCGGCCGCGACGGCGCCTGCCTGCGCGCCGAGCGCGCGCAGGTCGATCCACGGATAGCGATGCATGGAAATCCTCTACGGTCGGAATGAACCGGGCGCGACGGCCCGGCGCACCGGCTCAGGCGGCCAGGTGCGCGGCACGCCGCTCGACACCGTGCACGGCATCGGACAGGCGGCGGATCAGCGGGGCGGCCTTCGGCGCGGCGAACACGTTGCGACCGGCCGCGATGCCGAGCGCACCCGCGTTCATCACGCGCGACGTGAACGCGACGAACTCGTCTTCCGGCAGCTTCGCGCCGCCCGCGACCAGCACCGGCAGCGACGAGCCGGCGATGATGTCGGCCATGCTCGCGGCGTCGCCGCTGTACGGCAGCTTGACGATGTCGGCGCCGAGATCCGCCGCGACGTTCGCCGCGTGGGCAATCAGTTCGGTCTGCGGACGATCGCCGAGGCCCGGGCCGCGCGGATAGATCATCGCGAGCAGCGGTAACGACCAGCGCGCGCACTCGGTCGCGATGCGGCTCAGGTCGAGCAGCTGCTGGTTCTCCGTCTTCGAGCCGAGATTCACGTGCACGCTGACCGCGTCCGCGCCGCATGCGAGTGCATCCTCGACGCTCGCGAACAGCGTCTTCGCGTTCGCGTCCTCCGCGTAGCGCGTGCAGCCGTTCAGGTGCACGACGAGCGCGAGATCGCTCAGCACGTCGGGAGACAGGAAGCGTGCGCGGCCGCGATGCACGACGATCGCGTCGCCGCCGTGCGCGGCGATGTCGCCCACCAGTTGCCGCAACTGCTGCGGAGGGGCGATGGGCCCGTCCGCGAGCGAATGGTCGAGCGGCACCATCAGACACTTGCCCGACGCGGCACGCACCACCCGCCGCATCCTGAGCGCCTTGCCAGAAACCGATAGAAGAGCGTCCATCCTTGATTCCTCGCCAGAAATGGAGAGGCCGGCTCGTGCGACTTCAGCCTGCCCCCGGAGTGCCCGCTTGCGGGCGGAAGTGGAGCAACAACCGAGCAACGCTTGCAGCAAATCTTGCGTCGTGTAAGACTTGCATAGACCCAATCATCCTATGATTGGATCATCCTTGCAAGTACATTGCGAGCGATCCTGTTTCCCGACCGGGGGACGCATTCGACGCGGCATCGGTTCCCCTTTGCAGACAACGGCAGCACATCAACCTGTGAGGTGTCTATGAAGTTCGGCGTGTCCTTTTTGCCCGATACCGGCCCGGCCGACCGCCCGGCGGCCGATTACTACGCGAACGCGCTGAAGCTCAGCGCGCTGGGGGACCGGCTCGGCTACACGTACGTGAAGATGACCGAGCACTACCTGAAGCCGTATGGCGGCTACAGCCCGTCGCCGCTGATGTTCCTCGCGGCCGCGGCCGCGCAGACGAAGTCGATCCGCCTGATGACGGGCGGCATCCAGGCGTCGTTCCATCATCCGATCCAGCTCGCGGCCGAGGCCGCGCAGCTCGACGCGATCTCGAACGGGCGGCTCGAGCTGGGCTTCGCGCGCGCGTTCCTGCCGTACGAATTCGAGGCGTTCGGCATCGATCTCGATTCGAGCAAGGCGCGCTTCCAGCAGACGATCGACGCGACGGTGCGCCTGCTCGCCGAGGAATCGGTCAACGAGGACACGCCGTTCTTCCGCTACCGCGACGCGCAATCGCTGCCGCGCCCGACGCAGCAGCCGCGTCCGCCGGTCTGGGTCGCGGCGCTGCTCACGCCGTCCAGCTTCGAGTGGATCGGCGAACGCGGCTTCAATCTGCTGATGGCCGCGCCGCCGCGCAAGGACGCGCTCGCGAAGACGCAGGACATGGTGGCCCTCTATCGCGAGACGTTCGAGCGCCATCACGGCCACACCGGCCGCCGGCCGCAGGTCGCGATCAGCATCCCGCTGATGATCGGCACGTCGGACGCGCACGCGCTGGCGCTCGCGGAGCCGCGCCTGCGCCATCACTGGCGCTATTTCGCGGACGCCGCGAAGTCGTGGGAGCAGGTGCAGTCGTCGGCGTACCAGGGCTACAACGAGGCGATGAAGAACAAGATGGGCGGCATGGACACGGCCGACCTCGACGCGACCGCCGTGCTCGGCACGCCCGACACCGTGCGCCAGCGCATTCGCGCGCTGGAAGCCGACCTCGGGCTCGACGCGATCCTGTGGCACATCGACTACGGCGCGCAGCCGTACGAGCTGATGAGCAACAACCTGGAAGTGTTCGCCCGCGACGTGCTGCCGGGGCTATGACGCCATGCCGATCTCTTCCGGACCCACGGCGGACTCGCCCATGACACCGTCCCTGTCACTCGACACGATCGTCGTCGGCGCCGGCATCGGCGGCCTGGCCGCCGCGCTCGCGCTGCGCCGCGCCGGCCATCGCGTCACCGTCCTCGAGCAAAGCCGGGCGTTTCGGGAAGTCGGCGCGGGGCTGCAGGTCGTGCCGAACGCCACGCGCGCGCTGCGTGCGCTCGGCGTGCTCGACCGGCAGCGGCTGGCCGCCGTCGCCCCGACCGCGACGATCCGCCGCCGCTGGCAGGACGGCAGCCTGCTCGGTTCCTTCCCGCTCGGCGACGACGTCGAGGCCGCCTTCAACGCGCCGTACTGGAACGCGCATCGCGCCGACCTGCATGCCGCGCTGCTCGACGCCGTGCGCGACCCGGACACGGCCGGCCCGCCCGTCGCCGTGCTCGGCGGCATCGCGGTGCGCGGGCTCGACGCGTGCGGGCCGGACGGCGCGACCGTCGTCGATGCGGCGGGCACGCGCTGGCGCGCGGATCTCGTCGTCGCGGCCGACGGCATTCACTCGACGCTGCGCCACGCGCTGCTCGGCGACGATGCGCCGCACTACAGCGGCGACGACGCGTATCGCGCGCTGATCGACGTCGACGCGATCGATCCGCACTCGCCCGTGTTCGAGATCGTCAAGGAGCCGCAGGTGACGATCTGGCTCGGGCCCGGCCGGCACGCGATCCATTACTGGGTGCGCGAGCGCCGGCTGCTGAACCTCGTCGTGATCGTGCCGGGCGACGGCAGCACGCGCGAATCGTGGAGCAGCAAGGGTGACCGCGCGACGCTCGAGGCCGAGCTCGATGGCTGGGATTCGCGCCTCGTCGGGCTGATCCGCTGCGCGTCGGACCTGAGCCGCTGGTCGCTGCACGACCGCCAGCCGCTCACACGCTGGGTGTGGGACAGCGTATGCCTGCTCGGCGACGCGTGCCATCCGATGCTGCCGTACCAGTCGCAGGGTGCCGCGCAGGCGCTCGAGGACGCGGTCGTGCTCGGCCGGTGCGTGACCGGGCTCGCGTCGAAGGACGCCCTCGGCGCCGCGCTGGTCGAGTACCAGCGCTTGCGGATCGACCGCAGCGCGCGGATCCAGCTCGCGTCGGCCGGCAACGGCGGCGTGTTCCACCTGCCCGACGGCCCCGAGCAACAGGCGCGCGACGCCGAGCTCAAGTCGCGCCGCGCCGACTTCAAGTCCTACCACTGGACCTGGGCCGACGCGTACCAGCTTTGACGCCCGCCCCGGCGCCGCGTGGTACGACCCGCGGCACCGGGGCTCCTCGTGACAGGACCGCATCATGACGAACACCGTGGACATTGCGCAGCAACTGAAACAGGCGATGCGCGGCGTGGCCGCCACCGTCACGATCGTCACGACCGGTGGCGACGGCGAAACGGCCGCCCCGTGTGCGCTGACCGCCAGCTCGTTCACCTCCGTCGCGCTCGATCCGCCGACCGTGCTGGTGTGCATCAACCGGCGCGCCAGCATTCACGCGTCGATCACCGGCCGCCGGCGCTTCTGCGTGAACGCGCTGCGCAGTTGCCACGTGCCGCTCGCGCTCGCGTGCAGCACGACGGGCTCCGACACGCGCTTCGCGCACGACGCATGGCGCACCGACGCGGCGACCGGCCTGCCCTACCTCGAGAACGCGCAGACGTCGTTCTTCTGCGACACGCTCGAACAGGTCGAGGTGGGTTCGCATTCGATCCTGGTCGGACGGGTCACGCGCGTTGCGATGTCCGACGACGTGAACCCGCTGATGTACGTGAACGGCGCATTCGCCGCCGTCCGCTCGCTGCCGCCCGATGCCGGCGCCGGCCAATGACACCCCGATGCGTGCGTCACGCGTGATGCCGCGCGCAATCGTTGCGTGCGCTGCAGTCACGCTGCGCGCGCGTATCCCGCACTACCATTGCGCCGCATGCACGCGATGACACGGAGAAGCCGATGGCACCCGACCTGAACCTGCTGATTTCACTCGACGCGCTGCTCGAAGAGGGTAGCGTCGTCGGCGCCGCACGCCGCATGAACCTGAGCCCGCCCGCGATGAGCCGCACGCTCGCTCGCATCCGCGAAACGGTCGGCGACCCGATCTTCGTGCAGGCCGGCCGCAAGATGGTGCCGACGCCGCGCGCGCTCGAACTGCGCGGCGCCGTCCGCGAAACCGTGGAGCGCGCGTCGCAGTTGCTCGCCCCGTCCGCGGAAATCGATCTCGGCACGCTCGACAAGCAGTTCAACGTGCGCGCGAATGACATCTTCGTCGGCCTGCACAGCAGCCGCCTGCTCGAGGAGATGGCGCGCGGGATGCCGCGCGCGATGCTGCGCTTCATGCCCGAGGAAGACGACATCGACGACGACGCGTTGCGCAGCGGCCGCATCGACCTGTTCATCAGCGCGTCGCGCCGCCTCGGGCCGGAGATTCGCGTCCAGCCGCTGTTCACGACGACCTTCGTCGGCCTCGCGCGCGACGATCACCCGATCTTCGACGACGACATCACGCCCGAGCGCTTCGCGCGCTGGCCGCACATCGGCGTGTCGCGGCGCGGCAAGTCGGCGGGGCCGATCGACGACGCGCTCGCCGCGCGCGGCCTCGCGCGGCAGGTGCTGCTCGTCGTGCCGACGCCGTATGCGGCGATCTTCGCGCTGCAGGCATCGGACCTGATCCTGCCGCTGCCCGAGCATCTCGCGCGCGGCGCGGTGCGGGCCGGGCTCGGCGTGCGCGCATTCGAGCTGCCGGTGCCGCTCGAAACCGTGCTGATCACGCAGGCGTGGCATCCGCGCTTCCAGAGCGACCCCGCGCACCAGTGGCTGCGGCGTGTCGTGCGCGGGCTGTGCACCGGCCAGCCGGCGCTGCATCCGGCGCACGCATGACGCATGCGTCGTACGCACTCGTCGAGTGCAAAGACGTCACTGTTCCGCATGCATCGCTCGACCGTAGACTGGCTTCGTCCTTTCTCATGGAGCAAGCGCAGTGCATGACGCAGCCGATCAGACGCGCGCCGTCGCGGCGCCGCCCCGCCGCCTGAATCGCGCGGCCGCGGCGCTGATCGCGCGCATCGACATCTTCACGCCACGCGGTGCGTATGTCGCGCGCTCGGTCGTCGCCGCCGCGCTCGCGCTCGGCGTCGCGTACCTGCTCGAACTGGAAACGCCGTACTCGGCGGCATCGACGGTGCTGCTCGTGATCAATCCCGTGCAGGGCGCGGTGATCGGCAAGGGCGTGTGGCGCGTGGTCGGCACGATCGCGGGGATGGTCGTCGCGTTCGTGCTGATGGGCTGCTTCGCGCAGCAGCCGCTGCTGTTCATTCTCGGCTTCGCGTTCTGGCTCGGCGTCTGCGTCGCCGGCATGACGCTGCTGCGGCACTTCCGCGCGTCGGGCACCGTGGTGGCCGGCTACACGATCGGCCTCGCGACCTACGGCGCGATGCAGCATCCCGAGCTGACCTTCGAGCATGTGATCGGGCGCGGCTCGACGGTCGCGATCGGCGTGCTGTGCCTGAGCCTCGTGTCGATGCTGCTCGGCACGCGCGATGTCCACGCAAAACTCGAAGCGCTGGTGACACGCGTCACGGCCGACGTCGCACGGGTCATCGCCGCGCAGCGCAACGGCCTCGCGGCGGCGCCCGCCGACGACAAGCGGCACGCGCTGTTCGCCGGCATCTACGGCATCGACGATCTGCTCGCGCTCGGCAAGGCCGAATCGGAAGATCTCGCGCAGCGCGCGGCCGCCGTGCGGCACGGGATGGCGTCGCTGTTCGGCGCGCTCGTGGGCGGCACACCGCCGCTGCCGGCCGACAGCCCCGGCGCGCAAGCAGTCGCGTCGCTGCAGCCGCGTCTCGCGGCCGCATGGCAGGCCGCCGCCGACGCGTTGGGTGAAGGCCCCGGCGGTGCGGCGCACGCGCTTGCGCGGCTGGTCGATGCGCGCGAAAGCCTGCGTGTGGCGCTCGACGGTATCGCGCTCGGCGATCCGCGCGATGAAGCGGCGTTATTGATCGCCGGCGAGCGATTGATCGAACAGATCGACGACTATTGCGCGGCGCTCGACGGGCTCGTCGAATTGCGGCGCCCGCGGCCGGGCTATCGGCCCGCACGGGTGCGCTTTCACCGCGACACGGGGGCGGCCCTGCGCAACGGCATGCGCTCGGCCTGCGCGATCGCGATCTCCGGTGCGTTCTGGCTCGTCACCGGCTGGAACCAGGGCGACATGATGCTGCTCGTCGTCGCGCCGTACTGCGCGCTGCTCGCGA
Source organism: Burkholderia sp. AU31652 (assembly GCF_002223155.1). Classification (NCBI taxonomy): domain Bacteria; kingdom Pseudomonadati; phylum Pseudomonadota; class Betaproteobacteria; order Burkholderiales; family Burkholderiaceae; genus Burkholderia; species Burkholderia sp. AU31652. The sequence continues at coordinate 395,897 of NZ_NKFG01000008.1, read as the reverse complement.
CCGCCGGCAACCCGGCCGCCGGCGCGCAGGCGTTCATCAAGGGCACGATGCTGGCCGTGCCGGCCGCGTTCGTGTGCGCGTTCGGCATCCTGCCGCGCATCGAAGGCTTTCCGCTGCTGGTCGTCGCGCTCGCGCTGTTCTGGATGCCCGGCATCTATGCGACGAGCGTGCCGAAGACCGCGCTCGCGGGGCTCGCGTATCTCGTCGCGTTCAACACGCTGACCGGCGCGACCAATCCGTTCCGCCCCGACGTCGCGCTGTTCCTGAACCAGTCGGTCGCGTGGGTGCTCGCCACCTTCCTCACGCTGCTCACGTTCCGCTTGATCCTGCCGCGCAACCTGGCCACCGACGCCACGCGGCTGCGCCGCACGATCCGCGACGACACGCTCGCAGTCGTGGCGGGGAAGCGCGTCGTGGCGGCGGGCTGGCAGCAGCGCCAGCAGCACCGCATCGCGCAGCTCGGCGCGCTGCTCGCCGGCCAGCCGGCCGCGATGACGCAGGCGAGCATCGAAGCGCTCGCGGCGCTGCACGTCGGCAAGGAGTTGCTGCGAATTCGTCGCGGCGCCGAGCGTGACGGCCTGCCCGACATCGCGCGGCGCCGCGTGCGCGCCGGGCTCGCCGGCCTCGCGCGGCACGCGGCCGCCCCGGCTCGTGCGGCGCGGCATGCGCGGCGCGCCGCGCACGCGCTCGCCGGCCTCGCCGCCGCGCAGCCGGGCAACACCGAACTGAAGTGGCTGATGGCCGCGTTCGCCGACGTCCACGTGCTGCTGCACACGTACGCCGCCTATTTCACCGCCGTTCCGGAGCGCACCCGCGATGCTCAGTGAATTCCCGCTGGCCGGCATCTACCTGCCGCCCTTTTTCGTCTATGCGTGCGCGACCGTGCCGCTCTACATGGCCGTGCGCGCGCTGCTCGCCCGGCTCGGCGTGCTGCGCCGCGTGTGGCATCCGGCGCTGTTCGAGTTCGCGATTTCGCTCGTGCTGGTCGCCACGCTGATCCTCTATTTCTAGTCTCTCGTCGGAACGTATCGCGTCATGTCGCTCAAACCCCTCACCCGAACCCTGCTGACGCTCGCCACGGTGGCCGTCGCGATCGTGCTGGTCGCCGCGCTCTGGCATGCGTACGTCCTCGCGCCGTGGACGCGCGACGCGCGTGTCAGCGCGCACGTCGTGCGGATCGCGCCCGAAGTGTCGGGCACCGTCGTCGACGTCGCGGTGGTCGACAACCAGCGCGTCGCGAAAGGCGACGTGCTGTACCGGATCGATCCGCAACGCTTCGCGCTGGCAGTGGAACAGGCGGAAGCGCAGGTCGCCGCGACCGCCGAGTCGATGCGCCAGAAGCGCGACGAAGCGCAGCGGCGCACCGGCCTCGACGATCTCGTGCCGCGCGAGGACATCCAGCGTTCGAGCCGCGCGGTGTCGATCGCGCAGGCCGAGCACCGCAAGGCGCTGGCCGCGCTCGAGGTCGCGAAGCTCGACCTCGAGCGCACGACGCTGCGCTCGCCGGTCAACGGCTACGTGACGCAGCTGCGCCTGCGTCACGGCGACTACGCGGTCGAGGGCAAGCCCGGTATTTCGGTGCTCGACGCACACAGCTTCTGGATCACCGGCTATTTCGAGGAAACCAAGCTGCGCCGCATCACGACGGGTGCGCCCGCAACGATCCGGCTGATGGGCTTCGATCCGCTGCTGAGCGGGCACGTGACGAGCATCGGCCGCGGCATCGCGGACGAGAACGGCACGCTCGACGAACTCGGCCTGCCGGCCGTCAATCCGACCTTCAGCTGGGTGCGGCTCGCGCAGCGCATTCCGGTGCGCATCGAGATCGACCAGGTGCCGGCCGGCGTGCTGCTGGCGGCCGGCATGACGTGCAGCGTCGAAGTCGGCGAACGCGGGCGCGAACGCACGCCGCGCGGCCGGCTCGCGTCGTGGCTGCACGCGTGGATGTGAAGGGGGCGACGATGCGATGCCCGCTTCCCCCACTGCGTCCGACACGCTACGCGCGCACCTTCATCGCGGCCTGCACGTGCGCGCTGGCCGCATGCACGACGGTCGGCCCCGATTACGCGGCGCCGCAGCCCGTGCATCCGTCCAGCTGGATCGCGTCGCGCGACACGGTAGGCGCCGATCCCGCGCAATTGCAGGACTGGTGGCACACGTTCGGTGACGCGCAGCTCGATGCGCTGGTCGCGCAAGCGATCGCGCACAACCAGGATCTCGCGATCGCGCGCCAGCGGTTGCTGCAGGCGCGCGCCGAACGCGACCAGATCGCGAGCCGCCTCGGCCCGACCGTGACGGCGGGCGGGAACGCCGATGCGATCCGTTCGTCGCGGGCGCTCGACTGGCCGCCCGGCATCGGCCAGTCGCGCACCTACCGGCTCGGCTTCGATGCGTCGTGGGAACTCGACCTGTTCGGCGGCACGCGGCGCGCGGTCGAATCGGCCGATGCGCAGATCGAGGCGCTCGACGACGATCGCCACGCGATCCTCGTGAGCCTGCTGGCCGAGCTCGCGTCGGATTACGCGGAACTGCGCGCGACCCAGGAGCGGCTGCGGATCGCGACGGACAACGTCGCGAGCCTCGACGCCACGCGGCGGCTGACCGAGCAGTCGAACCGGCGCGGCCTCGGCACGTCGTTCGCGGTCGCGCAGGCGCGGGCCGAGCTGCAGCTCGCGCAGGCGACGTTGCCGCCGCTGCATCAGGACGTCGCGCGGCTCGCGCATGCGATCGGCGTGCTCGTCGGCGGCTTTCCGGAAACGCTGCGCGACACGCTGAGCGCGCCCGGCGCGACGCTGCCGGTCGCGCCCGCGCTGCCCGTCACGTTGCCGTCGGACGTGATCCGCGAGCGCCCCGACGTCCGCGCCGCCGAACGGCGGCTGGCCGCCGCGACCGCGCAGATCGGCGTCGCGCGCGCCGAGCAGTTTCCGCATTTCGCGATTCCGTTGAGCCTCGGCACGACGGCCAGCCTCGTGCAGGACCTGTTCTCGGGCGCGAGCGTCGCGTGGTCGGTCGCACTCGACGGCACGCAGACGCTGTACGACGGCGGCCGCGCGAAAGCCGGCGTCGACGCCGCACGCGCGGCCGCCGAAGCCGCGCGGCTCGCGTACGAGCAGCGCATCCGCGGCGCGTTTCGCGATGTCGAGGACGCGCTGGTGGCGATCGGCGCCGCGCGCGACCAGCAGGCCATGCTCGCCGCGGCGGTCGACAGCAGCCAGGATGCGCAGTCGCGCGCGACGCGGCTGTACCGCAACGGCCTCGGCGAATACCTGTCGGTGCTGACCGCGCAGCGCGCGACGTACCGCGCGCGCGATGCGCTCGCACTCAGCCGGCTCGCACAGGTGCAAGGCGCGATCGCGCTCTACAAGTCGCTCGGCGTCGGCTGGCGCGACGCGCCGCCGGTCGCGCAGGCCGGCGCGCCGCAAGCGAATGCGCAGTGAACGCCGCCACCCGGCGCCCCGACGCTTCGGCGTCGCTCATCCACCGGAGAAATCCCGATGCCCGCTCTCAATCCGAATGATTTCGCGTTACACGACATCCATCTCTTTCCGGTCTGCGTGTTTCGCGCCGAACACGCCACGCCGGGCTACGCGCCCCGCTGGGAAGGCGAGATCGACACGCTGATGCGTCACGGCGAGCCGTTCGTGATCGTCTACGTCGAACTCGATACCGACGAAAGCCACGACGACCGCAAGCATCGCGCGGTCTGGCTCAAGCAGAACAAGGCAGCGCTGGGCGCCGTCTGCAAGGCGCTCATCAGCGTCGAACCCGATCCCGACCGGCGCGCGGAAGTGGCCGCGCAGGGTGAAGTCGCCGTCAAGGCATTCGGGATTCCGCATCATGCGGTGGCGTCGTTCGGGCAGGCCGTCTCGCTCGCCGCGCGGCTCACGCGGCAGCCTTCGGGGGAGGATGCGCGGCAGGCCGGACAACCGGCATGACGCATGCCGGTGCGCCACGCCGCGTTGCATTCACCCCCGACACGAGGGCCGGCATGCGCTATCCAAACCTGACGATCACGGGCTCGCACGCGCTGGCGTCTTGTCCGTCGCGGCTCCCCGATCCCGGCGAAATCCTGTTGTGGCGACTGCGCGGCGAATGGCAGCTCGTCACCAGCGAGCGCGGCCATCTCTACCTGTCGAAAGCGGAGCTGCGGCGTGCCCGCACGCATCCGAATCGCGCGCACGGCCGCCGCTTCGCGATCGGCCGGTCGGCGCTGCGCGCAATCCTGGGAACGCTGGCGGGCCAGGCAGCCGACGCGCTGACGCTGATCGACCGCGATGCCGACCATATCGCGGTCGCGGGCTGCGACTTGCTGGACGGGCTCGACGTCGTGATCGGCCATGCCGGGATCTGGATCGTCATCGCGATCGCCCGTGGCCCGATCGGGCTGGGCATGGCGCAGACCAGCGCGCTCGCCGATCCGGTATCGCGCGACCAGTTGCGGCTGGACAGCCTCTCGAATGCGTGCGGAACCGGACACGGCGCGACGCTCGATTCGCTGGCGCCGCTCGCGGGGGCATTCCGCGAGGTCGATACGCCGCATGCCGGCCGCTGGCGCCTGCTCGATATCCCGCTTTCCGGCCTGGCCTGCGCGGCGACCGTGGCCGCTCGCCGGATGGACCGGATCCACGCGGTGGGCTGGCGCGGCGAGCGGAAAGACTGGCTGGCCGATCGCGATCGGCATCTGCGGGCGGCGAAGGAGCGTGGTGAGGCTGCTAGCGTCGCGGCCGGATAGACCGGGGCGACATCCTTGCGTCGCATGCTTGCGGGACTCCCGCCTTCGACATCGCCGACGGGAGCCGTTCATCGGACCGCACGAAGGTTGTCGGTTATGGGAGCGGCCGGCGTCGGAGCCAGGTGACCGCTCAATGTCCGTGCCGGGCCTGCCCGTGATCGACGCCCAGCCGAGCCGCCATGTTGCCGTCGATCCGTTGTCCGGCGACCATCGGGCCAGTTTGCACGCGCTTGCCCGTACGCCCCGGCAATTACAGACCGATCACATCGTCCGCCACCGCAACACGCGGATGACGGCGGTCTTGCTTGCATTCGCCCAGACTTCGCGCTCCTGAACGAATTCCGGAACGAACACGACCGCAAAGAGCCGTGCGGCGATCGTCTCCAGGCGCCATCCGCGCCATTCGTTCCTTCGCGGAATGACGGGCGACCGCCATCGCCCTGAAGAACCCCAGCTGGACTGCCGACCATTCCCATCCGCTTTGCATACCGTTGGCGACCCGCCCCTGCCCCTGCGCCGAGGCGGCGGCCCCCCCTGCATGCATTGACGCAAGCGGGTTGCGCACCGACAGCCGAATTGCGATTCCGGCGATGTCAGGCCCTGCGTCCCCCTCTACCGGCGCGTACCGCACGACGACATCACCACCGCCCACCTTCCGATGCATGCCGACCCGCCGTGTCATCGGGCAGCGCGTTTCGTGCGGTAACATTGCGACTCGATGGAGCCACTAGCAGAATCCAAAGCGGACACCATGACGCAAGCATCCCAACTGTCCCGCACTAATCGAGCTGTTCGGCCGCTGTCTCTGTCGGCCGGGAGCGATCCGGTCGACACCAGTGCGACCTTTTCCGCTCCTGGGCCACATGACGCCTCCGGCGCCCCTGCCACCGGAACCCTCGACGCACCGACGCACGCAGCGACTTCCCGCACCGCTTCGGCCGCTCCTGACCGGCCCGCCGCTCACCCGCCCCGATCCCCCCTCTCCCCTGACACCACGGCAATCACGCTGCACAACCTTCCCGTCGTGAATCGACGCAACGCCACGCTTGGGAGCACGAAATGAAACTCGGTGGTCTGGGCCGCAAGATTGCGGTGTCGATGGCGGAGCTGGCGCTCGGCATCATGCTGATCGTCGTGCTGATGACCTATGTGTTCTACTACGTGATGCTCCGGCACTGGGGCGAGTTCTGCCACCAGGCAAGCTGGATTCCGTCCCCCCCCGAGTGGATATGCCTGGGCATCACGCTCCTGATCGGCCTGATACTCGCCATTGTCGTGTCCACCCGGCTCGCGCATCGGATCCTCGTACCGCTCAACTCGGTCGCGGACGGCATTCGCCGCGTCGCCAGGGGCGACCTGACCGCGCGCGCCGTCGCCGGCGATCGATCGATTCGCGAAGCCGCGCTGATCGCGGACGACTTCAATGCGCTCGCCGCCCAGCTGCAGCGGATGACGGACGAGCAGGCATTCTGGAATGCCGCGATCGCGCACGAACTGCGTACGCCGGTCACGGTCCTGCGCGGTCGGTTGCAGGGGCTGGCCGAAGGCGTCTTCCAGCCGGGCGAGGCGCTGTTCCGCAGCCTGTTGACCCAGGCGGAAGGATTGACGCGCCTGATCGAGGATCTGCGCGTGATCAGCCTCGCCGAAAGCGGGCATCTGAGCGTCAGTATCCAGGAGACCGACCTGGCGACGCACGTCAAGGCGGTCGTCGAGATGTTCGAGGATTCACTGGCCGCTGCCGGTCAACACATGGTGCTCGATCTCGATACGCGGCCCGTGCGCTGCGACGCGTTCCGGATGCGCCAGGCGCTGCTCGCGCTGCTGGAAAATGCACGGCGCTACGCGGTGCCCGGTGCGATCCGCATTCACACCCGGGTCGAAGACGGTACGTGCCAGCTGGTGGTCGAAGACGAAGGCCCGGGCATCCCCGCCGATTGCGCAGCCCGGATCTTCGATGCCTTCCGGCGCGTGGACGATACGCATTCCGACCAGAAAGGCGGCAGCGGCCTGGGGCTGGCCGTGGTGGCGGCCATCGCGCAGGCGCACGACGGAGAAGCATCGTGTCGCCCAACCGCGCGCGGCGGCACGTCGTTCGCGTTGCGCTGGCCCGACAGCCCCGCGTCGGGGCGCACGGCGGCATCGGATCGGAAGGATGCGGCGCTCGCCCCGCAACGCCCCCTCGATGCCGACCCGCGGTAAGCCTCGCCGCAAGCGGTCGACACGCCCCGTGCGCCGGTCTGCCGCCCTGCGGCGCGGCGCACACGCCCTCCACCGCTGAACAAGGGCGCCCGTGACCCGCGCGAAGCGCACGCCGCTCCCGCCGAAGCGAACCTCTCAATAGCATCCCCCCGGGCACCGGCCCGTGCATGCCAATGGCACGCACGGCGACCGGCATTTCATCAGATGATTGCGGCATTCCGGGATGCCCACCCCGCATCCGGATAGCGCCAGGCCGCCCCGGCGCCCGTCCTCTTCCGGCTCGCCCCGCCTGCCGATCGCCCATCGGCCAATCTTTCACCCGCTCCATCAAACCTCCATCTTTCCGCACAAAAAACTCCATCGGGCGCACGCACACTTCGATCCGAAAATGCGGGCCACTGGGTGCCTGCGTCTATGGAGTCCACATGAAAAATCAGAAACGAGCCTGCTACGGTGCCGTGTGCGCGCTGGTGGCGGCGATGCTGGCGGGCTGCGGGCCCACCGAACAGCAGGCCGCCGCGCCGGCCACCCCGGTTGCGGCGATGACGCTCGCAGGCGCGCCCCTCGACCTGACCGAAGACCTGCCGGGCCGCGTCGCGGCCGTCCGGATCGCCGAGATCCGGCCGCAGGTCAGCGGCATCGTGCAGCGGCGGCTGTTCGAGCAGGGCACGGAAGTCCGTGCCGGCCAGCCGCTGTTCCAGATCAACCCGGCGCCGTTCAAGGCCGACATGGACACGGCCGCGGCCGCCCTGCAACGCGCGGAAGCCGCGCTCGCGCGGGCCAAGGTGCAGACCACCCGGCTCAAGCCGCTGGTCGAGGCCGACGCGATCAGCCGCCAGGTGTATGACGACTCGGTGTCGCAACGCGACCAGGCGGCCGCCGACGTCGCGCAGGCGCGCGCGACGCTCGCCCGCCGCCAGCTCGACCTGAAGTTCGCGACCGTCGAGGCGCCGATCACCGGCCGCATCGACCAGGCCCTCGTGACCGAGGGTGCGCTGGTCGCGAGCAGCGACAGCCAGCCGATGGCACGCATCCAGCAGATCGACCAGGTCTACGTGGACGTGCGCCAGCCGGCCGCGTCGCTCGAAGCGCTGCGCGGCGCGCTCGCGGCCCAGCCGGACACCGCGGGCAACGGGCTGCCGGTCGACGTGCTGCGCGACGACGACTCGCGCTACGACGTGAAGGGCCGCATGCTGTTCTCGGGCGTCAACGTCGACCCGGGCACCGGCGACGTGCTGCTGCGCGTGCTGGTCGACAACCCGAAGCGCGAGCTGCTGCCGGGCATGTACGTGCGTGCCCGCATCCCGCGTGGGCACTTCGAGAACGCGCTGACCGTGCCGCAACAGGCGATCGTCCGAGCGGGCGGCAAGCCGCAGGTCTGGGTGCTCGACGCGAAGAGCCAGGCGCACCTGAAGGCCATCGAGGTGGGCGAGCTGACGAACCGCAGCTATCGGATCAAGTCGGGTCTGCAGGCGGGCCAGAAGATCGTCGTCGAAGGCATGGAGCGCCTGAGCGACGGTGCGCCCGTGACGGCGACCGCCTGGAAGGCGCCTGAAGCGGTCAAGACCGCTTCGTCGCACTGAGTCACGGGGAGCATCCAGTCATGTCCCAATTCTTCATCCGGCGCCCGGTCTTCGCGTGGGTGATCGCTCTCTTCATCATCCTGCTGGGCCTGATCGCCATCCCCGAACTGCCGGTTGCGCGCTATCCGTCGGTCGCGCCGCCGACCGTCACCATTACCGCCACCTACCCGGGCGCCACGCCGCAGACGATGACCGACAGCGTGCTGAGCCTCATCGAGCGCGAGCTGTCCGGCGTCCGCAACCTGCTGTACTTCGAATCGGCGTCGGATACCTCCGGCCAGGCGAAGATCACCGCGACCTTCAAGCCCGGCACCGATTCGGCGATGGCGCAGGTCGAGGTGCAGAACAAGCTCAAGTCGGTCGAGCCGCGCCTGCCGCCCGTCGTGCGGCAAAACGGCGTGATCGTCGAGTCCGCCTCCACCGGCTTCCTGTTGTTCGTCGGCCTGAAGTCGGACAGCGGCCGCTATGACGAAAACGCGCTGGCCGACTACATGGCACGCAACGTCGTCGAGGACCTGCGCCGTGTCGAAGGCGTCGGCAAGGTGCAGCTGTTCGGCTCCGAACAGGCGATGCGCATCTGGGTCGATCCGCAGAAGCTGATCACCTACGGCCTGTCGATGAACGACCTGACGACGGCCGTCGCCCAGCAGAACGTGCAGATCGCCCCGGGCAGCCTCGGTGCGGCGCCCGCGCTGCCGGGCCAGCGCGTCACGGTTCCGCTCACCGCGCAAGGCCAGCTCACGTCGCCCGAGCAGTTCGCGAAGATCGTGCTGCGCGCGAACGCGAACGGCTCGAAGGTCGTGCTCGGCGACGTCGCGCGGGTCGAGCTCGGCCCGCAGTCGTTCACCTTCGTCAACAGCGAGAACGGCAAACCCGCGACCTTCGCCGGCGTGCAGCTGGCGCCGGGCGCCAACGCGGTGAAGACCGCCGAGGCCGTGCGCGAGCAACTGGACATGATCGCCAAGACGATGCCGTCCGGCATGACCTACTCGATCCCGTTCGATACCGCGCCGTTCGTGAAGATCTCGATCGAGAAGGTGATTCACACGCTGATCGAAGCGATGGTGCTCGTGTTCCTGGTGATGTACCTGTTCCTGCAGAACGTGCGCTACACGCTGATCCCGGCGATCGTCGCGCCGGTGGCGATGCTCGGCACCTTCACGGTCATGCTGATGACAGGCTTCTCGATCAACGTGCTGACGATGTTCGGCATGGTGCTCGCGATCGGCATCATCGTCGACGATGCGATCGTCGTCGTGGAGAACGTCGAACGCCTGATGGTGGAAGAAGGCCTGTCGCCGAAGGACGCGACGATCAAGGCCATGAAGGAAATCACCGGCGCCATCATCGGCATCACGCTGGTGCTGACGGCCGTGTTCCTGCCGATGGCGATGTCGAGCGGTTCGGTCGGCGTGATCTATCAGCAGTTCACGATGTCGATGGCCGTGTCGATCATGTTCTCGGCCCTGCTCGCGCTGACGCTGACGCCGGCCCTGTGCGCGACGATGCTCAAGCCGGTCGAGCATGGCCACCACGAGAAGCGCGGCTTCTTCGGCTGGTTCAACCGCCGCTTCGACCGCATGACGAGCTGGTACGAAACGCGCGTCGGCAAGCTGGTCGGCCGCACGGGCCGCGTGATGCTGCTGTTCGTCGCGATCTCCACCGCGCTGGTGTTCGGCTTCCGCATGCTGCCGTCGTCGTTCCTGCCCGAGGAAGACCAGGGCTACTTCATGACCGGCTTCCTGCTCCCGTCGGATTCGACCGTCGAGCGCACCGGCGACGTGGTCAAGACCCTCGAGAAGCATCTCGCGTCGCGTCCGGGCATCGAGTCGAGCATCTCCATCATCGGCTACGGCTTCTCGGGCCTCGGCTCCAACGCGGCACTGAACTACGCGGTGCTCAAGGACTGGGACAAGCGCGAAGGGGCAAACGCGATGGACGAAGCGATGCGCGCGCAGGCCGCGATGGGCGGCGTGACGGAAGGCACGGTCATGAGCCTGTTGCCGCCCGCGATCGACGGGCTCGGCACCAGCTCGGGCTTCACCATGCGCCTGCAGGATCGCGCGAACCAGGGCTACGCGGCACTCAAGGCGGCTGAAGCCAAGCTGCTCGAACTGGCCGCGCAAAGCAAGGTGGTGACCGGCGTCTATCCGGACAGCCTGCCGGCCGGCACGAGCGTGAAGCTGGACATCGACCGCGACAAGGCCGAAGCGCTCGGCGTGTCGTTCACGACCATCAGCGACACGCTGTCGGCCGCGATGGGTTCGACCTACGTGAACGACTTCCCGAACGCGGGCCGCATGCAGCAGGTGATCATCCAGGCGGATGCGCCGGCCCGCATGCAGATCGAGAACGTGATGAAGCTCTACGTGCGCAACGCGACCGGCGGCATGGTGCCGCTGTCCGAAGTGGTGCGCCCGGTCTGGTCGGAAACCCCGCTGCAGCTGGTGCGCTTCCAGGGTTACCCGTCCGCACGGATCTCCGGCGGCTCGGCCCCCGGCTACTCCAGCGGCGCGGCGATGGCTGAGATGGAGCATCTGGCCGCGCAGTTGCCGCCGGGCTTCACGGTCGCGTGGACCGGCCAGTCGCTGCAGGAGCGTGAGTCGGCTTCGCAGGCGCCGATGCTGATGGCGCTGTCGATGGTCGTCGTGTTCCTGGTGCTCGCGGCGCTCTACGAGAGCTGGGCGATTCCGCTGTCGGTGATGCTGGTGGTGCCGCTCGGCCTGATCGGCGCGCTCGCCGCGGTGATGTTGCGCGGGATGCCGAACGACGTGTTCTTCAAGGTCGGGATGATCACCGTGATCGGCCTGTCGGCGAAGAACGCGATCCTGATCGTGGAAGTCGCGAAGCAGTTGCGCGAGGAAGGCATGGGGCTGATCGAGTCGGCCGTGCAGGCGTCCAAGCTGCGTCTGCGCCCGATCCTGATGACCTCGCTCGCATTCGGCCTCGGCGTCGTCCCGCTGATGATCGCGACCGGCGCCAGCGCCGAGACGCAGCACGCGATCGGCACCGGCGTGTTCGGCGGCATGGTGACCGCCACCGTGCTGGCCATTTTCTTCGTTCCGGTTTTCTACGTGTTCGTGATGAGCATCCAGGAACGCATCTCGGCCTGGCGCGCATCCGGCAAGAAGCCCGCCGCCGTGACCCACGAACATGAAGGTTGATGCCATGCGACTACTCATTCTTTCCGCAGCGGTTTCCGCCGCGCTCGCGCTGTCGGCGTGCTCGATGGCGCCGAAGCTGGTCAAGCCCGAGCTGCCGGTGCCGACCGCCTATACGACCGCGGTCGCGGCCGACCAGCACGCGAACGCGGCCGATCTCGGCTGGCGCTCGATGTTCGGCGACCGTCGCCTGCAGCGCCTGATCGAGCTCGCACTCGAGAACAACCGCGACCTGCGCCTGGCCGCGCTGAACGTCCAGGCTGCCGAAGCGCAGTACGGCATCCAGCGTTCCGCGCGCCTGCCGTCGATCGGTGCCGGCGCGAGCTTCACGCGCCAGCGCACGGCCGCCGACTCGCAATCGAACCCGCCGCTGCTCGAGAACACGCAGAACCAGTACGGCGTGAACATCGGTCTCAGCGCGTTCGAGATCGACCTGTTCGGCCGCGTGAAGTCGCTGTCGGATGCCGCGTTCGCGCGCTACCTCGCGACCGATCACGGCCGCCGGGCGGTGCAGATCGCGCTCGTCGGCTCCGTGGCCAACGCGTATTTCGCCGAGCGTCTCGCGCAAGAGCAGCGCGCGCTGTCCGAACGCACGCTGAACGACTGGCGCCAGTCGCTCGACCTCGCGCGCCGCCTGAAGCTCGCCGACCAGGCGAGCGGCGTCGACATCGCGCAGGCCGAAGGCCAGGTCGCGAGCGCCAGCGCCGATCTCGAGGCGCGTTCGCGTGCCGTCGAGCAGGCGGGCAACGCGCTGCGGCTGCTGGTCGGCACCGACCTGCCGAAGAACCTGCCCGATCCGCTGTCGCTGGAGCGCCAGCCGGTGATGACCAAGCTGCCGGCCGGACTGCCGTCGGAATTGCTGTACCGCCGGCCGGACATCCAGCAGGCCGAGCAGAATCTCGTCGCCGCCAACGCCGACATCGGCGCGGCGCGCGCGGCATTCTTCCCGCGCCTGTCGCTGACGTCGTCGATCGGCTTCCTCAGCCCGGGGCTGGGCAGCCTGTTCGACGGCGGCCAGCGCGTGTGGAGCTTCGCGCCGCAGGTCACGCTGCCGATCTTCCAGGGCGGCCGGCTGCGTTCCGAGCTGAATCTCGCGGAAGTGCGCAAATCCAGCGCGGTCGTCGAGTACGAACGCTCGATCCAGACCGCGTTCCGCGAAGTGGCCGACGGCCTCGCCGGGCGCGAGACCTTCAGCCGCCAGATCGACGCGCAGACCAAGGTCGTCAAGAGCGCCGAGCGCCGGACCGATCTCGTGAACCTGCGCTATCGCGCCGGCATCGAGGATCGGCTGGAACTGCTCGACTCGCAGCGCCAGCTGTACGCCGCGCGCCAGACGTTGCTGGATCTGCGCAACGCCGAACTGGGCAACGCGGTCGCGCTCTACAAGGCGCTCGGTGGCGGGCTGACCGACACCGACGTGCCTCCCGCCAACAGCGTGGCAAAAAACTGAGCAATGGGCCGTCGCCCATCCGTTCGCGACGACTGAAAGCACGGTGAAGTCCGGCGGCGCACGTGCCGCGCCGCCGGATCGCCCTAACGGTCACGCTCACTTCCAGTGAACCCGATGAACCCTCTGATACTCATTGCCGAAGACGATCCGGAGATCGCCGACATACTCGACGCGTACCTCGCCCACGACGGCTTTCGCACCTACCGCGTCGATCACGGCCAGGCCGTGCTCGACGTGGAGCCCGTCCTGAAGCCCGACCTGATCCTGCTCGACGTCAGGATGCCGAAGAAGGACGGCTGGGAAGTCCTGGTCGAACTGCGCCGCCGCAGCGACACGCCGATCGTCATCATCACGGCGCTCGACCGCGAGATCGATCGCTTGCAGGGGCTGCGTTTCGGCGCGGACGACTACATCACGAAGCCGTTCAATCCGGCCGAGGTGGTCGCGCGCATCCGCGCGATCCTGCGTCGTTTCGAAACGGCCACGTCCGGTCGCTTCCTCAAGGTCGGCAACCTTGAAATCGACACGCAAAGCTATCTGACCACGGTCCGCACCGACACCGGAGAAACCGGCGTCTCGCTGACGCTGACCGAATTCCGGCTGCTCGCGCACCTGGCCGGCTCGCCGAACCGCGTGTTCACGCGCAGCGAACTGATCGATGCCTGCCTTGCCGACGTCGATGCGCTGGAGCGCACCGTCGACAGCCATATCAGCCGGCTGCGCAAGAAGCTCGAATGCGCGGGCGCGTCCGGGATGCCGGAGGTGATGCGCGGGGTCGGCTACCGGCTGCGCAGCAGCCATTGAACGCGCGCCATGGATCGCGGCGGCACAAGGCACATGGCGCGGATCGTCGGACTCCTGACGGTCGCGGTCGTGCTGACGATCGCGACCGGATGGTTCGTCGCCTACGGCCTGATCCTGGCCGTGTCGTCTCCCACGACCGACAACCCGATCGCGGTGGTGATCCGGGAGACGCCGAGCTATCTGATGCTCGCAGCCGTCTTGCTGGCCGCGCTGGTCGCGACGATCGTCGATCTCGTCAGACTGGTGCGCGCAACGGGCTCATAGCAACAGGCCGACGCGCATTGCACGCCGGCGGCCACGCTGCGATTCCGTTGTTTTCGAGTCGTCCTCGGAAAGACGTCTTTTCCAGAGATCTGATCAACCGCATGCGCGCAGCGAGGGTCGAAATGAGCAATCAGGGCAATGTCTCTTCGTCGATCGATGGCGATGCTCGCGAACGGGAAAGCAGCGACGATGCACGGATCGGCCGCGTAACGTTGATTCCGATCGGCGCAATCGAACCGGAAGAACGCTGGCGCCACATGATGCACTCACTCAACGCATGCAGCGACGGCGCGCGCATCAACCGGCAGCGCAACGACGGCGCACTTGATTCACGCAGAAAAATGACTTCGGGCGATCGATCGAGGTGCAGCGCGACGATCGACATCCTGGATCAACCGACGTCCAGCACGGTGGTGCTTTCGTGGCGGGATTCGACGGGCGGACATTACGGCTATCAAAACTGGCACAAAGGATTCGCCAGACGGGCAGGGATATGCGCGATGAGCGGTAGGCCCATCACCCCCGGCGACGAGATATTTCGGCCAAGCGTGCGAAATGGTCGGCCGACGAACGCGTCCGCGATGATTCTCGCGATTCACATCGCCTGCATCGACTTTGCGCGGATCACGACATAGACGTGGCGCCCTTCCCGCTCCCGGCCGGGCGCTGAAGCTGCCCGGCTCCTGGAAACCGGCCGCTCAGTGCGCCTTCCATCCGGCCGAAGCGCTCATGGGCCACTCACCACCGAAGCGCTGAAGCGCTGAAGCGCCGACTACAGAACCCTCACCATGGCTATTTTCGAATTGATGATCGCGCTGCTGCTGGCGATCCTTGTCTTGCACTACGTCGGGCACAAGCTCGGGCTGCCCCCTGCCGTCGCGCTGATCATCGGCGGCGGTTTCATCGCCTTCCTGCCCGGCCTGCCCGAGGTGCATATCGATCCGGAACTGGTGCTGGTGATTTTCCTGCCCCCGTTGCTGATGGACAGCGCCCTGGGCATCTCACTCGACCACCTGCGCCGGCACATGCTGGGCGTCGGGGCGTTGGCGATCGGGGCGGTGCTCTTCACCACGGTCGTGGTGGCCCTCGTCGCGCACTGGCTCGTGCCCGCCCTGCCCTGGGCCGCCTGCGCGGCCCTGGGCGCGCTGGTCGCGCCGCCGGATGCGGTGTCGGCCCGCGCCGCACTGCAGCGGGTGAAACTGCCGCGCCGCCTCCTGATCCTCCTGGAGGGCGAGAGCCTGTTCAACGACGCAACGGGCCTCGTGCTGTTCCGCTTCGCGGTGGCAGCGGGCGTGACGGGCCTGTTCAGTCCGGCCGAAGCCCTCGGCAGCTTCGCCCTGCTCGCGCTGGGCGGCGTACTGGTCGGCGCGCTCGTGGGGGGCGCGTGGGTCATCCTGATGCGCCATCTCGACGAAGACAGCCTGGTCATCGCCGCCGGCCCGCTGTGTGCGTGGGGCTCCTATCTGCTGGCCGAGCGCTTCCACGTGTCGGGGGTGATCGCCACGGTGACGACGGGCCTCATCTGCGCCTGGTTCCAGCACCGCGTGCTCGGCGCGTCGGCGCGACTGTACGGCACCGGCTTCTGGTCCGTCACGATCTTCATTCTCGAGGCGTTCGTGTTCCTGATCATCGGATCCTCGCTGCATGAGTTGATCCAGCGGGGCGACGGGCTCGACTCGATGCTCGCGGAGATGGGCGTGCCGGTGCTGATCGTCGTGCTGGCCGTCATCCTCGCGCGGTTTGCCTGGGTGTATGTGTCGGACGGCGCGCTCATCCTGCTGCGGAAGCTGGGCGTGACCCGCTTCCATCCGCTCGGGCTGGCCGATGCCACGGTATTGAGCTGGGCCGGCATGCGCGGGGTGATCACCCTGGCGCTCGCCGCCAGCCTCCCGGAGAGCTTTCCGGGGCGTGATTTCATCCTCGTCACCGCCATCGCCGTCATCCTCGCCACCGTGCTGGTGCAGGGGCAGTCGCTCGGCGCCCTGATCCGCTGGACCGGGCTCGCGGCGCCGGAAAGCGACCAGCCTCGCCTGAGCATGAGCGAGGCGCAGGCCGTGATTGCCAAGGTGCAGTACGAGTTGATGGCAAAACGGGCCTACAACGCGGCAGGCGAACTCGTTCACCCGATGCTCCTGGACATTCACCGGCACAAGGCCGAGGACATGGCCCGCTACGCGCGCCACGCCGACGAATACAAGCCCCACCTCGTTGCGCGTTCGGACACCGTGCTGGAATTGATCGCGGCGGGTCGGGCCGAGCTCATGCGCCTCTATCGCGCCGGCGACATCGACGAGCACACGCTGCACGAACTGACGCGCGACCTCGATCTCGAGGAACTTCGCGCCATTTCCGCGAAGGCGTGACGCGATCGCCATCGATGGAGACGCAACGCCTTCAAGCCCGTGACGGCTCCATCATTTCTCCATCAAACCGCACCAAAGCGTCCATCGACGCCAAGCACACTGCGAACCCCATCATCGAGACCGCATGCGCGAGCAACACGAACCCATGGACACGTTTCCGGCCCTGATCACCTGCGAGCATTGCGACAGCGTCTACCGACGCCGCGCGCTGGCGCCGCACGAGGTCGCGCGTTGCGAGCGCTGTTCGGCCGTGCTGTTTCGCTCGAGCTGGCTCGATATCGACCGGTGGCTCGCGCTGGCGATGGCGGCAGGCGTGGTGTTTGCCATCGCCAACCTCTGCCCGATCATGCGGATCAGCGTGCAGGGGCTGCACAGCGAAGCCACGCTGTGGCAATCCGCGCTCGCGCTGGCCAAAGGCTACGCCGCGCCGATCGCGATTCCGACGGCGCTCGCGATCGTGGTGGTGCCGTTCCTGCAGATCGCCACGCTGATCTGGTTGCTGGCCTTTGCCCGTGCAGGGCGTCGCGCGCCCGCGTTCGGCCCGCTGATGCGGCTGCTCGTCGCGCTGCGGCCGTGGAGCATGATCGAAGTCGGATTGCTCGGCATCCTGATCGCCATCATCAAGCTGTCCAGCCTCATGCAGATCATTCCCGGCGCCGGCTTGTGGGCCACGGCCGTGCTGATGGTGCTGATCCCGCTGATCGCGGGCCACGATGCGCGCCAGCTGTGGGACTGGGTCGTGCCGGTGGAACCCGCCGGAGGCCGCTCGTGAGCCTGCCCGTGCGCGCCAGCCAGCTAGGCATGGTCGGGTGCCATGCGTGCGGCCTCGTCTGCCGGCCCCCCGCCTGCGCCGCGCAGGATGCGCACGCGCATGCCGCGGAAGCGGCACGCTGCCCGCGCTGCGGGTCGGCACTGCACGCGCGTCGCCCGGACAGCCTCGTGCGCGCGTGGGCGCTGCTGATCGCCAGCCTGATCTTCTATCTCCCGGCCAACCTGTTGCCGGTGATGCGCACCACGCTGCTCGGCAGCCACAGCGAATCGACGATTCTCAGCGGCGTCGTGGTGTTCTGGAAAGCCGGCTCGTACGGCATCGCGTCGGTGATCTTCATCGCGAGCGTCGTCGTGCCGTGCACGAAGTTTCTCGCGCTCGGCATGTTGCTCGTCACGACGGGCCGGCGCAGCGTGTCGGCCATGCGCGAGCGGGCCGTGCTGTATCGCGCGGTCGAGCTGGTCGGCTACTGGTCGATGCTCGACGTGCTGGTCGTCGCGATCATCTGTGCGCTGGTGAAGTTCGGTCCGCTGTCCGAGATCGAGCCGCGCGCCGGCATTTTGTTTTTCGGCATGGTCGTCATTCTCACGATGCTGTCTGCGATGAGTTTTGACCCACGCCTCATTTGGGACGCCGAAGAAGCATGAATCCTCCATCCGGCCCGCAAGGCCTCGAACCCCACGACCCGCCCGTGACGCGCAACCGCCTGCGGCTTTCGCTCGTCTGGCTCGTGCCGCTCGTCGCGGCATTGATCGGCCTGTCGATGGTGATCCACGCGTGGTTGTCCGTCGGACCGGAAATCACGATCACGTTCAACACCGCGCAAGGCCTCGAGGCCGGCAAGACGCCCGTCAAGTACAAGGACGTCGTGATCGGCACCGTGACCGCCATCTCGCTGAGCGACGACAGTTCGCACGTCGTCGCGACGGTCTCGTTCGTGAAGAATGCGCGCAACCTCATTCGCGACGACACGCGCTTCTGGGTCGTGCGGCCGCGTGTCGGCATGAGCGGCGTATCGGGCATCGATACGCTGTTCTCCGGCGCCTACATCGGCATGGACACGGGCGGCTCGACGCAATCGCGCAAGGCCTACACCGGGCTCGAGACGCCGCCCACCGTCATCAACGGCATGCCGGGGACGAGCTTCGCGCTGCGCGCCACCGATCTCGGCTCGCTCGATATCGGCTCGCCGGTCTATTACCGCCATCTGATGGTCGGCCACGTCGCGTCTTACAAGCTCGACATGCAGCGCCGCGACATGAACCTGCAGGTGTTCATCGATGCGCCGTACGATCGGCTGGTGACGACCGATACGCGCTTCTGGAACGCGAGCGGGATGGATCTGTCGCTCGACGCGAACGGCCTGAAGCTGAAGACCCAGTCGGTCGCGACGATCGTGGGCGGCGGCATCGCGTTCGCGACGCCGGAAGACAGCGATGCGGCGGCGGCCCGTGCAAACCACCTGTTTACGCTCGCCGACAACGAAACGTCCGCGATGGCGGCGCCGGACGGGCCATCCCAGCTCATTCGACTCCGCTTCGAGCAGCCGTTGCGGGGGCTCGCGGTCGGGGCGCCGGTGGAATTCTCCGGCGTCAACATGGGCAAGGTGGTCTCGACCCAGCTCGACTTCGACCGCACCACCCGGCGCTTCCAGTCCATCGTCATGGTCAAGGTCTATCCGTACCGGCTCGGCCCCGTCATCGAGAAGCTGCAGAAGACCGAAGGCAACGGCAATCCGCGCGCGGCCCAGTTTCTCGCCGGCCTGGTCGAGCATGGGCTCCGTGCGCAGGCGCGTACCGGCAACCTGCTGACGGAGCAGCTCTACATTTCGTTCGATTTCGTGAAGAACGCGCCGAAGGTGCCGTTCGACGCGAACGCCACGCCGCTGACCTTGCCCACCGTGCCGAGTACCTTCGACAAGCTGCCGGAGCAGCTCGCCGACATCGTCGACAAGATCAACAAGCTGCCGCTGGAGTCGATCGGCAAGCATGTCGATTCGAGCCTGACGAACCTGGACGCGACGCTCAGGCAGGTCAACGGCCAGTTGCTGCCGTCGACGACGCGCGCGCTCGACCAGGCGAACCAGACGTTCGGCGCGTTGCGCCAGGGCATCGCCGAGGACGGCCCGCTTCAGGAAAACCTGACGAACACGCTGACCGAAGTCCAGCGTACCGCGCGCTCGCTGCGCACGCTCACCGACATGCTGGGCCGCCGTCCCGACGCGCTGCTCCGGGGCACCGGCGCCGATCACGCGCCGATCGCGCCGGTCGCCCCTTCCACCTCGCCTGTCCAGCAGGAGCCACGACAACCATGAGCTTCCCGATTCGCGCCAGGACGATCGCCCTGGGCGCCGGCGCCGTCATCGCGCTGACCGCCTGCGCGTCGAACCCGGTGCATTACTACACCCTCGTCTCACCAGCCACGTCCGCGACGACAACGGCAACGTCGACCACCGCGCGCGCCGCCGCGCCGCTGGCGATCAACGTGTTGCCGGTCGGCATCCCTGCCCAGCTCGACCAGCAGCAGATGGTCGTGCGCAGCGGGACCGGCGCCGCGCGGATACTCGACAACGAACGCTGGGTCGCGCCGCTCGGCGACGAGCTGCGCGCGGCGCTTTCGTCGGCACTCGTCGAGCAGCTGGGCGCGCGCAACGTCACCGGCCTGCCGCGTCCGTCGGACCAGACCGTCATGAGCATCCGCACGCAGGTGCGCCGCTTCGATGCGTGGCCCGGGAGCATGGCCCAGTTCGAAGCGGATTGGGTCGTCGGCGTGCAGCAGGACACGCCGGGCACGCCGGGCACGCGCATTTCGTGCAGCACGCGGCTCAACGAGGCGGCACCCGGCGGCTACGCGGACATGGTGCGGGTGCAACAGCGCATGATCGAGCAGTTCGCCACGCGGATCGCGAGCACGGTGCGCAGCTTCGGCAACGGGCGCCCTGCCTGTCCCGCCGATTCGTAAACCGTTCCGCCAGGGGAGCCGTCCATGGGAGCGCGCGAAGGTATCCGGTTATGGGAACCGGCTACCTTGAAGCGATGCATGACGCGTGACGCGTTACGCGCGCCGCCGGTAAGTGCCCGGCGTGCTCCCTGTCCAGTGCCGGAACGCGCGATGGAACGCGCTCGGATCGTCGAAGCCGATGTCGGCGCCGATCGCCGCGATCGTATCGGGCGTATCGGTCAGCCGCTGGATCGCGATGTCGCGCCGCAGTTCGTCCTTGAGCGCCTGGAACGTCGTCCCTTCGGCGGCCAGGTGGCGGCTCAGCGTGCGCACCGAGCAATGCAGGTGCTCGGCCGCCTGGTCGATCACCGGCAGGTCGGGCAACGCTTCCGACAGGTACTGCCGCACGCGATGGCACACGAGCTGTTCGCTGAACGATTCGAAGATCCAGTCGCCCGGTGCGCGCGCGAGGAACTTGCGCAGGTTGCGCTTGCTCTGCCGGATCGGCGCGTCGAGGTAGTCCGCGCTGAAGCGCATCAGCGTGCGCTCGCAGTCGAACTGCACGGCGCCGGTGAAGAAGTACAGGTGCTCGACCGCATGGCGCGGCCGCGGGCACGCGAACTCGATCTGCAGCAGCGGGATCTTCTGCCCGATCAGCCAGGAGCACACGCCGTGCACGAGCTTGAGCATCAGCTCCTGGCCGAGCGCGCCGATCGGGCCGACGGCGTCGTTCGGGCGCAGCACCGTCTGCGCGACGAGACCGTCGCGCTTCGATTCGACGAAGAAATCGTCGAGCAGGATATGGAAGAATTGCCCGAAACGATGCAGCGCCGTTTCGAGGTTGCGCGCATCGAGCAGGCTCAGGCACAGGTACTTCAGCGTGCCGCCGCGCAGCGGGCGCGAGAAGATGCCGGGCATCTCGTCGTCGAGCTCGATCGCGAGCGTGCGGTACAGCGTCGAGAACTGTTCCTCCGTCACGCGCGCATGCGGTTCGCCGAGCAGCTCGATCGGGATGCCGGCCCCGCCCAGGTAGCGCTCGACCACGTCGCGCTGCACGGCCGCGCTCGCGAGGAAGCCGTTGACGAGCGAGATCGGCACCGTCGCGCTCGGCGACGGCAGCGCACGCCCGGGTGCGGGCCCGGGCTGGGCGGAAAGTGAATCTGAACCGGTCATCGCGTCCCCGTCGATCGAACCGCTCGCATTGTACTTGAGCGGCCCGCGCGGAGCCTTCCGGGCCGTCGGCGCGCCGGACGCCGCGCGGCGCGCCGACGCCATCAGTCGGTGCGGCTGAGTTCCCGGCGCAGGATCTTGCCGACGGTCGACTTCGGCAGCCGGTCGACGAAGCGAATCAGCTTCGGCACCTTGTAGGCCGCGAGGCTCTCGCGGCAATGCGCGACGAGTTGCTCCTCCGTCACGTCGGCATCCTGCGCCAGCACCACGAACAGCTTCACGGCCTCGCCCGTGCGCGCATCCGGCACGCCGATGCACGCGCATTCGGCCACGCCCGGCACGGCGGTCGCGACCGCTTCCACCTCGTTCGGGTACACGTTGAAGCCCGACACGATGATCATGTCCTTCTTGCGGTCGACGATCCGCAGGAACCCGGCTTCGTCGAACACGCCGACGTCGCCGGTGCGGAAATAGCCGTCGGCCGTGAACGCGGCCGCATTCGCATCCGGTTTCCGCCAGTAGCCGCCCATCACCTGCGGCCCCTTCACGCAGATCTCGCCCGCGCCGCCGATCGCCACCTCGTTGTCCTGGTCGTCGAGCAGCTTCACGTCGGTCGACGGCAGCGGCAGGCCGGTGGTGCCCGTGAACGAGTCGATCGACTGCGGGTTGAACGACACGACCGGCGACGTTTCCGACAGCCCGTAGCCCTCGCGGATGAAGTTGCCCGTCACCGCCTTCCAGCGCGACGAGATCACGTCGATCACGGCCGCGCCGCCGCCGGCCGACAGCTTCAGCCGCGACCAGTCGACTTCCGTCAGGCGCGGATGGCCGGCGAGCCCCGCGTACAGCGTGTTCACGCCGACGAACACCGTCGGCCGCGCGGCCTTCAGCACGTCGATGAAGCCGTCCATGTCGCGCGGGTTCGCGATCAGCCAGTTCTGCGCGCCGATCGCGAAGTAGGACAGGAAGTTCACCGTCAGCGCGAAGATGTGATACATCGGGATCGCCGTGACGACGACCTCCTCGCCCGGCACGCGCGCGGCCGGCACGATCGCCCCGAACTGCTCGATGTTCGCGACGAGGTTGCGGTGCGACAGCGCCGCGCCCTTCGACAGGCCAGTCGTGCCGCCCGTGTACTGCAGCAGCAGCAGGTCCGCGCCGCCGAGCGCAACCGGTTCGAACGTGAGCGATTCGCCGGCGGCAATGGCGCGCGCGAGCGGGATCGAACCGGGCGGCAGCGCGTCGCATGTGCCGGCCGGCGCATCGACGACACCGAGATCACCGCGCCCGACGCTCAGCACGGTGCGCACGCGCGTGCCGCCGACCACTTCGGCGAACGTGCCCATCGACCCGCCGCACACCAGCGCGACCTCGACGCCCGCGTCGTTGAGCTGATGCTCGAGCTCGCGCGCCGTGTAGAGCGGGTTCACGTTGACCTGGATCGCGCCGATCTTCGCGACCGCGACGAACGCGACCGCAAACGCGAGCACGTTGGGCAGCATCACGGCCACGCGATCGCCCTTGCGCACGCCCACGACCTGCTGCAGATAGGCGGCCAGCGCGGTCGACAGGCGGTCGACGTCGCCATAGGTCAGCGTGCGGCCATATGAGTGGAACGCCGGGCGATCGGCGAATCGGCGCATTGCGTCGTCCAGCAACGCGCTTACGGAAGGAAAGCGATCGGGATCGATCTCGGCGGGGATCGAGCCATACGACCCGGTCCAGTGTCTCTTCGTCATGTCTCACTCCACGGGGGACGGCGCGCCGGCCGCGCCGTTCGCACGATGGCCTGCACGCCGGAGAAGCGCGGACCATCGCCTGATCGGCGACTATCGCCCGCGCGGCGCACTTTGAAAATGATCCAGGCGGCCGAAAAGATGATCGAAACGGACAGGCGAGCCGCACCTGTCCAGGTAACTTCGCCGGATACCGCCAACCTGGCAGGACGGCACGCGCCAGGCCGGCTGCGGCCCTACGGGCGCACCGAAGCCCGCTGCACCGGGTCGCACTGGCGCGCGTATCAGGGTGAACCCTGTGGCGCATGGGACCGATCCCGAGCAGAATTGCGTGCCGTCAACGATATCGATTCGGACGCAGGATGCTCCCATGCCGCGCAGTGCGCTCTTGACCCCGACGACCGCCCGCGCAGCCCGCCTGCCGGACGTCGAGCCGACCCACGCGTTGCGCCAGCAGCGCTTCACGCCGGCCAAGCTGGCCGTGCTGCTCGACGTGGCCGCGCAAGCCGGCCTCGACCCGGTCGCGGTGCTCGACGGCACCGGTCTCACGCCGGCCGCCGTCGCGGACCCGTTCACGCTCACGTCGCCGCTGCAGTTCCTCACGGCCGCGCGCAATGCGATCGGCCGCTACGACGGCACCGACCTCGGCGTGCGTGTCGGCCACCGGCTGCACGTGTCGAGCTACGGGATGTACGGCTACGCGATGCTGTGTTCGGAATCGCTCGCGCATGCGTTCGAATCCGCCGTCAAGTATCACCGGCTCGCGAACGGCATGCTCGCGATCCGCTGGGTCGAACACGGCGACATCGTGTCGTGGCAGTTTCCCGACCGGCACGAAGTCGCGCTACCGGATCTCGACGAGCCGCTGTACCGTTTCCTGATCGACATGCAGTTCGCGCTGCACGTGACGATCATCAAGGACGTGATGGGGGCGTGGTGCGTGCCGGCGCGCGCGCAGTTCGCGCAGCCGCAGCCGGCGCACGCGGCAATGCTGGCCGATGCGCTCGAATGCCCGATCGCGTTCGACCAGCCGCATCACGTGCTCAGCTACCCGGCCGCGTGGCTCACGCGCGCGCCGCAGCTCGCGAACCCGATCACCGCCGCGCAGGTGTCGTCGCATTGCGCGAGCCTGCTCGATGAAATGCGCAGCCAGGCCGGCGTCACGCGGCGCGTGTACCAGGAACTCACGCGCACGCCCGGACAGTTTCCGGACATCGACGCGATCGCGGCGATCCTGTGCATCACGTCGCGCACGCTGCGCCGCAAGCTCGAAGCCGAGGGCACGTCGTACAGCGAACTGCTGGCCAGCGTACGCAAGGCGCTCGCGATCGACTATCTCAGCACGACCACGCTCAGCACCGAGGACATCGCATCGACGCTCGGCTTCAGCGACGCGGTGGGTTTCCGCCACGCGTTCAAGCGCTGGACCGGCATGACGCCGAGCGACGTGCGGCGCAAGCGCGGCGGTTGAACGCCGGCATTGCAGGGGCGACGATCAGCGCCCGTCGCCGGCGCCGGGCGTGGCCACCGCCAGTGCGAACTCAAACACCGCCCCGCGCCCGGCCCGGTCGACCAGCCGGATACGGCTGCCGTTGAGCGCCAGCATCCGGTGCACGATCAGCAGCCCGAGCCCGCCGCTCGTCACCGCGCCGCCGCTCATCGGCCGCTGCGGCCGCTGGAACAGCCCTTCGCGCCGCGCCGCCGGAATCCCTTCGCCGGTATCGGCCACGGTCACGAGCACGCGGTCGCCGCGCGGCTCCAGCGCGACCTCGACCTCGCCGTGCGCGGGCGTGTGCCGCAGCGCGTTGTCGAGCAGGTTGGTCAGCACGCGCTCGATCATCCCGAGATCGGCCGACACGACCGGCACCCGCGGCGGAATCCGCGCATGCAGCGCGACGCCGCGCGCCTGCGCGGTCAGCTCGAATTTCTGGAACACGTCCTGCACGAGATCGACGAGCGAGAACGGCTCGCGCTCGGCCTGCACGCCGCCCGATTCGAGCCGCGCGAGCTCGAACAGCGCCTGCGCGAGCCGGCCGACCTTCGCGCTCTGCGCGAGCGCGATCGACAGGTAGCGCCGCCGCTCGTTCTCGGCGAGCGTGTCCGACTTCAGCGACAGCGTCTCCAGATAGCCGTGCAGCGACGTGAGCGGCGTGCGCAGGTCGTGCGAGATGTTCGTGATCAATTCGCGCCGCTGCTGGTCCTGGTGCGTCAGCGCGCGCCACTGGTCGCCGATCCGGTCGGCCATCTGCGCGAACGCGGATTCGAGCACGACGATGTCATCGCCGCGCCGGCCCGGCCGCGAGCGCGGCACCGGCGGCTGCGTGTCGGGCGCGCCGTTCGCGTCGAAGCGGCGCATCGCGTCCGTCAGCCGGCGCAGCGGACGCGTGATGAAGCTGAACGCGGTGAGGCCCGCGAGCAGGCCGAGCAGCGCGACCAGCGCCATCGACCACAGCGTCGTGCGCAGCACATTGCCGGCGTCGACGCGCGCGGCCAGCTGGTCGTGCGCCTCGCCGAGCAGCACCACGTAGATGTAGCCGGACGGCGGCTGGCCCGCCAGCTGCAGCGGCGCGGCGCTGAACACCTTGCGCGCATCGGGGCTGCGCGGGTCGTCGCCGAGGATCGGCAGCGGCTCGCCCGCGATGAAGCGCTGCACGGGCGCGAGATCGACACGATCGCGCTTCACGTGGCCGGGCGGCGCATCGTCGCCCTTGATCCGCCCCGCGTTGTCGAGCAGATAGACCTCGACGCTCGGGTTCACGCCCATCAACTGCCCGAACAACGTGCGCACCGCGTCCGGGCGCAGCCCGTTCGCGTCCATCAGCGGCGCGCTGTGGGTCACGCTGTTGACGATGTTGGCGGCCAGGTCGCGCGACAGCCCCTGCACGACTTCCTGCTCGCGCATGTCGTTCGCGCGGATCTGCAGCCACGCGGACGCGCCCGAGCACGCGAGCAGCAGCACCGAGAACACGAGCGACAGCCGCTGGGTAAGGGTGAGCTTCATCATGCGTCCCGCTGGCCCGGCGCGGCGAGCTTGTAGCCGCGGCCCCACACGGTGAGGATCCGCACGGGCTCGGCCGGATCGGCCTCGATCTTCGCGCGCAGCCGGTTGATGTGGGTGTTGACCGTGTGCTCGTAGCCTTCGTGCTGGTAGCCCCACACGGCATTGAGCAGGTCCATCCGCGAGAACACCTTGCCCGGATGCCGCGCGAAGAAATACAGCAGGTCGAATTCGCGCGGCGTGAGGTCGATGCGCGCGCCGTCCACGCTCGCCTCGCGCGCGATCGGGTCGATTGCCAGCCCCGCGACGTCGAGCGTGCCCGCGTCGATCCGCGAATCGCGTGCGAGCGCATCGACGCGCCGCAGCAGCGCCTTCACGCGCGCGACGAGTTCGAGCACCGAGAACGGTTTGGCCAGATAGTCGTCGGCGCCGAGCTCGAGGCCGAGGATCCGGTGCACCTCGCTCGAACGCGCACTGGTGATGATGATCGGCGTATAGCGCGTCATCGCACGCGCGCGCCGGCAGATTTCGAGGCCGTCGACGCCCGGCAGCATCAGGTCGAGGATCAACGCGTCCCAGCCGCCCTGTTCGAGCAGGCGCAGCCCCTCGGCGCCGTCCGCGCTGTGCACGACCTCGTAGCGCTCGTCGCGCAGGTGCAGGCTCAAAACGTCGGCGATATCGGCGTCGTCCTCGACGATCAGGATGCGTTTCGGTTGGTCCATGGCGGCGGGCGGCGGCACGTCGGTGCCTGGTATCGGTTCGGGCCGGCCCCGGTCCGGCTGGCCGGGTTCTCCGGGGGGAATCGCGGCCATGGGCCGCGCTGCCGCCATTGTGCAAAATTTTTCGGCGGCGAGTGATCACATTTCATTTAACTTTGAATTGAGACCGTGATCTGAGCCAATGCCCGCACGGCTTTCCGCTGCGCCCCTCCTTACAAAATTTCCGTCGTCCCGCGCGAACACCAAATAAGCACTAAAAGGCGGACATAGCTTGTGGCGAACGACGGTGGAAGTCAGCGGACTCGAACCACCACGCACACCTCCCAGCGATCTCTGCTACGTTCGGATCGCCCTTCCACCAGCCGCCACGGTTTAGCGAACGGTATTGACATACGGGAGACCACCGACGCAGACGACCCGATTGGCACGCAAAAGCCACTACAGCGTGTATGCACTGCAGCGCAGAAGCGCTTACCTCGGTCATCCCCCGCAACAGGTCGACTCGTGCAGGACCGAAAAACAGCTGCCCTATACCCCGTGCGTCAACGAGCCGGTGAGGCCTATGGATGCAATACGTCAAAGCAGGAAAGTTCGTCGGCATCGAACGCTGCTCAGCCTATCTGGCGCGGGAGGCAACAATTGCCTCGCGCTTCTCCACCAGGAAATCGATGAGCGCTCTGACCTTGGCCGGCATCTGCGCGCGGGTCGGCGCGTAGACATAAAAGCCCGCAAAGGGCTTGCACCACGCGTGCAACACACGCACCAGTGCGCCGGAATCCAGATGTTGCTGCACGGCGATGTCGATGTGCTGGATGAGTCCGACACCCTGTAACGCCGCGCGGATCATCCCGTCGTCGTCATTGGTGGTAATGCTGCCCCGCGGCTCCACCATGAAACTGTGGCCCGACTCTTCCGGCGACGTAAATTCCCACGGATGAATTGCCCCACTCACTTGCCGGAAGCGCAAGCAATTGTGCTGCGCCAGATCGGTCGGCGTCACCGGCTTGCCGTAGCGCTTGAAGTAGGCCGGCGTGCCGACCACCGCCATCTCCAGATTCGGCGTTATCGGCACGGCAACCATGTGTTGAGCGAGGCTCTCGCCGATCCGGATACCAACGTCACACCCGTCGGCGACGATGTTGGCAAGACCGTCATCCATCACCAACTCGAGACCCAGTCTCGGAAAGCGGGTACTGAACTCCTCGAAGTGTGGCTCGATCAATGTCTTCGCCGCGACACGCGAAGTATTCATACGAATCAACCCCGACGGCTCGTCGCGCGCCTCGTGTAACGCGTCGACTGTCCGCTCGACCGCGACCAGGGCGGGATACCACACCTCGTAGAGCCGCTGCCCCTCTTCGGTCAGCGACATGTCGCGCGTCGTTCGATACAGCAGCTTGACGTTCAGCCGGCGTTCGAGCGCCTTCACGTTCTGCGACAGGTTCGCTCGAGAAACCCCCATTTCCGCAGCCGCTTTCGTGAAGCTACGATGATGTGCGACATGGGCGAACCACGCGAGAGACGGAAGCAGTGAGGGATCCATGCAGGTGCCATTGTCAATTTGAAGATACCACTGTAGTCCAGATTGCGATCTTACGGAATTCCAATCGGCTCTCTATATTCGAGTCGTTGCCGCTTGGCTACCCACGATTCGGCCTGGCGAACTTACCCCCTTCCCTGAACGGAGCTGTCATGAAAAGCGTCAAGATCAAGAATGTGTATTGGGATATCGCAGCCGACATCCACTTCCCGCCGAACTTCGACGAAGGCAAGAAATATCCCGCCATCATCAGCGCGCATCCGATCGGCAGCTGCAAGGAGCAAACATCGGGGAACGTGTATGGCGAGGCGCTGGCCAAGGAAGGTTTCGTCGTCATCGCCTTCGACGCCAGCTTCCAGGGTGCCAGCGGCGGCGAACCACGTTTTACCGAAGACCCGACACTGCGCGTCGAGGATTTCCGCGTGGTCTGCGACTACCTCGTAACGCTCCCCTATGTGGATGAAGAACGCATTGGCGTGCTGGGCATTTGCGGCGGCGGCGGCTACTCGATCAATGCAGCGATGACCGAGCGCCGCATCAAGGCGGTTGGTACGGTCACTGGCGCCAACTATGGCCGCCTGATGCGCGAAGGCTTCAGCGGCTTTGATCCGATCGGTGCGCTGGAGGCCATGGCCAAGCAGCGCACGGCAGAGGCCCGCGGTGCCGCGCTGCGCGTGGACGACTTGCTGCCGCCTTCGCCCGAGGCGGCCAAAGAAGCCGGGATCAAGGAAATCGACGTGCTGGGCGCCACCGAGTACTACCGCAGTGACCGTGGCCGCGCACCCAACGGCCTCAACCGCGCGCTGTTCTCGCATCAGGCCGTCGCCATCGGCTGGGACGCCTTCCACCTCTGCGAAACCTTGCTGACGCAGCCGCTGATGGTGGTGGTCGGCGATCAGGTCGGTGCCTTCGGAGCCTACCGCGACGGCTGCGAAATTATCGGCCGCGCGGCGTCGAAGAAGAAGGAACTGGTGGTCGTCGAAGGCTGGTCGCATTACGACCTCTACGACAAGCCTGAGCCGGTCGGCCAGGCGCTGGCCAAGCTGATTCCCTTCTACAAGGAAAACCTGTAATCCCCATCGCCGCGATCGCCGCGTCTCGCGCCAGGGAGCCGACACGAGTCTTCCTGGCGTCGTTGCTCAACGCTCCATGCGGGGGCACCTGCGGCCTCGTGGCCGCTCATGCGCAGGTCTCGCCACGCTCATCGACCATGCTCCCGCGCTCTTGCGCGAAGCCTACTTTCCAAATCCGGAATAAACACCATGACCAAGGTATTGATCCTCGGCGCCAGCGGACAGATCGCGCGCTGGGTCGTACGGATGCTGGGCGAGAAAAAGGACGTCAAACAGACCCTCCTCATCCGCGATCCCAAAAAACTGGCCGGCAACGAGCCGGCCAACGCGAGCGTCGTAATCGGCGACGTACTGGACAAGAAACTCCTGCCGCGGATCATGGAAGGACAAGACATCGTCTATGCCAACCTGGCCGGCGACGTGGACATCCAGACCGAACATATCCTGGCTGCCATGAAGACCAAGAACGTCAAACGGCTGATCTTCATCAACTCGCTCGGCATTTACGATGAAGTACCGGGCGAATTCGGCGAGTGGAACCGTCGGGAGATCGGGCAGTATCTGCCGCCCTATCGCTGGTCTGCCGATCTGATCGAAGCCTCCGACTCGGAATACACGATCCTCCGCGCGGCCTGGCTTCAGGACAACGATGAAGTGGCCTATGAGGTCACGGCACGGAACGAACCGTTCAAGGGAACCGAGGTTTCGCGCAAAAGCGTCGCTGCGTTGGTTACCGAGCTCGTCGAACATCCCGACAAGCTGATGCGCGGCAACGTGGGCGTCAACAAACCGGGAACCGAGGGCGTCAAACCCGCCTTCGTCTGACGCCGTACGCCGATACGAACCAAGTGGGCATCGGTACCACTCGATGAACCGGCGTACGGGACCGACTCATCAGACCTGGGTGAAGCGGAAGCGATACTTGTCGCCATCCCGCTCGACGTGCCCGCCCGATCCATACCTGAAATGGGCCGGGAAAAGCATCGTGTCGGTTCCCGCGATTTCCTCGAGCAGCGCGATGCGAACCTGTTCCGCCAGATCGCCGTTCCAGTCATACGCGAAATGAAGATCCGGACGGATCAGTTGAACCGGATGATGCACCACGTCGCCGGAGAACACCGCCGGCGAACCGCCGCAGCAAGCCTGGATCATGCAGCTGCCGGGCGAGTGGCCATACGCCGGCCGCAGCCACATGCCGTCACCGACCTTCCCGAGAATGACCTCGTCTCCGTCGACGAGATCGGCCTGCCCGGCATCGATCACCGGCGAGACGGAATCGAGCCACGGCTCGCGAATCATCGCATCGGTGCTCGGCGAACTGATATGGTCGACATCGCGCCTGTTCATGACATAGCGCGCATTGGGAAACGTCGGTACCCAGCGCCCGTTGTCGAGACGCGTGTTCCAGCCGACATGATCCACGTGCAGGTGCGTGCACATGACCATGTCGACATCTTCCGGAGCAATGCCGAGTTTCCGCAGCCGGTCGAGCCATGGCGTATTCAGCCGATGAAAGGCTTCGGTCGAGCGATCCTTGTCGTTCCCGTTGCAACTGTCGACCAGGATCGTCTTTCCGCCGAATCGTACAAGGTAACTGTGCATGCTCAGGCCGCACCCCGCTTGAGCCGGATCGAGCGAAAGCACATCGTCCCAGTACCAGCCCTTCAGCCGCGAAAGGTCGCCTGCAGTGACGCCCGGAAACAGCACTTCGATCGGAAGGCTCGTTTCCATCTCGACAACTTTCTGAATCTCCAACCTGCCGAGCACAATGGGCTGCATCGTAGCGTCTCCTTGTCTGTCGTGGTGATTTCCATGTCGAAAGTGCGAGAACGTGGCCATCCAGCACCGACGCGGTCACTCAGTCGCGAGGCCGGTCCAGCAGTTGCTTGATCAGTGCGCGCACAATCGGATTCTGGTCTCGGCCGCGCGCCGTGGCGATATGAATGCGTCGCAACGCCCATGGTTCGGCCAATTCCAGCACGGCAACCCGGCTGAACAGTTCATGACTGACGAGGCATTCCGGTTGAATCGTGACGCCCAGCCCGGCCTGCACCAGACTCACTGCAACACCGGCGCTCCGGACGCTGTAGCGCGGCTTGTACTCTTCGCCCAGCCGCCGCGTGGCCGCACGTACCGCCCCAAGCATCGCCGTGACGGCGATGACATTCTCGGGCAGGAGATCCTTGAAGGTCACGCTGGCCTGCTCGCTCAGGCGATGCCCCTTCGGAACGACGGCAATCAGCCGGTCTTCCCGGTACGGCGTGACATCGACGCCGCCGAGGTCCAGCTCGTGTGTGGCGGCGAACACCCCGACATCGGCTTCGCCCCGAACAACGGCCTGCACGATTTCGGCATTCTCGAGCTCCTGCATGACGAGTTCGACAAGCGGGTATTCCCGACTGAACTCGCCTACTTCGCGCGAAAGAAACGGAACGATGATCGACCGTGCGGATGCGATCGTCAGCTCGCCCTGCATGCCGTCGGTGAACGACGCGATCTCGGACCGCATATCGTCCAGGTCATCGAAAATCTTGCGGATATAGCGCAGGAGCACCGCGCCCGCCGGGCTGGGCGAGACGCCCTTCGGGCCTCGTTCGAGGAGTTTTACGCCGGCAATATCTTCGAGATCCTGAATACGCTTGGTTGCAGTGGACGCGGCGATGTTCTCCCGGATCGCGGCCAGGCCGATCTGCTGCTCCTCAACCGCTGACACGAACAGCTTCAGCGTGAACAAATCCACCTGACGAATCAGGTGCAATCGGTTGAATGTACTCATGTCTCCTCACGTGCACGTCTTCATGACGTTGTCAGGCGTCATGTCACACGGCGTGCACTTCCACTCTCAAACGCCTCTCCACGATAACGCATCGATGGCAGCGCAATGTGCTTCCTCGTCGACTGACGTCGACCCTGATCGTACACCAACGTCATCTGTCCGGTACGCCAATAAATGCCCCCGCCAACCCGACGCAAATCGCATGGCTGGCGGGCGAATCAAGCGTCGACAGACGACTCGAACGGCACTGTATCCGCCATGCCGCATCGTTGTCTGCCTCGGGAAAGGCGGCTAATGACTGACCTTCAGCAGACTGTCGAGCAGCGAATTGTCGGCGCCGGTATCCTTCGCGAGATGCAGCGGCGGGGACCGCTTGCCGTCGAACGAAAGCGGCAGGCCGACGATACCGATCTCGTCGTCCGACGGCTTCTCGATGATGCCGAGCGCCTGCGTCTGCTCGTGCGCCAGCACTTCCGCGGTCGTCTGAATCGGCGCAACCGGAATGCCAGCGGCCTGCAACCGTTCCGTCCAGAACTCCCGCGTTCCCGTCGACAACCGGTCGCCGATAAGGCGGTCGATCTCGGCGCGGTTCTTCAGGCGCCCCGCGTTCGTCGCGAACCGCTCGTCCGTCGCCCATTCCGGATGGTCGAGCGCGGCACACAACCGCGCGAAGAGCGGATCGTTCGCGCAACTCACGATGAGGAAGCCATCCGCGGTCGCGAACGCACGGTGCGGCACGATAAACGCGACGCCCGACCCATGCCGGCCACCCGGTTCGCCGTCGGCGTTGTAGTTCGCGATGCCGACGGACATCCACGCCAGTGCGGTCTCCAGCAGGGAGGCATTGACGGTCGCCCCGCAGTGCTTCATCTGGCGCCGATACAGCGCTGCCAGAATGCCCATGGCAGCCCACATGCCCGCGCCGAAATCGACGATCGACACCCCCGCTCGCACCGGTGCCTGACCTTCTTCACCCGTGATGCTCATGATCCCGGAAAACGCCTGCATCAGCGGGTCGTAACCGGGAAGCGTATTCATCGGTCCGACATGGCCGAATGCACCGATCTCGCAGCAGATCAGCTCCGGCTTCGTAATCCGCAGGCTGTTTGCGTCGAGCCCATAATCCGCGGCCGCCCCCGGCCGCAGGTTGTGAATGAATACGTCGGCACGCTCGGCGATCAGCCGATGCAACGTCGCCAGTTGCTCCTTGTCCTTGATGTCGATGCAGATATTGCGCTTGCCGCGATTCAATGCGTGATAAGCCGCGCCGCTGCCTTTCCACATGCTCGGGCCCCACCCACGCGCGGAATCGCCCGTCGCCCGTTCGACCTTCCATACTTCTGCTCCGAGCGACGCGAGTATTTTCCCGCTGAACGGCGCGGACGCGCTGTCGCTCAATTCAACCACCACCACGTTCGAAAGCGGTAGATCTCGTAACATGTCGCTCCTCCACTTCAATGTCTCGATCAGGTCATCGCAACATCGGCCGGTGCCGCATCGATACGGACTCGGCCGCGTGCCGACGTGCGATGCCTGATCACGCAGTCAGCGTTATTGTTTCGACAACACGAATACCGGCAACTTCTGTTCGCCACGCTGCACGAACCGAACCTCGACACGCTGGCCAATCCGCAACGCCTCCGGTACTTCGTCAATCTGCGAGAAGAGGAAATAGCCCTCGTCCATGCGAATGAAACCGACGGTGTACGGAACGATGCCGGCCCACACCGGCGTCGGCCCACGCGTGATCGTGCTGTATGAGTAGATCTCGCCGCGGCCGGACGACTGCGTCCAGTCCAGCGACTTCGCACCGCAGTGCGTGCAAAACGAATGAGCCGGCCATACCGATTCACGGCATGCGGTACAGCGCTGGAACGTCAGTTTCTCGTCGGCCAACGCGTCCCAGTAAGGCTGCGCATCGAGCAACCGGTACGGTTGCGGCCAGCTATTCGGCAAATGGGTTTCCGTCATGGGATCCTCTCGATCGGGTATCAGGTCTCGGACGACAGGAGCAGAACCGCACCCGCGGCGAGCATCCCTCCGGCGCCCTGCACGAGCGCGGTCTTCGGCCGGCGCGTTGGCGCCAGTCCAAGCGGCTCACCGCGCAACTGGCGAACGGCCTCGACGATGCTGTCCATGTTGCACGAAATGCCAGGCTGGCCAAACGACAGCCAGCCGCCGTTCGTGTCGGCCGGCAAATCGCCGTCGACGCTCGTACGGCCTTCCCGATAGAGATCGATGCCGCGTCCCTTCTTCGCGAAACCGAGATCCTCCATCACGATCGGCCCCATGTGCGCGAAGTTCACCGAGATCTGCGCCATGTCGATGTCGGCAGGCGTCAGGCCCGACATCGCATACGCTTGTCGCGCCGCCTCGGCCGTTGCCGTGGTCGTCAGGCTCGGAAATGCGCCGAGACTGTCGAACCTGCATCGACGCATGTTCATGCGGTCGGTCAGGTATTCGTGCGTCGTGGCCGATCCGTAACCGAGCAGGTACACCGGATCACGTGCGTTGCGCGCGTTTTCCGGTGAGGTCACGACCAGCGCGCCACCCGTGCCGCCGCCCCACGTCGAACACATCCAGCGCCGCAGCGGCGTCGCCACATACGGCGACGACAGCACGGCCGCGCGATCGATCTCGCCGAACTTCGCCTTCGCCGCGTGCGGATGATGACGTCCCCAGCGCTGATTCGCGATCGCGACATCGGCGAGATCGTCCTCGGTGATGCCGAACTCATGAAAGTAGCGCTGCGCCGCCTGCGCATACAACGCCGGAATCGTCGGGCCGTACGGGATTTCGAACTGCGGGTCCGCGTCGGCTTCCGCGCCCATCGCGACCGCGTCGACGAACAGCTCGGTCGCATCGCTTTGCAGGCACAGCACGTATTCCGCGCGGCCGGCCGCGATCATCTGCGATGCGATCGCGAGCGTCGAAGTCAGGCCGGCGCCATGCATCGTCAGCTCGCTCGTGAGCGTCACCGGCATCTGCATGTGCGAGATGAAGATGTTGCTCCACTGCGAACGCTTGTCGGCCCACGGCGAGCGTCCCGTGAATACCGCATCGACCTGGTCCTTGCGGATGCCCGCGTCGGCAAGCGCGTTGAGCGTTGCCTCGGCGGCCAACTGCAGCGGGTCCTTGCGATTCGCACGTGACGCATAGGCGTCACCCATGCCGACGATCGCCGCAACCGGACGAGGAGTCATGACCGCGCTCCTCAGACCTTGAACTCGGGCTGCGCTTCAGCGATCAGCGCCTCGAGATCCGCGCGCTTGCGCAGCATCAGCAGGCTCCATTCGCTGCGCTGCACGACTTCGCCGCGCTGGTTGTATGCCTGGATCAGCATTGTGCCGACGCCGAACTTGTCGTCCTTCTCCTTCTTGGCGATGACTTCGGCGCTCGCGTAGACCGTATCGCCGATCTTCACCGGATTCAGGAAGCGCATCTTGTCGACGCCGTAGTTCGCCTGGATCGCCGGGCCGAACTGCAGCAGGCCGGAGATCAGCGAGAACGTCAGCATGCCCTGCACGATGCGCTCGCCCCAGCGCGTTCTCTCCGCGTATTCCTTGTTCGAGTGGATCTCGATCCAGTTGCCCGTGAACATGCAGAACATCACGACATCGCTCTCCGTCACGGTACGGCCAGGCGAGCGAAACTTGGTGCCCACCTCCAGCTCGTCGAGCGGAATGTTGATGCTGTTGTTGATAACGCTCATTACGGTGTCTCCTGTTGAATTCGGGGTAACGGCGCGCGGTCCTGCCCGCGCGCTCCGTTCGGATGAAGCGATACGACGTTACTGGCGCATCGATTTCGCGATGATCGTGCGCTGGATCTGCGACGTGCCACCGCCGATCGTCGATTGAATGCTTTCGCGCAGGTAGCGCTCCATGTCGGCTTCCGGCAGGTTGGCGTAGCCACCCAGGATCTGCATGCCGGCGAGCGCGCACTCCTTCAGCGTCTCGGACCCATACAGCTTCGCCATCGACACCTCGCGGCTGCACGGCACATGGTCCGCCGCCATCCGCGCCGCGCGATAGCAGAGCAGACGCGCCGCGTCGACCTTCGTCTGGCAGTCGGCGAGCAGGTGGCGAATCACCTGGAAGTCGTACAGTTGATGGTCGAACTGGATACGGTCGTGCGCGTAGCGCGTCGCCGTCGTCACTGCCTGCTGGGCGTTACCCGTATAAGCGGCGGCCACCGCGCAGCGCTCGAGCTCGAGGTGTTCGGTGATGATCTTCCAGCCCTGCCCTTCCTCGCCCAGCAGCGCGTCGCCCGGCACACGCACCTCGTCGAGGAAGATCTCGGTCGTACCGGTCGCGTGACGCGAGAGCGTCGGCAGCTTGTTGATCACCATCCCCGGCGTGTTGTTCGGGATCAGCAGCACCGACAGGCCTTTGTGCTTGTCGTCGGTACTCGTGCGCACCAGCATCGCGATCACGGTGTCCTTCGCCGCCGCGCCGCTGCACCACAGCTTCTGGCCGCTGACGATCCAGTCGCCGTTGGTGTCGCGGCGGGCGCGCGTCTTCGTGTTCGCCGCATCGGAACCGGCATCGGGCTCGGAAATCGACACGGAGAAGCGGATCTTGCCGTCGATGAACGGTTGCACGTATTTTTTCTTCTGTTCGGGCGTGCCGAACTTGATGATGTTCATCGCGGTGAACGTCGGCACGAGCACCGAGCACGCGAAGTCGAAGCCGAACTTGCCGAGGCCTTCGGCCATCAGCGAGTAATCGAAAATGTCGCCGCCCGAGCCGCCCTCGGCTTCCGGAATCAGGATGCCCAGCCACCCTTGCTTCGCGATCTTTTCGTACGCCTCGTACGGGTAGTCGCGATTCATGTCGCACTTGCGCACGTATTCGACGGTGATCTCGTTGTCCATGAACTTGTTCACGGTGTCGAGCCACATGGTTTGCGATTCGTCGAGAAAGTTTGCCATTTGTCTTCGCTCCAGTTGTGTGGCGTCAGCTCGCGCATCGGCCTTGTTCGTCATGACCTTCAGGTTAGGGCCACGTCGGAAGCGATCCAACTGGTCATTTTCGAAGCGGCAATTCGAAAATGGCGAAGACGGTAAGCGACACCTTCGCGTCGGGCGATCTGCTTCGAGGGACGGTCATGTTCGATCGCGTGAGGCCGCCGCGCGCTCCAAATGAAACGTGCCCGACGTTCCTGTTTTGGAATCGTCGGGCACGGTCGCGATCATTCCGGCGGCGGTGCGCTACCGAGCATGCACCTGTCGCCGAGCATGCAGTCGACGGGGCGCGCATACGCCGCCGTGCGTGGCCGCGCGTCGAGACGGCAACGTCGGATCAGGCCTTCGCCAACGACACGTCCACACGCGTCTTTTTCGGTATTTGGGTCACCATGATGGCGGCAATCACGGACGGAATCGCGAACACGTAGAAATTCCACTGATGTCCCAGGGTCGACCCGACAACCCACCCACCGATCATCGGCCCCAGCACCGAGCCGATCCGCCCCAGACCTTGGGCTGTGCCGATGGCTGAGCCGCGGCAGGATGCGGGGAAGTACGCGGCAATGTAGCCGTAGCCGAGCGTTGTCGATCCGATCGAACCCAGACCTGAACCGAACACGGCGAGCATCAACCAGATGTAATCCGGCTTCTGGCTCATGACCAGCAACGAAATTGCGCAAATGGCAAAAAGGGAAATCAGTATCTTGCGGGATCCGAAACGATCGGCCAGCCACGCGCCACACAGATTGCCCACGGCGGCGCCGAATTGCATCACCAGAAGAAACTGCAGCGACGATCCGAGCGGATACCCGGCCTTGCGCATCAGCGTCGGAAGCCAGACATTCATTCCATAGACGACGATCTGGCCACAGAAACACACGACCGCGAACAGCAGCACCGCGGACCGCCAGTCCGACGACATCGCGAGCTTGAAGCCGCGCAGTTCGCTGGATGCGGATTGAAGCTGACGCTGGCTGGCGCTGTCAGCCAGGACACGCTCGAAGTCGATCGAATAGCGGGTCGCCAGTTCTCGCGCTTCGTCCATTCGATTGCTGTCGACCAGAAAATTGACCGACTCCGGCAGGAAAAAATACATGACCGGCAGGATGACGACGTACACCGCGCCGGCGGCATAGAGCACCCGCCATCCGTGACTCTGCAGCAACGACATCGCCAGCAGCGCACACACGACGCCGCCGATCGCATAGCCCGTCAGCGCGAGTGCGCTATACAGCTGGCGGCGATTGCGAGGCGCGTACTCGATACTCAGTGCCACCGACGAAGGCACCACACTCCCCAACCCGATGCCCGTGAGGAAACGGGCAAAACCCAGTTGCGTCGGGGAATGAGCCACTGCGCATAGCAGCGAACCGATGGAAAACCAGAGCACGCCGGCCATGATCAGTTTCCGGCGGCCGATGCGATCGGACAGGGAGCCGGCGCCGAACAGGCCCAGCATCAGCCCGGCCAGTGTCCAGCTCCCGATCATTCCCGCACCGGATGCGCTCAACCCCCATCCGGGCTCCGCGAACAGGGACGACACCGTTGCGCCGTAGACGATGAGATCGTAACCGTCGACGGCGATCGTTAGAAAGCACAAGACGACTACGAACAGGCTGCTGCGAGTCCGAATGGATGATGCGTTCACGTTGTCTCCTTTTTACTCACGAATTCCCGTTCACGACCGGGTTTTTTTATCTTCTCGCCCACTATAGGGATGCGAAATTTATCGACCAAGTGACGGATTTCGAAGCGGCGATTCGGCGGATTCGAATCAACTTTCGTGTGATCAAAAGCGCCGTGCGCGCGAGGCACGGCAGGTATATGGCAACGTGCCGATGGACGAATTCATCGACTGGAAGCAGCACAACTAGTCTTGTCGACGGTCGCGACGATACCGTCTCGACGACACGGCCTATTGAAGGAAATGCTTTATTCAGCGGTGTGGGGGATATTGCCGGGCAAATCGTGAGGGGACATCGCACGAACGGCACTGCACGCCGCACCGCGCGAGTGTCGGCGCTGCGTGTCATTGGAACCGCCGCTATCAGTCAGTGAACCGGGCAACGAACGCCCGCGTTGCTGCCGTCAGTGAATCGCCACGCCTCGTCCCGATGCAGAGCCGGCGCAATGCCCATGGTTCGTCCAGCGCCACGAGCGTCACCTTGTTGAGGTCCTCGACCGGCAGCATGCTCTCGGGCTGGATCATCACGCCCAGCCCTGCCTTGACCAGACTGCGAGCCGCCTCGATCGTGCTGACCCGATACTTCACATCCAGTTCGCGTCCCAGCGCGGCGGCTGCATTTCGCAGTTGGGTCATCATCGAAGTCGTCGCCGAGATGCCGATCACGTTCTGCTCGAGGAGATCCTTCGTCGTGACGCTGGCGCGCTCCCCGAGGCTATGCCCTTTCGGCACGACGGCAACGAGACGATCGGTACGATACTCGATGATCTCCAGCGCATTCCGGTCGATGTCGTCGGTGGCATAGAACATCGCCACGTCGGCCTTGCCGGCCACGACGGCACCCACCACGTTGGTATTTGCATCCTCCTGCAACTCGATGTCGACGAAGGGAAAGTCCCGCGTGAACTCGGCGATCTCGCGCGCCAGAAACTGGACGATGATCGTGCTGGTGGAGCCGATGCGGATATGACCGCGTACGCCTTCGGTGAACTCGGCCACCTCGCGCCGCATCACGTCGAGATTCTCGAACAGCAAACGCACGTGACGGGCCAGCACCTCGCCGGCAGCGCTCGGGACCATGCCGGTTGGCAATCGCTCGAACAGGTCGATGCCCGCAATCTCTTCGAGATCCTGGATCCGCCTCGTCGCAGCTGACGGCGTGATGTTCTCCCTCACCGCCGCGCGTCGCATCTGCTGCTCCTCCACGACGGTGAGAAACAACCGCAACGTGAAAAGGTCGACGCGTCTCGTCAGATTGTGGAGACTGAGCCCAGCCATGTCCTCTCCTTGGTCTTCTCGCTCGGCTGGATTGCTGAATTGAGCCATAGAGACTAAGCCGGGGGTGATCGGGCGTCAATTGGGAGTCGAAGAAGAGGCGACCGGGACAGCCTCGGCGATATCGGTCATATCCCCAGGGGAGTCGAGAAGCAGAGGTCGCCCCGACGTTGTGCGGCGCATGAGACGATCGGTGCGAATCGCACACGCGCCATCGGTTCACCGGATTCAGATCACGTTCATTTCCCGCAATTTCCCGATTTCACCGTCGTCCATGCCCAACCACTCGTGCAGGACATTCGCGTTGTGCTCGCCCAGACGCGGCGGCGTCTTGGCTTCCGGTTCCGGAACATCCGACATCTTGACCGGGTTGCCGGCCACCTGAATGGGGCCCCATGCCGGGTCGTCGAGCGTCATGAGCATCTTGCGTGCAGCAACGTGCGGACATTCGAACAGGTCCGGCACGTCGTTCACGTTGGCGCAAGGCACGCCGCCCGCGCGCAGCTCGGCCAGTGCCGTTTCGCGTGATCGATCCGCGAGCCATGCGTCGATCTCGACATTCAGGTCGTCCAGATGCTGCTTGCGCAACATGCCGTCGGCAAATCTCGGATCATCCGGCAGATTCGGGCGGCCGATGACTTCCGCGAAGCGCTTCCATATGTGTTCGCCCAGTACCGCAATGACGATGTACCCGTCCTTCGCACGATAGGTTCCGAACGGCGCGGTGACTGCGTGTACCCCGGGGGGCGACGTCCGCTTCGTTGCCGAATACATCGCGACGGAGATTTCGTTCAGGATCAACGACGCATCGACCATCGAGATGTCGATTTTTTTGCCCTTGCCTGTCGTATGCCGATGCAGAAGCGCGAGCACGACGCCATAGAGCGCCAGGATCCCGCACTCGATATCGGCGAGCGAGAAGCCCAGATAGGTCGGTCGGTCGTCGCTCCGCTCGGGACGATACATCAGCCCGCTCATCGCCTGTCCCACGATATCGAACGCCGGGAAGTCACCGTACGGACTGGGCAGTATGTCGTCGTGTCCGAACCCGGAAATGGCGCCGTAGATCAAGCGTGGATTGATCTTGCTCAGGTCCGAATAACCGAGCCCCATCCGGTCCATCACGTTCGGCCGCAGATTCTCGATCACGACATCGGCTTGCGCGGCGAGTTCGGTGAAGATGCGCCGGCCTTCCGGGTGCTTGAGATCGAGCGTGACACTCTTCTTGTTTCGATTCGCCCGTAAAAAGGCGAGGCCGCTCGGCTTGCCGTCCGCGTCCTTTTTGACAGGATTCGTGCTACGGGAAAAATCGCCGCCCTCGCGCGTCTCGATCTTGACGACTTCCGCGCCGGCATCCGCCAACCACATCGAAGCAAACGGCGCCGCGATGAAGTTTTCGACGGTGAGTACCCGAATGCCGGCCAACGGCCGATCGCCACCTATCTTCGTTCCGACACGCGAATCATGAATTGTCTCCTCCATCACATCTCCTTTTCGTTCATCTTTGGAATCGTCCACGCGCGCTCACCGAATCGCCTCTCGATTGCGCAGCGCATCAATCTCATGTTGAGCAAACCCCCAGTCGAGCAACGCTTCGTCCGTATGCTCGCCGATCCGGGCGGGGGGCCTCTGGATCGCACCTGGCGTGCGGCTGAAGCGCGGTGCCGGGCCAGGCTGTACCACGCCGGCCACTTCCTGAAACGTTGCTCGTGCGACGTTGTGCGGATGCTTCGGTGCTTCCGTCAATGAGAGCACCGGCGCAATGCACACGTTGGTTCCGGCTGCGAGGTTGCACCACTCGTCCCGGGTCTTCTGCCTGAATATCTCGGCAAAGCGTGCGCGCAGCAGCGGCCATCCGTCCGTATCGTGCTGCTTCGGAAGCGGTTCGTCGGCCACGCCGAGCAGGGTCAGCGTCTCGCGATAAAAGCGCGGCTCGTTGGATGCGAGCGATACGTAGCGGCCGTCGCTCGTTTCATAGACCTGATACCAGGGCGCGCCTGAATCCAGCCGATTCGAGCCTCGCCGGTCGATCCATGCGTTGCCGGCATGCATCCCGTATATCAGGGTCATCAGCGACGCGGAGCCGTCGACCATGGCCGCGTCGACCACCTGCCCCTGTCCGGAGCTCCGGGCCTCGAGCATCGCACTGACGACCCCCAGCGCAAGATAAAGCGAGCCGCCGCCAAAATCTCCGACGAGATTGAGCGGTGGCACCGGCGGGCCGTTTTCGGAGCCGATGGAATGGAGCGCGCCGGTCAATCCGATGTAGTTGAGGTCATGGCCGGGCGCGTCCGCGAGCGGGCCGTCCTGTCCCCAGCCCGTCATGCGGCCGTAGACGACCTTCGGATTGACCGCGAGACAGTCGTCCGGGCCAACGCCAAGCCGTTCGGCCACCCCGGGACGAAAACCTTCGATGACGGCGTCTGCGCCCTCGACCAGGCGAAGGATCACCTCGACTGCCGCGCCATTCTTCAGATCCATCGCGATCGAGCGGCGGCTACGACGCAACAGGTCGAACCGACTTTCCAGCAAAACACCGCTGTCCGACGGCACGATACGGTCGATTCGCAATACATCGGCGCCGAGATCGGCGAGCAGCATGGCGCAGAACG
Source organism: Burkholderia sp. AU31652 (assembly GCF_002223155.1). Classification (NCBI taxonomy): domain Bacteria; kingdom Pseudomonadati; phylum Pseudomonadota; class Betaproteobacteria; order Burkholderiales; family Burkholderiaceae; genus Burkholderia; species Burkholderia sp. AU31652. Next base: position 353,080 of record NZ_NKFG01000008.1, on the reverse strand, counting down.
GCAACGGTCCGATGCCGCCGATCTCGACCACCTTGAGACCCGCCAACGGGCCTTGGCCTTTGCAGCGTTGCAAATTTGTCTCCGATTTTTTTGCGGGATCGAGTATCGCTACCCCGCCTCTTGTATCCGAGCCACTGCCTGCCTCGGAAAGCGACGCACCATGCGCGTCGGCAATTTGCCGGGGCTACTCGTTGCCGAACGAAGCCCGCCAGCTCGGTCAATCCTAGGGGCGCCCACCGCCTCGTACAAATGCAGATTCGCGAAAGCGGCGTTGCGGTTTCGCGAACGCGGTGCCGCACTGCCAGTTGAGAGCAACTCGAGTTTCACGCGTCGATCGACGGGTCAGACAGCCATTCGTCTGCCATGCCGGGGCTCGACGAAAGCCAGATTCGAAAATAAGCAACTCCGCATTCGAAAAACGTCACTCGAATTACCGCCGCTCCGTACCTACTATTGCCCAGGCAGATATACGGCGCGCCGCGGAGGTCATTTACCTCTCGCCGCCAGACTTCTCGATCCGCCAGCCGGATTCGCACGAATCGCAATGTCGTGCATATCCGACCGACAGGCGAGCTCGAACGAACTTCTCCATGATTTGAAGGCAATTTCGATGAGCAGTCTTGAAGGGAAAGTAGCCATCGTCACCGGCGGCACCGGTGGGATCGGCAAAGGCATCGCGTTGCAGCTCGCAGCGCGCGGCGCAACAGTCGTGATCAGCGGGCGAAATGCAGCGAAGGCAGAGTCGGTCCTCGCCCAGCTCCGGCAGGCTGGCGGCATTGCGGATTTCCTGTCGGGAGACGTGCGATCGAAAGACGATATGGACGCGTTAGCCGCGGAGACCGCCCGTCGCCATGGCGGCATCGACATTGTCGTCGCCAATGCCGGCGGCAATGACGACGAGGCGCGGTCTCCCCAGGTTCGGGGCGCATTCGCCAATATCGACCTCGCACGCGTTGCGGCGCTGGTTGCCGAGAATACGGCCGCCAAGCTCTTTCCGGTGCAGGCTGCGTTGCCGTACATGCGCCCTCGTGGCGGCGGCAGCGTGATCTTCGTGACCTCGGAAGGCGGCCGGGTCCCCACCCCGGGCCAAACGGCCGTTTCGACATTTGCCGGCGGCCTGATTCGCGCCAGCAAAGTCATCGCCAAGGAACTGGCGCGCGACAAGATCCGGGTCAACTGCGTTTGCGTGACGGTTGTGCGCGACAGCCCGTCGTGGGACGCCGTGTTCGGTGCCGACAGCAAGGTATCGGAACAACACCGCAAACAATACGAAAAGGTCGTCGCCGGCTGCCCGCTCGGCGTAGCGGCGCCCACGGATATCGGTCAGGTCGTCGCGTTCCTCGCATCGGACGAATCGGCCTACCTGACAGGCGCAACGCTGAGCCCGACGGGCGGACTGACCATTCATTGATCGCGCCACGGGTCGTGCGTGAGCTTACCGCGCCGGCATCGGAACATTGACGCCTCGCGCAAGCGCTGCAGCGCCCGCACCGAGCCTACGCACCAGATTTGGAGAACTATCATGCGCGGCATGGTCTTTCAGGGAAATTGCAAGGTCGACGTCCTCAACTTCGACGATCCCGTTCCGGGATACGGCGAAGCAGTCATCGAAATGAAGGCGTCCGGCATGTGCGGAACCGACCTTCACTATTACCGCCACGGGATGGCGGAATCGTTGAGCATGCTAGGCATGCGCGACCGGATGGAATCCGACCAGGTCATCGGCGGTCATGAACCGTGCGGCGTCGTGGCCGCGGTCGGCCCGGGCGTCGATCCCGCAACGTTCCGGGTCGGCGACCGGGTCATGGTCTTTCATTACGCGGGTTGCAGCTGCTGCGACCACTGCCGGACAGGCTGGACCCAACTGTGCGATCGCGGCGCGCGCATCTACGGCGTGCTGAGTCACGGCGGGCATGCGAACTACATGAAGGTACCGGTATCGTCCCTGGTCCATCTGCCGCAGGAAGTGTCGTTCAAGGGCGGTGCGGCCATCTCGTGCGGCACCGGCACGGCATACGGCGCGCTGCTGCGTCTGGATATCAGCGCGCGTGACACGCTTGCCGTCTATGGCCTCGGCCCTGTCGGCCTCTCCACCGCTCAACTCGCCGCAGCGATGGGTATCGAGGTGATCGGCATCGATATCAACCCGAATCGCGTCGAGCGCTCGAAAGCATTCGGCGTCACACATGGCATCGACGCCAGCAAGGTCGACCCGGTCGAGGAGATCCACAAGCTGACGGGCGGAAAAGGCGTGTCCTGTGCAGTCGAATGTGCCGGTGGTGAACTGCCGCGCGCGCAGGCGATTCGCAGCACGAAAGTATGGGGGCGTGTCGTTCTCGTCGCGGTCGGCGGGAACCTGACCATCGATGCAATGAAAGACCTGATCGGCAAGCAAAGAACGCTGATCGGCTCCTTCACCTTCTCCGAAGTCGGCATGAAGGACTGTGCCCACTTCATCGCCGATCACGGTGTCGAGGTAGACAAGCTCTTTACCGAAGAGTGGCGTCTCGAGCAAGCCGGTGAAGCCTACGCACACTTCAACCAACAAACGAGTGGCAAGGGCGTCATCGTATTTTGACGGCACGCACACCCGTGCCGTCCGGAATTTGGAAAGCGCCGTCGAAGACGGCCATGGAGAATTAGATGACCAAGAGAACGATCGACCTCAAGCATCCCCGAGCGTTCTACATCGGCGGGCAATGGGTGGCACCGTCCACCGCCGAAACGTTCGACGTGCTCGACTGCGCGACGGAAGAAGTCGTGGCGACCGTGGCAAAAGCCGCGTCGGCCGACATGCAGCGTGCAATCACCGCGGCGCGTGACGCATTCGACAACGGCCCGTGGCCCCGCATGACGCCGCAGGAACGCGCAGTCTATCTCGAGAAGTTCGCGGAACGGCTGGAAGCGCTGAACGACGATTTCGCGCGCATCTGGTCGATCGAGACCGGGATCGTGTACAAGATCGCCCAGCCGCGTATCGGGCTGTTCATCAGCGGCGCATTTCGCCAGTACGCAGCAATGGCGTCGACCTTCCCGTTCGTCGAGGAGCACCGGTCGGTTACCGGCAATCTCGGCTATCGCGTCTACGAGCCGGTCGGCGTCGTCGGGGAAATCATTCCGTGGAACGGTCCTGCCGGGTTGATGGCGTACAAGACCGCGCCGGCGCTACTCGCAGGTTGCACACTGGTGATCAAGTCGTCGCCCGAAGCGCCCTGCTCGGCCTACCTGTTCGCCGAGATCTGCGAAGAAATCGGTTTGCCGCCCGGTGTGATCAATGTCGTGACGGCCGATCGGGACGTATCCGAGGAGCTGGTTCGCCATCCCGGCGTCGACAAGATCACGTTCACGGGATCGACAGGCGCCGGCCGCCGGATCGCTTCCATTGCCGGCGACCGCGTGGCGCGCGTCACGCTCGAACTCGGCGGCAAATCGCCCGCCGTCATCCTCGATGATTTCGATGTCGAAGCTGCGGCAAACATCCTCGGGCCGTCCTATTTCGGCTACAACACCGGGCAGATCTGCCACAGCCTGACGCGTGTGATCGTTCCGCGTGCGAAACACGACGCGATGGTCGAAGCGTTATCGAACATCGCCCGACAGATTGTGGTCGGCGATCCGTTCGCGCCGGAGACGACCTCCGGCCCGCTCGCGAGCGCGCGGCAGCGAGAGACCGTCGAGCGGTTCGTCGCAAAGGGCATCGAGGAAGGCGCAACGTTGGCAGCCGGCGGCAAACGTCCGGCCGGCTTGCAGCGCGGGTTCTTCTTCGAGCCGACGGTATTCGGCAACGTGGACAACCGTTCGACGATCGCTCAGGACGAGATCTTCGGCCCGGTATTGAGCGTCATTCCCGCCGACGACGAAGCCAGCGCGATCCGGATGGCGAACGACACCCCGTTTGGCCTGAATGCCGCGGTGTTCACGAACGATAGCGCCCGTGCGTTGCACGTGGCACGCCAGATCCGCTCGGGGACGGTCGGCCACAATGGCCCGCGCACCGATTTTTCGATCGGCTTCGGCGGATTCAAGCAGTCCGGCATCGGGCGTGAAGGCGGCGTCGAAGGGCTGACCGCGTTCATGGAATCGAAGACCATCGTCATGGCTTGACGGACCGGCTGTTCCCGCTCGGATCGCACATCGACACGGGTAACAGAATCGATTGGTAGCGCGGCTCCCGGATTCCACGTGGCGGATCGACCGCGCTCCTCTCGACACGCCAGTTCGACTCAGCGAAGCGCCGACGGAATGTCGGCGCTTCATTTTCGCCCAACCTGTACGCATACGTTGACGTTCCATGCAGCGCCCACACGCGCCGCGTGAATCGGTATGCGCGGGCAACTGCCCCCCCTCTTTCATTCGATGCAAGCCAGGAATTCACCACTCGTCGCGATACGCGAGGCCGCCCGTCAGCTGGCCGTGACGCCCCGCACCCTGAAGTATTACGAGGAACTCGGCCTGGTGATTCCAGCCAGGAGCAACGGAAGGTACCGGCTCTACAGCGTCGCCGATCTGGACAAGCTCGGACGGATCCTGCGACTGCGCTCCCTCGGGTTCTCGCTCCACGGCATCACCGAAATACTCAAGCAGCCACTGGCGATCGAGGCCGACGGCCGCAGGCAGTATTCCGCCGAGTCGTTGCACGAGATCTCGTCAGGTCTTGCTGAGCAGATCACCCGCCTGAACGCCCGGATCGTGCAGGTCCGACGTGAATTGAAAGACGCGGAGACACTGCGCAACGAGCTGAACGATGACCTCGAGTACTTGCGGCGACGACTCGCCGGTACCCCTGCGGAAGTGCTCGAAGGTGAACGTCTCGCCGCTCGCGAGCGTCGTTCCGCCGCGTCCGGGTCTGGCAACGGAGCATCGTGATCATGGCGTTCTCCCGCGCACGGTCACTGACGTACCGTCATCTTCGTCATGACCTTTTTCCCTGGGCCATCGCGTTGTCGGTCGGACTCGACTACTTCGACAATACCGCCTTCTCGTTCTTCAGCAGCTACGTAGCTGGCGGGATCAACGTACCGCCGGACGAACTGGTGTGGTCGTCGTCTGCGTATGCTGTCGCATCGGTACTGGGCATTCTTCAACAGCAATGGTTGATCGAGCGAATCGGGTTCCGCCGATATCTCAGCGGCTGCCTGTTGATGTTCGCGATCGGCTCACTGGCGGCATCGCTCAGCGTGACTTCATTTCAACTGGCGATGGCACGAGGCTTTCAGGCCTACTTCATTGGGCCGATGCTCGGTACGTGTCGGATTCTCTTGCAGACCGGCTTCTCGCCCAAGAATCGCCCGCCGGCGACCCGCCTGTTCCTGACGATCATCCTGTTGGCGAGCGCCCTTGCGCCGCTAGCCGGTGGCGTGCTCATTGCAAACTTTGGCTGGCATGCGCTCTTTCTCTGCACGACGGTCGCCGGGCTCGCACTGGCCGTATTCGCGTTCCTGGTCGTTCCACATATCGGCAAGCGCCAGCCGGCATTGCGCAGCGACACGCATCTCTGGCCCTACCTGATTTTCGCGCTCGCCCTCGGTGCGCTGCAGATCGTCGCTCAGCAGGTCCGCTTCGAGCTGTTCAGCACGTCGCCGATACTGTTGCTCCTTACCGCAGCGGGCCTGCTCGCGCTCGGTTGGGTGGCCTGGCAGCAATGGAACCACCCAAAACCGCTCATTCGGTTGAGTGCATTGCGAGAAGGCCCCTTCAGAGTCGCCATCGTGCTCTATGCGTTCTACTACTACATCACGAATGCAATCGGCTATCTGATATCGAGACTGCTCGAAGGCGGCCTCGGCTACCCGGTGGAAAATGCGGGCCGAATCGTCGGATTCACGTCACTGTCGTCGATCGTCGTGGCGTTCTTGTATTTCCGATACGCGAAGTTCGTGACGCGCAAGAAGCTGTTGATCGTTCCAGGATTCCTGATGGCTACGTTCATCGCCGTGTGGTTTATCCACCTCCCCCCCGATGTGAGTGTGTCGTGGCTCCTGGCACCGCTGATCGTGCGCGGCTTCCTGTTGATGTTCATCGCTCTGCCGAACGGAAACGTCGCGTTCCAGATCTTCCCGGATCACGAATTTACGCACGGCTACCGACTGAAGAATATCGTCAAGCAGCTTGCATACTCGCTATCGACCGCGTCCATCATCATCCTGGATCAGCACCGCCTCGCGCTCCATCAAACCCGCCTGGCGGAATTTGCAACCCCTTACAACCCGATCTTCGAGAACGCGCTGCAGTCGATGGCTCATGCGTTTGCCGAGCACGGCATGAATACCGCGCAGGCCGAAGGTGCTGCTCTCGGAGAATTCGCGCGCATGGCAACGCATCAGGCGAGCTTCATGAGCGTACTGGACTGCTTCTACGTGATTGCAATCATTTCCCTGGCCGGCGCCATCATTGCACTCGTTCAGCGGCAGATAAAGTGACGCGGGCGTGACCGCAGTACGGAACGTTCCGCGCGCCGAGATTGACGCAACTTTCCACGGCGTCAAACTTACAGAATGCTCGGCGATCACGATGGGCAATAGCAGTCGATCTGGATTCCGGGCCGAGAACGCGGGATCCGAGCGCCTCGATGGCTCACGATGCCTGATCGGTGGCGAATGGTTACGTAATGCTGAAGCGGTGCAATCATGACGATTTCGATGAAAGAGGAAACCTGCCCTTCGTGCTCGAAGGGCAGGACTCACACCTGGACAAGTGCTGACGGCCTGAGGCTCGCCGGCGAATCGTGGGGCGACCCGCTCGGCGCACCCGTCATCCTGCTGCACAGCAGCGGGCAAACGCGTCATGCGTGGAGCGGAATCGGCCACGCGCTCGGCGCGGCCGGCTTTCATGCCGTTGCCTTCGACGCAAGAGGCCATGGTGAATCGGATTGGTCGCCGACCGGCAACTACAGTCAGATCGCGATGGTCCGCGATCTCGAACGCGTCGCGACGCTCTTCGACGGCCGACGACCGATGCTCGTCGGCGCCGGCCTGGGAGGTGGCACGAGCTTGCTCGCAGTCGGGGAAGGCTTTCTTGATGCAGCTGCACTGGTGCTCGTCAACATTGCGCCGTGTGTCGAGCCGCACGGTGTCGTCCGTCTGCAGTCGCTGATGCGTCGGCCGGACGGGTTCGAATCTCCTGACGAAGCCGTCGACGCGATCAGGCGGTATCGCCGGAATCCAAAAAATGGGTTCGTTTCAAGCAACGTGAGCCGCAGCCTGCGTCACGACGGAGACGGAAGATATCGCTGGAACTGGGATCCGCATTTTCTCGCGTGGCCCCGCGACCTGGATCGACGCCACGCACGCTATTCCGCGTGTGCGCGAAGGCTCAAGTTGCCGACGTTGCTGGTGCGCGGCGGCAATTCCGACATCGTCAGCGAAGCAGGCGTGCATGAATTCCTCAAACTGTGCCCCCACGCCGAGTACGTCAACGTTCCTGCCGCCGGGCACATGGTGGCTGGCGATCGCAATGACGTCTTCGGCGAGGTTGCAGCGCAGTTCCTCGGTCGCCACATCCGCCCCGTCTAGCTAGCGCTGTCGGGTTGTCATCGAATCGGCTCAGCAGGTCGAGCCGTCACATGCGGCCAAAATCGAGGCAGGCGAACGCGTCACTGCTCAGACCATCCGCATCACGTCCTTCGTTGCTGCCCGGGTGGAGCGAAATCCGTTGGCGGGATGCGCCAGATCGGCGTAACCGAATCCGATCCCGCAAACGAACTTCCGCTCGTCTCCGATCCCGAAATAATTTCGAATGAAGCCGGCATGGTTTGCGAGCGCTGCCTGGGGCGTCGTGGCAACGTCATAGGCGCGAGCCGCCAGCAGGAACGACGCGACGAATGCCCCGCTGTCGACGGCTGCGTACTGTCCGAGTTCGGCGGGCATCGTCAGGATCGCCACGTGAGGCGCACCAAACAGCCTGAAGTTCTCCGCAGCCTGTCTGGCACGGGCGACGCGGTCTTCGCGGTCGATACCGAGCGCCTCGTAAAGGGCATATCCGATTTCGCGCCGACGTTCGCCATAGACACCGGGGTACTCGGCCGGAAACGGTATATCGGAATCCATCTCGGTATGCCGCGCGGCATGGTCGACCAGTGCAGCACGGAATCGATCAGTCGTCTCGCGGGATGTCACCACCACGTGCCATGGCTGCACATTGCACCACGACGCAGAACGTTTAGCGATGTCGACGATGCTGCCGATCACACTCGCCGGAACGGCGTCCGGCAAATAGGCGCGACAAGTAAATCGTGACGATGACAAACGATGGATCGTTTCCACGTCTGCCATGGTCCGTTCATTCAACTGCGAGCGATTGGCGCGCTTCTGCATGGTGTGTTTCTCCTTCCATTGCTCCGCTATCGGCGGCGCGCCTCGACTCAATCCGGCACGTCGCCCGTGGTCGCGTCATTCAGGTGCCCGGATAGGCTTCGCGTGTGAGACGTTCGCGATGATCGGGGTGTGCGACTGCAATCATCTTTGGAATACGCTGGGCGAGAGACAGGCCACGCAGATCGGCAATCCCGTATTCGGTCACGATCACGCATCCGTCGCTTCTCGGTATCGTGACCGGCCCCGACAATCGCGTCACGATCCGGCTATGCCGCCCCGCCGTCGACGGCAGCGCAACGATCGGAACGCCGCCCTGACTGAGCTGGGCCGCACGCAGGAAGTCGCCGACACCGCCGACGGCGCCGACATACGTGTCGCCAACCATCTCGGCGTTGATCTGCCCGGTCAGGTCCACCTCCACTGCCGAATTGATCGCGACGAACCGGTCGATTCCGCGGAGCACTTCCGGGTTATGCGTGTATTCGGTACCGCGCAACTCGAGCGCGGGATTCCGATGCGCGAAGCGACGTACCCGTGCGGAACCGATGATGACCCCGCCGATCGTGACCCCCTTGTCGATCGACTTCTTCGCGTTCGTGACGACACCGGCCTCGCAGAGCATTGCGACACCATCGCCGATGCTTCCCGAATGCACGCCGAGGTCGCGCTTGCCCCGCAGTTCCGCCATCACTGCATCGGGAATCGAGCCGATGCCTGTCTGCAACGTCGCACCGTCCTCGACGAGCGATGCGACATGCCGACCGATTGCCTGCTCGACCGGCCCGGGTTCCGTGACGGGCGCCTCGGGGAACACCGCGTCGGATGCCACCAACAAATCGATATCGTCAGCCCGAAGATACGGCCCACCGTGAGTCCACGGAACGTCCGGATGCACCTCGGCGACAATCGCGCGCGCGTGCTTCACCGCCTCGACCAGATATTCGCGCGCAAGACCGAGGCTATAGCGCCCCTGGTCGTCCGGTGGCGAGACCTGAAGCATCACGACATCTATCCGCAACCCGCCGGAACGGATCAACCCGGGCAGCTGCGAGTAATGGACAGGAAGAATGTCGAGCACGCCCGCGCGGGCCAGCTTTCGGTTCGATCCGCTCCCGCAGTACGCGAGAAAGTCGAATGCGTCGGCATGCTCGGGGGCAAGTACGTCGGCGAGGCCGATACCGAGGAAGATGCGGATCCGCTTCAGATGCTCACGCTGGGCAACGAGCGCGCGCATCAGCGTGACCGGCTCAGCGTGTGACTGGCCCCACATCACGGTGTCGCCGGAGCGAATGATGGTGGAGAGCGCCTCGCAGCAGCCAGCCATGGCGGCTTCGTTCAAAGGCCCTGGGGTCACGGGTTCAGCATGGTTCATGAGTCGACGAACTCGAAAGTCACGGAGACGCGACTCCGACGCTGCTCACCGCGTTCGGAACGGTCCATGTGGAATGGGATGATCAGGGCAGCGGTGGAGGCACTCTGCCTCGATTCGAGCACCGCCACGGGCGGGGGTCAACGCGGTCCCGGCCCGCGTTCCGTACTTTGGTTTACATGTTCGGGTAATTCGGCCCGCCGCCTTCCGGCGTGACCCACACGATGTTCTGCGTCGGGTCCTTGATGTCGCAGGTCTTGCAGTGCACGCAGTTCTGCGCGTTGATCACCAGGCGATCGCTGCTGTCGTCGTTCTTCACGAACTCGTACACGGCCGCCGGGCAGAAGCGCGCCTCCGGCCCCGCGTACGTGCGCAAGTTCACGTTCACCGGCACGTTCGCATCCTTCAGCGTCAGGTGCGCGGGCTGGTTCTCTTCGTGGTTCGTGTTCGAGATGAATACCGACGAGAGACGGTCGAACGTCAGTTTGCCGTCCGGCTTCGGATACTCGATCGGCTGGCATTGCGATGCCGGCTTCAGCATTTCGTGGTCCGCATGCTTGTGGTGCAGCGTCCACGGTACGTTGCCGCCCATCACCTTCTGCTCCAGCCCGACCATCAGCGTGCCGAGGTACAGGCCCTTCGCCATCCACTGCTTGAAATTGCGCGCACGGTACAGCTCCGTGTACAGCCACGACTGCTTGAAGGCATCCGGATACGCGTTGAGCTCGTCCGACTGGCGGCCGGCCTGCACCGCGTCGAACGCGGCGTCGGCCGCCAGCATGCCGGTCTTGATCGCTGCGTGACTGCCTTTGATCCGCGACGCGTTCAGGAAGCCTGCGTCGTCGCCGATCAGCGCGCCGCCCGGGAACACCGTCTTCGGCAGCGACAGCAGCCCGCCGGCCGTGATCGCGCGCGCACCGTACGACACGCGCTTGCCGCCTTCCAGGAACGCGCGGATCGACGGGTGCGTCTTGTAGCGCTGGAATTCCTCGAACGGCGACAGGTACGGGTTCGTGTAGCCGAGGCCGACCACGAAGCCGACCACCACCTGGTTGTTGTCCATGTGATACAGGAACGAGCCGCCGTACGTATCCGACTTCAGCGGCCAGCCGGCCGTGTGGATCACGAGGCCCGGCTTGTGCTTGGCCGGATCGATCTCCCACAGTTCCTTGATGCCGATCCCGTAGGCCTGCGGATCCGCGTTCGCGTCGAGCTTGAACTTCGAGATCAGCTGGCGGCCCAGATGGCCGCGGCAGCCTTCGGCGAACAGCGTGTATTTCGCGTGCAGCTCCATGCCGAGCTGGAAGTTCTCGGTCGGCTCGCCGTCCTTGCCCACGCCCATGTTGCCGGTCGCGACGCCTTTGACCGAGCCGTCGTCGTTATAGAGAATCTCCGCAGCGGGGAAGCCCGGGAAGATCTCGACGCCCAGCGCTTCGGCCTGTGCCCCAAGCCAGCGCGTGACGTTGCCCAGCGAAATCACGTAGTTGCCGTGATTCTGGAAGTTGGCGGGCAGCGCCCAGTTCGGCGTGGTGACCGCGCTCTTCTCGGACAGGAACAGGAAGCGGTCTTCCGTCACCTCGACGTCGAGCGGCGCGCCGCGTTCCTTCCAGTCGGGGAACAGTTCGTTGATCGCGCGCGGGTCCATCACCGCGCCCGACAGGATGTGCGCGCCGATCTCGGAACCTTTCTCGAGCACGCACACGCCGATCTCGGTGCCTTTCTCGGCGGCCAGCTGCTTGAGCCGGATCGCCGCCGACAGCCCGGCGGGGCCGCCGCCGACGATCACGACGTCGTATTCCATCGATTCGCGCGGGCCGTATTGCTCGATGAGACTGGTTTGGGACATGTGCTGATTCAAATCATGTAGGCGCGACAGATTCCCATCGCGTGTTGAACTCGGCTTCGTCGTCGTGACCAGCCGACCTTTTTCAATCGCTCAGTGTGCGACCGCGCTCCTACCCCGGTCGACCGGTAAGCGGAGTCAGTGGTCGCGGGTGTGCCACAGCGGCAAACGCGAGCCCATGCTGCGCACGCCGGGCCCCGTTTCTTTCACCGATCTTCCGGCTTATACGCTCCGCGTCGGAGACACCGGCGTTTCGAGGGGGAATTCCGGCGCGCGCTTGTCGCGGAACGACTTCACGCCTTCGCGTACTTCAGCCCCGCCGAACCCAAACATTTCCAGTGCCAGCGACGCGTCGAAAGTCGGCCCAGCCTGGCGCAGCCAGTTGTTGAGCGCGTATTTGGTCAAGCGTATCGCCGACGGTGCGCCGTTCACGAGCCGCACAGCGATCGACAACGCCGTTTCCTGAACGTCGGCATCGTCTACCGCGACGGATACCAGTCCGATCTGCTCGGCCTTCTCGCCATTCACGGGTTCGCACAGCATCAGGTGATATTTGGCTTTCGCCATGCCGCAAAGCAGCGGCCAGATGATCGCTGCGTGATCGCCTGCTGCGACGCCGAGCCGCGTATGACCGTCGACCAGGCGTGCCGATCGGCCGGCCACCGAAATATCCGCGAGCAGCGCCGCCACGAGCCCTGCACCCACCGCCGAGCCATGGATCGCGGAGACGATCGGCTTCGAACAGTTGATGATGTTGTAGACGAGATCCTTGGATTCGCGCCAAACGCGCACCCGCGCGTCGAACGAATCGATCATTTCCTCGACCATGTCGAAGTCGCCACCTGCAGAGAATGCCTTGCCTGCGCCGCACAGGATCACGGCAGCGACACTCGGATCCTCGTCGACGTCTCGCCACACTCGCGCCAACTCCTCATGACCTCGCGCGTCGAGCGCGTTGAGTCGCTCCGGACGGTTGAGCGTAATGCGCAAGACCCCCTTCGCGGGTCGATCGAACGCAAGACTCGAATACGACGCGTATATGGATGTCTCCTGATCGCTCTCTGACATGATTCTTCCTTTCTATGTTTGACTCACGGAGCCGCGCGACGTGATCCCGTCGTCCACCGTGACAATCGTTCCGGACGTATAGCCGGACTTGCCGGATGCAAGGAATACGAACAGCTCCGCGAACTCGTCGACAGTCGCAGCGCGACCACCCATCCGAACGAAGCCGACGCGATTTCGGCATGCGCTGGGCTTTGATCTCAATCGTGTGCGCGGCGTCTGGAAGCGTCAACGCACGACCAGGTGTTGTTCCGTACGTCGGAATAACCACAATGCAGCTTTTCGTCTGTGCCGCGCCATCCGGCACGTATTGTCAATTCCACGCGCTCCTCGCGGTTTCCGAAGTACGGAATCATTGAACCGCCGGTGTTGACCTGACCATGGCAGAACCGACACTGTTGACGCTACGCCAGTGCGGCAGCTTATTCCGTGCAGTGGGTGCAGGATTGTTGATTGGAAAAGGAGACGCAAAGTGAAGGTATTGGTCCCGGTCAAGCGCGTCGTCGACGCGAACGTGAAGGTCGGCGTGAAATCCGACCAATCGGGTGTCGACATCGCGAACGTGAAGATGTCGATGAACCCGTTCGACGAAATCGCTGTTGAAGAAGCCGTGCGCCTGAAGGAAGCGGGCGTGGCGACCGAAGTGATCGCCGTATCGGTAGGCGTCGCGCAAGCGCAGGAAACGCTGCGTACGGCGCTGGCGATCGGCGCGGATCGCGCGATCCTCGTCGAGTCGAACGACGGCGTCGAGCCGCTGGGCGTCGCGAAGATCCTGAAGGCGCTGGTCGACAAGGAGCAGCCGCAACTGGTGATCCTCGGCAAGCAGGCGATCGACGACGATTCGAACCAGACTGGCCAGATGCTGGCGGCGCTGGCAGGCCTGCCGCAAGCGACGTTCGCATCGAAGGTGACGGTGGCCGACGGCCGTGCAACCGTCGCACGCGAAGTCGACGGTGGCGCGGAAACGCTGTCGCTTCAACTGCCCGCCGTCATCACCACGGATCTGCGCCTGAACGAGCCGCGTTACGTGACGCTGCCGAACATCATGAAGGCGAAGAAGAAGCCGCTGGAAACGGTGAAGCCGGAAGACCTGGGTGTCGACGTCGCGCCGCGTCTGAAGACGCTGAAAGTGGTCGAGCCGCCGAAGCGCGCAGCCGGCGTGAAGGTGCCGGACGTGAAGACGCTGGTCGAGAAGCTGAAGACCGAAGCCAAGGTGCTGTAAGAGGGAGCGGAAAGAAATGACGATTCTGGTGATTGCAGAACACGACAACGCGTCGATCAAGGCCGCGACGCTGAACACGGTGGCGGCGGCGGCGAAGATCGGCGGCGACATTCACGTGCTGGTCGCGGGCCACAACGCGCAAGGCGCAGCCGACGCGGCAGCGAAGATCGCAGGTGTGTCGAAGGTCCTCCTGGCCGACGCGCCGCAACTCGAAGCGGGCCTCGCGGAAAACGTCGAAGCGACCGCGTTGAACATCGCGAAGGACTACTCGCACATCCTCGCGCCGGCGACGGCCTACGGCAAGAACATCGCGCCGCGCATCGCCGCGAAGCTGGACGTCGCGCAGATCTCGGACATCACGGCAGTCGATTCGGCCGACACGTTCGAGCGCCCGATCTACGCGGGCAACGCGATCGCGACGGTGCAGTCGAGCGATCCGATCAAGGTCATCACGGTGCGTGCAACGGGTTTCGATCCGGTGGCAGCGGAAGGCGGCAGCGCAGCAGTCGAGAAGATCGAAGCGGCAGCCGACGTAGGCAAGTCGCAGTTCGTGAGCCGTGAAGTGACGAAGCTGGACCGTCCGGAACTGACGAGCGCGACGATCATCGTGTCGGGCGGCCGCGGTCTGGGCAGCGGCGAGAATTACACGAAGGTGCTGGAGCCGTTGGCGGACAAGCTGTCAGCAGCACTCGGCGCTTCGCGCGCGGCAGTCGACGCAGGCTACGTGCCGAACGACTATCAGGTCGGCCAGACCGGCAAGATCGTCGCACCGCAGCTGTACATCGCGGTCGGCATCTCGGGTGCGATCCAGCACCTGGCCGGCATGAAGGATTCGAAGGTGATCGTCGCGATCAACAAGGATCCGGAAGCGCCGATCTTCAGCGTGGCCGACTATGGCCTCGTCGGCGATCTGTTCTCGCTCGTGCCGGAGCTCGTGAGCGAATTGTAAAACCATCGCCCCTGCGATGCCCTGACGTCCATCGGATCATGGAACTGCCGGACGTCAGGGCTCGCAGTCGACATCACTCAAAATAAACGACAGCGTTTCCGCAGCTGCCTTCAATTCGGACACTACGCGCCGACGGATTGCAGTCATATCCGGCTCCAGCTCGACCGCCCCACAGTTCAGCGCCATCAGCGTGTGGGTACGACCGACCACAATAGGCACTGCTATGCCGTATGCATTCCGCTGATATTCGCCAACCGACATGCACACGCCCGACTGCTCCAGGTCGGCAAACGCCGCATCAAGGTTCTTTTGGACGACATCCGCGTCGTCTCCTGCCGCTTCGAGCAACTCCGCGATCAATGCATCGCGCGCATCCTCAGGTAGTCCGTAGAGGTAAGCACGGCCGACAGCAGTCGACTCCATCGGCAGCAAGGAGCCGACGCCAAGCCGCAAGGTCGCGATCTTGGGGCTTGCTCGCCACGCGATATACACCATGTCGAGCCGATGCGGGACCGCAAGCGCTACCGACAGATCCAGCTTGTCGGCAAGTTTCTGCATCACGGGCGTAACCAGACGCGTGACCGGATTTGCCTCCAGGTACGCGTGGCCGATGCTCAATGCGCCGGCACTGAGTTCGAACTGCCGGCCGCCGCCCACGCGGCGCAGATAACCCGTCGAAATCAGCGTCGACGTCAGGCGGGACACCGTCGCCTTCGGGAGACCGGTACGCCGTACCAGTTCCGCATTCGACAAGGGCGCACGTACCGCCCGAAACGCATGCAGCACCTCGAGCCCGCGCTCGACGGTCAACGTCACACCTGTTTGGCTGTCGGTCTTTTCCATATACGTGTCAGCCGGCGACGATCGCCTGCTCCTGCAAATGCCGGGCTGCTGCAACGAGACGCGGCCCGAGTTCACGCTCGACCCGGGCACGTCCCAGCCGAGCGCTGCGGCCAATGCAGGCGAGCACGAGCGGGGTATGGTCCTGGACCACCAGTGGCACCGCGAGAATCGTAAGATCCGGCTCCCACTCGCCCAGCGACACGCAATAGCCGACGTTGTGCACCTGTGAAATGCCCTCGCTGATACGACGACGCAGGTTGGGCCAATCACGCCCTGTCTTGCGTTCGATGTTGCCCAGCAAATAAAAGCGTTCGAGTTCCGGCAGTGCCGCAAGCATGGCCCAGCCCATCGGCGATGATGCGATACGCAGGCGAGTGCCCGCATAGAGCTTCAGATCGACTGACGCCGGCTTGCTCGCGCACGTTTCCAGCACGATCACATCGAGACGATCCCGTGTGCCGAGTACCACATAGGTTTCGCTCGCATTCGCGAATGCCTGCATTTCAAGTCGCGCGAGCAGTTGAACGTTGGAATGAGCGATTGCCGCATAGCCGAGCGACAGCACGGGCGCGGCAAGCCGGTATTTTCGACGCTGCGGCGAATAGTGAAGGTAACCGAGCGCGACCAGAGAACGCGCCATCCGTGAAACCGTCGGTGCAGGAATACCCGTCTCGGCCACGAGTTCCTGGTTGCCGAGCCACGGCTCGTGCGGGGAAAACGCAGCCAGTATCGCGAGACTCCGTGCCAATGGAACGACCATCGCTTGGGATGCGGATCCGCTGTCCAGATTCCGGCCGTCGTCGAGCGATGGATCGCCCCAGGTTGCCTTCTCCTGTCCGGACACGAGTGTCTCTGCCTGGCGTGCGTGAGGCGACATCGATTGCTCCGTTTGTCTCGATCTGGCTCTGAAAACGGCCATGAACTATCTGTTCTGCAACTACGGACCGCGCGCGGCATCAACGGCGCGCGCAACGTGACTGCATCCGATGGCATTCATTACAGGACCCGGGAAGCGTCAAGTCAATTGGATCGCCGACTCATTCCGTACTTTGAAAGACGGAACAGAACGCACACTGCACCCGGATACGGTGAATCGGCGGTTTTCCGTAGCTGACGCGTCGGAACGCCTGCCATGCCACCAATCATAGTACGGAACAAATCCGCAATCGCCCCGGATCAGTCGACAACCGCCGCTGGCCGATGCACGGGAATCCAGCCAGGCGCCATTTCAATCGCCGCCCACAAGCCCTCCGGAATCGACAATTGCGACTGCTCGCCCATCTCGATTGCGTGGCGAATTTGTGCGTCGCAACCTGTTTCGGCGATCGCCACCCAATCCGGATTCATCACGAGCCCTTTTCCAACCGCTACCAGCGACAGCCCGAGATCGAGGGCGTCCGCGGCTTCGCGCGGGGCGCGAAGCATCCCGGCAGACATCACCGGCACGCGGCCGCCGACATGGTCGACGATCGCTTTCACCGTGAGGCCGGTATCCGCGCCCAACGGCCGTGCACCTCGAACGTCATTGAGCGACGCGTGCACGTAGTCGACCCCGCCCTCGATGAGCTTGTCTACCAGTGCGCAAACATCCGGCACACGATATCCGCCCTCCTCGCGCTCCTCCGGAGATATCCGGTACCCCAACAGGAACGGGCGCTTCGCGTACGCGGCAATCACACGTCGCGCCTCGCTGACGACCGCCAGCGGAAAGCGCATGCGGTTTTCCAGCGACCCACCCCATTCGTCACAGCGCCGGTTGTAGCGCGGAGAAAAGAAATTTTGCAGCAGGAAGCCATGCGCGCCGTGCAGTTCCACGCCATCGAATCCCGCTTCGATCGCCCGGCGAACGGTGTCGCCAAAAGCCCGCACCATGTCTTCGATCTCGTTGGACGCCAGCGGTCGCGGCGTGACGTCACCGCGGTTGAACGGTCCCGCCAGCGCGGCGACGGCGGATGCGCTCACGAGTTCGCCATTCGGGACGGCCTCGACAACGGCTTTGTTGCCAGCATGGAAAATTTGCAGGACGGCAAGCGCGCCACCGCTCTTGGCCGCTTCGGCCAGTCTTCTCAGGCTGGGAATGAAACGGTCGTCGTAAGCGGCGAACTCGTCGGTAAAGCCGATGCCGTTCTCCGTCACATGCGTACAACCGGTCACGACCATGCCAACGCCCTGAACACGGCGCCGGTAGTAGTCGAGTTCGGCGTCTGAAATGGCGCCATCGGGGTCGGCGGACCAGGTGGTCATCGGCGCCATCACCACGCGATTGCGCAGTGTCAGGCCATTACGAAAAACAAGAGGTCGGAAAAGGGAAGCATGCTCATTCGTCATTTGAATGCGAGGCCATCGCTCGTCGCGCAGCCCGTGAATACAGGAGCAACGATGATGCGGGCGGGATGCATCGCCATCAAGCCACACGAGACGACATCAGTGTTAATTCGAGATTGACAACGAGGGCCGCCGAGACCGAGTCTTTTCGACGCATTGCCGGCGATCGAGCGATTTCCCGAGCACGCTCGAAATGTCAGGTCACGTTGAGCGCGGCCATATCCGCTTCGAGGGCCGTCGGAATCGATGCTTGCAGCGACTCGACGAAGGTCCGGATCTTCGCATCGAGATACTGGCGTGATGGATAGAGTGCGTAAGCCGTCAGCGACTGCAGCGTGTAATCGGGCAGCACCCGTACCAATCCGCCACCTCGCAGGGTCGGCACTGCAGTCGACATGGGTAATGCGCCGATTCCGGCGCCAGCGCGCAAGGCAACGGCCAGCGCCTCTACCGTATTGACCCGGAGCTGGGCCGGTGGCAGTTCGAAACGCTCGGCACCATGCGGCCCGGTCAACTGCCAGTGGTTGTTCGGGAACACGGACGAGACGATTTGCAGGCAAGCGTGTTCAGCAAGCATTTGCGTATCGAGCGGTACGCCATGCGTGTCGAGATAGGCCTGTGATGCACACAGCACACTGCTGAGCCTACCGAGACGCTTCGACACGAGCCCCGAATCCGGCAGGTCAGCCGCACTCAGCTGCAGCGAGACGTCATAGCCGTCATCGATCAAGTCCGGCACATGCTGAGACAGCGTCAGCTCGACCAACACGTTCGGATAGGATTGCCGATATGCCAACACGGCCGGCAATACGTAGCTTTGGCCAAAGCCCGGTGTCGCGTGTACGCGCAAGCGTCCTGCCGGCCTCGCATGCGCGTCGGCCGCCTCCGCCTCGGCCAGGTCGATGCCGGCGAGAATCTGCTCGCACCGACCGAGATAGCGTTCGCCCGCCTCCGTCAGGGCGATCCGCCGCGTCGTTCGGTTGATCAACCGCGTCCTCAGATGCGTCTCGAGCGCACCAACCGCACGCGACACGAGCGCGGTCGTGACGCCCATACGCTCTGCCGCGCCGGTAAAGCTGCCCTCTTCGGCAACGCGCACGAAGAATTTCATTGCCTGAAGCTTGTCCAACCGATCACTTCCTAATCAAATCGATCCGATCAAAGGGACGCGACAGACGGCAACGCGCATCTGGAATCGTGGTCCGACAAGCGAGCCAGCATTACACGGCTCCCTTCATCTCGATCAGCAGATCCTTCGCCGCCACCCGCTCGCCCGGCTTCACGTGCACGGCCGCGATCTCGCAGTCGCGCTCCGCCGCGATGTGTGTTTCCATCTTCATCGCCTCGAGCGCGATCAGCGTCGTACCGGCCGTCACGCGCTGCCCCGGCTGCACGGCCACCGTCACCACCGAGCCCGGCATCGGTGCGGCGATGTGCAGCGGATTGCCCGGATCGGCGCGCTGCAACCCATGGCGCTCCTTGCCCGCATGCACGACCGTCTTCTGCTCGACCAGCGCGGAGCGCGACTGGCCGTTCAGCTCGAACAACACCTTCACGATGCCGTCCTGCGCATCGGCGTGCTGGCCCTGCAGCGACACGAGCAGCGTCTTGCCCGGCTCGATGTCGATCGCCACCTCCTCCTGCGGCTGCAGGCCGTACAGGAACGCCGACGTCGGCACGACCGACGTGTCGCTGTACGCGCGAACGTGCGAGTAGTAGTCGACCGTCTGCTTCGGATACATCAGGTACGACGCCAGTTGCCGATCGTCGAGCGGCTGCTCGCACGCGGCCTCGGCCTGCTTGCGTGCCGCGTCGAGATCGACCGGCGGAATCTGGTCGCCCGGGCGATACGGCGCCGGCGGCTCGCTCTTCAGCACCTTGCGCGACAGCTCCGCCGGGAAGCCGTCGGGCGGGAAACCCAGCTCGCCCTTGAACAGCGACACGACCGATTCCGGAAACGCGATGTCCTTGTCCGGGCGGCGCACGTCGTCCACGCTCAGGTCGTTCGCGACCATCATCAGCGCCATGTCGCCGACCACCTTCGACGTTGGCGTGACCTTCACGATGTCGCCGAACAGCCGATTGACGTCCGCATACGCACGCGACACCTCGGTCCAGCGATGATCGATGCCGAGCGAGCGCGCCTGCTCGCGCAGGTTCGTGTACTGGCCGCCCGGCATCTCGTGACGGTAGACGTCGGCCGTGCCCGCGCGGATCTCCGATTCGAACGGCGCGTAATAACGGCGCACGCCTTCCCAGTACATCGATGCTTCGTGCAGGCGATCCTGGTCAAGCCCCGGATCACGCTCGCTGCCGGCCAGCGCGGCCGCGATGCTCGACAGGTTCGGTTGCGACGTGAGCCCGCTCATTGCATCGAGCGCGCCGTCCACCGCGTCGCAGCCCGCACCGATCGCCGCGAGCACCGACGCCGCAGCGATACCGCTCGTGTCGTGCGTGTGGAAATGCACGGGCAGCCCGGTTTCCTCCTTGAGCGCCTTCACGAGCGTCGCGACCGCTTGCGGACGGCAGATGCCGGCCATGTCCTTGATGCCGAGCACGTGCACGCCGGCCTGCTGGAGCTCGCGCGCGATGCCGACGTAATACTTGAGGTCGTACTTCGAACGCGACGTGTCGAACAGGTCGCCGGTGTAGCAGATCGCGCCTTCGCAGAGCATCCCGCTCTCGCCCACCGCGTCGATCGCCACGCGCATGTTGCGCACCCAGTTCAGCGAGTCGAACACGCGGAACAAGTCGACGCCAGCGCTCGCGGCCTGTTGCACGAAGAAGCGCACGACGTTGTCTGCGTAGTTCGTATAGCCGACCGCGTTCGAACCGCGCAGCAGCATCTGGAACAGGATGTTCGGCACGCGTTCGCGCAGCAGCGCGAGCCGTTCCCACGGGTCTTCCTTCAGGAAGCGCAGCGCGACGTCGAAGGTCGCGCCGCCCCAGCATTCGAGCGAGAACAGCTGCGACAGCTCGCGCGCGTAGAACGGCGCGATCGGCAGCATGTCGGCCGTGCGCATGCGCGTCGCGAACAGCGACTGATGCGCGTCGCGCATCGTCGTGTCGGTCAACAGCACCTGTTTCTGATCGAGCATCCAGTTCGCGAACTTCTCGGGGCCAAGCTCGCGCAAGCGATCGCGCGTGCCGGCCGGAATCGCCACGGCCGTATCGATCTTCGGCAGCACCGGTTTCTGCAGTGGCAGCGCCGGCAGCGTGCGACCGTTCATCTCGGCGTTGCCGTTCACGTTCAGCTCGCCGAGATAGCGCAGCAGCTTCGTCGCGCGGTCGCCGCGCTTCGCGAATTCGAGCAGTTCCGGCGTCTTGTCGATGAAGCGCGTCGTCACGTCACCCGCGATGAAGGCCGGATGGTTGATCACGTTCTCGAGGAACTGCAAGTTCGACGTGACGCCACGAATCCGGAACTCGCGCAGCGCGCGATCCATCCGGTGAATCGATTCGGCCGCCGTCGGCGCCCAGGTCGTCACCTTCACGAGCAGCGAGTCGTAGTACGGCGTGATCACCGCGCCGCCATAGGCGGTGCCGGCATCGAGCCGCACGCCGAAGCCCGCCGCGCTGCGATAAGCCGTGAGCCGCCCGTAGTCGGGCAGGAAGTCGTTCTCCGGATCCTCGGTTGTGATCCGGCATTGCAGCGCGTTGCCGTTCAGCGGAATCGCGTGCTGCTCCGGCACGCCGGCTGCGCGCGCGATGAGCGAGCCGTCGCCGTCCGTCGCATCCTCCGTCAGCCCGATCTGCCCACCTTCCGTGATGCGGATCTGTGCCTTCACGATGTCGATCCCGGTGATCATCTCGGTCACCGTGTGCTCGACCTGGATGCGCGGGTTCACCTCGATGAAGTAGAACTGGCCGGTGTCGGCGTCCATCAGGAATTCGACGGTGCCCGCGTGCGTGTAGCCCACGGCACGCATCAGGCGCAGCGCCGATTCGCACAGTGCTTGCCGGCCGTCGTGATCGAGGTACGGTGCCGGCGCGCGCTCGACGACCTTCTGGTTGCGTCGCTGCACCGTGCAGTCACGCTCGTACAGATGCACGACCGTGCCGTGCAGGTCGCCGAGCACCTGCACCTCGACGTGCCGCGCATTGCGTACGAGTTTCTCGACGTACACCTCGTCGTTACCGAACGCGGCCAGCGCCTCGCGGCGCGCGACGGGCAGCAGCGTCTCGAGGTCGCGTTCGTTCTCGAGCACGCGCATCCCGCGCCCGCCGCCGCCCCAGCTCGCCTTCAGCATCAGCGGATAGCCAACTTCCGCGGCCAGTGCCTTGCACGCATCGAGATCGTCCGGCAACGGCGCGGTCGCGGGCATCACCGGCACGCCGGCGGCAATCGCCGCGTTGCGCGCGGCCACCTTGTTGCCGAGCGTGCGCATCACGTCCGGCGACGGGCCGACCCAGCGGATGCCGGCATCGATCACGGCCTGCGCGAAATCCGGGTTCTCGGACAGGAAGCCGTAGCCGGGATGGATCGCGTCGACCTTCGCCTGCCGCGCGACGCGCAGGATGTCGTCGATGTCCAGATATGCGGCGAGCGGCTTCTTGCCCTCGCCGATCAGGTAGCTCTCGTCCGCCTTGAAGCGATGCAGCGCAAGCCGGTCTTCCTTCGAATAGACCGCCACCGTGCGAATGTTCAGCTCAGCGGCGGCACGCATCACGCGGATCGAGATTTCCGAGCGGTTCGCGATCAGGATGGACTGGATGGGGGTAGAAGTCACGGCAGCCATGAATCGTTAAGGGTTAAAGAGATCCTGTCGACGCGATCCATCCGCCGGCGGACCGATTTCCCGGCGATGCGCGGGATCCGCGGCGTCGTTCGCGATGCATCGGACTGCTTCCGGGCATCTGCATTCTCACGAGTTCTGCCGGGAGTCGCTATCGGCATCGCGACGACGAACAGCACTCAGCCGACCTGCTGGCGGCATCGGTGCGGCATGCAGAAGCCCGCAACCAGCGTTAGTCGTGGTGCACGAACAACGATGTGTGATCCATCCAGTCATAGTGAGCGCTGCCACCCACCCACGCCCAGTTCGCGGCATCGCGCCGCGCCCCGTCCGGGCTCAGGCGTACGAACGATCGTTCGGCCTCCGTCGCCCTGTCGCGCCGTGCTTCGGCATGCTCGTCGACAGCCGTCATTGCACCCTTCGCGTCGCGCTTCATTGAGCGTCACGGACCATGTTGCGGGCGATCACCACCTGCTGGATCTGGGTCGTGCCCTCATAGATGCGGAACAGGCGCACATCGCGATAGAAGCGCTCGATCGCGTATTCGGCCATGTAGCCGGCGCCACCGAAAATCTGTACCGCACGATCGGCCACACGGCCACACATCTCGGACGCGAACAGTTTCGCGCACGAGGCCTCGGTGCTGACCGGAAGCTTGTCGTCGCGCCGGCGCGCGGCGTCGACCACCATGCAGCGAGCCGCATAGATCTCGGCCTTGCTGTCAGCCAGCATCGCTTGCACGAGCTGGAAATCGGCGATCGGCTTGCCGAACTGCTTGCGCTCCATCGCATAGGACAACGCCATCGACAGCATTCGCTCGGCCACAGCCACGCATACCGCGGCGATATGGATGCGGCCCTTGTCCAGCACCTTCATCGCCGTCTTGAAACCTTGCCCTTCCTTCCCGCCGATCAGGTTCGCTGCCGGCACGCGCACGCTATCGAAGATCACGTCGCACGTATGGGCACCTTTCTGCCCCATTTTCTTGTCGCGCTTGCCGAAACTGATGCCAGGCGTTTTCGCATCGACGATGAACGCCGAAATGCCGCCCGAGCCCTTGTCGTCCGGATTGGTGCGGGCCATCAGCGTGAAGATACCTGCATGAGGCGCGTTCGTGATGAAGCGCTTGGTGCCGTTGACCACGTAGTCGTCGCCATCCCGGATCGCCGTGGTGCGAAGCGACGCCGCGTCGGAGCCGGCTTCCGGTTCGGTCAGTGCAAAGGACGCGATCAGCTCGCCAGTCGCGAGGCGCGGCAGATACTTCTCCTGCTGCTCGGGCGTGCCGTCGAACAGGATGCCCTGCGAACCGATGCCCACGGTGGTGCCCAGGAGCGACCGGAATACCGGCGACGCGCGGCACAGTTCGAACACCGCCAGAACCTCCTCTTCCATGGTCAGCTCCAGACCGCCGAAGCGTTCCGGAATGGTGAGGCCGAACAGGCCCATCGCCTTCATGTCGGCGACGATGTCGTCGGGAATCTCGTCGGTTTCCGCAACGAGTTCCTCATTAGGTATGAGTCGCTCGCGTACGAAGCGGGCGATGGACTCGAGCAGGCCGTTGAGCGTTTCTTGATCGCGAATCATGTCGGTGTGCCAGATGAAGGGATGAACATGCTCCGATGCTGCGCCGGCCGACAATGCGATACAACCGAACCGTCGAAAACGTTCCGCAGAATGAAAGTGCCACGACAAGGCTGGCATTGGCAATCGGCCACGTCAGGTACGGCAGCTCCTGCCAAGGTACGGAACAACGTTCGGCGATCCGTTGACCGCAGATTGAGCCGGTTCCACCGTAAGAGCTCGAATCAACTGCCGTTACGTCCACCATGCCGCTCCAGCCGAATCACTTGCTGTCCCGCCCGTTCCCGTCCATCGAGCATGCGTACTCGCTGCGCGACACCCAGCTCTACGCGCTCGGCCTGGGCCTCGGCGTCGACCCGCTCGATGCGGGGCAATTGCGTTACGTCTACGAGGGCAAGGATGGCGCGTCGCTACGTGCGCTGCCGACCATGGCGAACGTGCTCGCGTACCCGGGCTTCTGGGCACGCGAACCGGACACGGGCATCACCTGGCAAAAGATCCTGCACGCGGAGCAGGAAATCAGGATTCACGCGCCCCTACCGGCCAGCGGCCGCGTCACGGGCACGACGCGCATCACCGGCCTGTGGGACAAGGGGGAAAACAAAGGCGCGTTTCTCCAGCAGACGCGCGACATCGCGGATGCCGAGACGGGAAACCTGCTCGCCACCGTCGTCCAGCTGAGCCTGTTGCGCGGCGATGGCGGGTTCGGCGAAGGCGGTAGCACCGACGCCCTGCCGACACCGCACGCGATGCCTGACGGAGCCCCGGACTGTGTATGCGAGTTGACCACCCCGGCGCAACTGGCACTGATCTACCGATTGAGCGGCGACCTGAATCCGTTGCACGCGGATCCGGCCGTGGCCTCTGCGGCAGGGTTTCCCCGCCCCATTTTGCACGGCATGGCCTTGATGGGCCTCGCAGCGCACGCGGTGCTGCGTACGGTGCTGGCCTACGACGACACACGCTTTGCAGGCATGCGCGTGCGCTTCACCGCGCCGGCGTGGCCCGGCGATACGCTGCGCACCGAGATGTGGATACGCGGCAATACGGTTTCACTGCGCGTCACGGCCGTGGAGCGCAACGTGGTGGTTTTGACCAACGCGCGGGTTGATCTGCGCTGAAACGCAATTCTTCAGGAGACACACATGGATCTGGGTTTGACCGGCAAAGTTGCCATCGTCACGGGCTCGGCTCGCGGCCTGGGCGCCGCCACCGCGCGCCGGCTCGCACAGGAAGGGGCGAGCGTCGTCATCACCGACATCAACGCCGAACTGGCGCAAGCCACGGCCAAGGCGCTGCAGGACGACGGTCTGGCCGCACACTGCATCGTAGGTGACATCACGCGGGAAGCAGACGTCCAGCGCCTCGTCGACCAGACGATCGAGCACTTCGGTGGCGTGCATATCCTGGTGAACAACGCCGGTGCACCGCGCGACAAGTACCTGGTCAAGATGAGCGAAGACGACTGGGATTTCGTCATGAACGTCATGCTCAAGGGCGCCTTCCTGGCCGCGCGGGCCGTGATGCCGCATTTCATCGAGCAGGGCTGGGGCCGGCTGATCAACATCAGCTCGCGCGCCTATCTGGGCAATCCCACGCAGGCCAACTACTCGGCTGCGAAGGCCGGCCTGATCGGCATGGCCAAGGCGCTGTCGATGGAAGAAGGCCGCTACGGGATCACGGCAAACTGCGTGGCGCCGGGTTTCATGGAAACGGAAATGGTGCAAGCGCTGCCGACCTACGAAACGATCAAGGAACGCGCCGTGGCCGCGCAGCCGATCAAGCGCGTCGGGCGTCCGGACGACATCGCCGACGCGGTGGCTTTCCTCGCCAGTGAGCGCGCCGGCTTCATCAGCGGCGAAGTGCTGCACGTCACGGGCGGACGCTACGGCTGATCCGGCGACGGCATTGCAACGAACATGGCTGCCGGCGCGTGACACGCGAACGAGGGTGGCTGAATATTGATGACATTCAAGAGGCATTCGAAATGAAACGAGCAGCCATCGTCTCCCCGCTGCGCACCCCCGTGGGCGCGTTTGGCGGAGCGTTGAAGGGCGTTCCCGTGGAGGAACTCGGCGCGACCGTCGCTCGCGCCGTCGTTGAGCGTACCGGGCTCGATCCCGCACGCATCGACGACGTCGTGTTCGCGCAAAGCTATGCGAGCGGCGAAACGCCGTGCACCGGGCGCTGGGTCGCGCTGCAGGCGGGGTTTCCGATCGAAGTGGCCGGCATGCAGTTGGACCGGCGCTGCGGCGGCGGCGTCCAGGCGCTCGCCACGGCAGCCATGATGGTGCAGACCGGCGCGGCCGACGTGGTGATGGCCGGCGGCGTCGAAAGCATGAGCAACGTCGAGTTCTATACCACCGACATGCGCTGGGGCAAGCGTGCGGGCTCGGTCACGATGCACGATCGGCTCGACCGTGGCCGTGAACGCTCGCAACCGGAAAGCCGCTTCGGCCGTATCAGCGGCATGATCGAAACCGCCGAGACGCTGGCGCGCGAATACGACATCACGCGCGACGCGTCCGACCGCTTCGCCGCACGCAGCCATCAGCGCGCCGCCGCCGCGCAGCAGGCCGGATATTTCGACGCGGAGATCGTCCCCGTCGCCGTGCCGCAGCGCAAGGGCGATGCGCTGATCGTCAAACAGGACGAAGGCGTGCGCGGCGAAACCACACTGGAAAGCCTCGCGAAACTGCGTACGATCATGAAGGACGGCGTCGTCACGGCCGGCAATGCATGTCAGCAGAACGACGCGGCCGCCGCCTGCCTGATCGTGGCCGAGGACAAGCTCGACGAGCTCGGACTAACGCCGATCGGCTGGCTGGTCGGCTGGGCCGCCGCCGGCTGCGATCCGGCCCGCATGGGCATCGGCCCGGTGCCTGCCGTGCAGAAGGTGCTGGCACGCACCGGCCTCACGTTCGACCAGATGGACCTGATCGAGCTGAACGAAGCGTTCGCGTGCCAGGCGCTGGCCTGCGTGAAGGGCTGGGGCAGCTCGATGGCGACGCTGGAAGACAAGCTCAACGTGAACGGCTCCGGCATCTCGCTGGGCCACCCCGTGGGCGCGACGGGTGTCCGCATCATGAGCACGCTGCTGCACGAAATGCAGCGCCGCAAGGTCCGCTACGGCCTTGAAACGATGTGCATCGGCGGCGGCCAGGGCATCGCGATGATTGTCGAGCGCGCATAAGGCAGGAGACCGATCATGAGCAACCATGAATCCGGCCAGGTGTGGCAACCCGGCCAGCGCGAGATGCAGCACGCCGGCATCGTGAAACTGATGCACGCATTGGGCGTGCCGTCGTACGAAGAACTGATGCGTGTGTCGATCGCTGAGCCGGAGCGCTACTGGACGACGGTGATGGATGAATGCGCAATCGCATGGGACGCACTGCCGACAGGCTACGCCGACCTGTCGCGCGGCCCGCAGTTTCCGAGCTGGTTCCCCGGCGGCAAACTCAACTGGGTCAACACCATTTATGGCTGGGCGCGCAACCCCGCCACTGCGCAACAAAAGGCCGTGGTCGCCGAGCGGGAAGACGGCAGCGTCAGCGAGCTGACCTACGCGGAGCTGGAGCAGCGCGTCAGCGATTTCGCCGCGGGACTCGTACGGCACGGTGTCAGACAGGGCGACCGCGTCGGCCTGCTGATGGAAAACGGCGTCGAGGCGACCGTCTCGCTGCTGGCCATCGTGCATCTCGGCGCGCTGGTCGTGCCGTTGTTCAGCGGCTTCGGGGTCGATGCGATCGTGGCTCGCCTGTCGGCTGCCGAGGCGCGCATCGTGATCGCATCCACCGGCTTCTCGCGCCGGACCAAGCGGGTGGATGTGCAGGGCGCGCTGCGCGACGCATGGCGCCAGCTGCCGTTGCTCGAACACGTGATCTGGAAGCGCGGCGAAGGCAACACCGCTCAAGATACACGCGACCTCGACTGGCAGGAAACGGCAAGCGCCGGACAGGGCCAGGGCGTCCCGCCGGTGTCCGTCACGCCCGATACGCCGTTCATGGTGATCTATACGTCGGGCACCACGGGCAAGCCGAAAGGCGTGGTGCATACGCACGGCAGCTTCCCGATCAAGATCGCGCACGATTCGCTGGTTCACTTCGACGTGCATCCCGGCGACGTCTACTGCTGGCCCGCCGACATGGGCTGGATCGCGGGCACGCTGGTGCTTGGCTGCGCGCTGCTGCGGGGCGCGACGCTGGTGTGCTACGACGGCGCGCCCGACTACCCCGACTGGTCGCGCATGTCGCGCGTGGTGGAACGTCACCGTGTCACGCACTTCGGATCGGCGCCCACGCTGATCCGCGGGATGGCCAGCCACGAGGCGCTCGCGCTCGCGGGCGATCGCTCCACCGTCCGGTTGCTGATCACGGCAGGCGAAGGCATCGCACCCGAGCATTTCAACTGGTTCCTGCAGCGCTTCGGCGACGGCACGGCGCCCGTCATCAACTACACGGGCGGCACCGAGGCATCGGGCGCGCTGCTCGCGAGCGTCCCGATTCGGCCGATTCCGCCGAGCGGCTTCAACACCGTCTCGCCCGGCGTGGCCGCAGACGTGGTGAATGCCGACGGCCAGAGCGTGACCGGCGAAGTCGGCGAACTGGCAATCCGTGCGCCGTTCGTCGGCATGACGCAGTCGTTCTGGCGCGACGACGAACGCTACCTGGAAACCTACTGGCAGACCATCCCGGGCATCTGGGTCCATGGCGACCTGGCGCTGCGCACGTCCGATGGCAACTACTTCATGATGGGCCGTTCCGACGACACGCTCAAAGTCGCCGGCAAGCGCCTGGGGCCGGCCGAGGTCGAGGAAGTCGTGCTGGAACTGCCGGACGTGGCCGAGGCGGCCGCGATCGGCGTCGCCGATGCGGACAAGGGCCAGAAACTCGTCGTGTTCGTCGTGCCGAAGCCCGGCGCCGGTGGCGCGGGTGCGGATCTGGAGGCCATCGTGTCCGGCCACGTCGACAAGCGTCTCGGTCGCCCGTTCCGGCCGGGCCGAGTGCATGTGGTCGCGCAACTGCCGAAGACGCGCAGCTCCAAGATCATGCGGCGCGTGATCCGCAGCGTGTACTGCGGGCAGCCCCCGGGCGACCTGTCGTCACTCGACAACCCCGGCGCGCTCGACGAAGTGCGCGCTGCCGCGACCTCCGCCTGACTCAACCGCACACGAAACATGAAAGTACTCGAAGGCATCAAGGTCCTCGATTTCGGACGCTTCATCGCCGGGCCGTTCTGCTCGGCACTGCTGGCCGACTATGGTGCGGATGTCATCCGCATCGATCGTGTCGGCGGCGGCGAGGATCGATTTATCGTACCCGTGACCGAGCACGGCGAAGGCGCACTTTTCTTGCAGGTCAACCGCAACAAGCGCTCGATGACGCTCGATCTGGACAGCCCCGAGGGGCGCGATATCGTGCGCAAGCTGGTTGTCGATGCCGACGTGGTGATCGCGAACATGCCGCCCCGCACGCTCAAGAGCCTCGGGCTCGACTACGACAGCCTGTGCGCGATCAAGCCCGACATCATCCTCGTTGCGTCCAATGCATTCGGCAACAGCGAAGCCGTGCGCGACCGCGTGGGCTTCGATGGCGTCGGCCAGGCACTGAGCGGCGCGGTGTACATCGCAGGTACGCCCGATCGGCCGCAAAAGGCCATGGTACCGGTGGTGGACTTCGCCACGGCGTTCTCGTGTGCGCTCGGCGTCATGCTGGCGCTCTACGAACGCCAGCGCAGCGGCATGGGACAGGAAGTCAGCGCGTCGTTGCTGTGCACGGGCCTGAACATGGCCAGCGGCGCGCTGATCGAGGAAGCGTTGCTCGGGCTGGATCGCCAGGCCACGCTGAACCGTGCGTCCGGCTACGCGCCGTCCGACATCTTCAAGGCGACGGACGGCTGGTTCATCACCCAGGTCATCGGCCGTCCGATGTTCAAACGATGGACGCAACTCATGGGCCGACCGGAACTGCTCGACGATCCGCGCTTTGCCGATGACAGGCTGCGCGGCGAGAACGGCGCGTTCCTGAGCGAGCTGATGAGCGCATGGTGCGCGGACAAGACGCTCGCCGACGCGCTGGCCGAATTGGAGCAGGCACGCATCCCTGCGAGCCCCGTCAATTCGCCACGCCAGGCACTGGAAGACGAAACCATCAAGGCTGCCGACGTGATCCACTGGATGGATTATCCCGGTGCGCCGAAAAAGGTGCCCATCTTCGCCACGCCCGTGTCGTTGTCGCGCACGCCGCCGGAGATCCATACGCGACCACCGTTGACCGGCGAGCATACCGATGAAATTCTCGCCGGCCTCGGACTGGACGCATGCGAGGTCGCCGATTTGCGATCGCGCAAGATCGTCTGATCTGCCCTTCCACATCGCCACGCGCACCGGCCATCGATTCGACGGCTGGTGCACAACCGTTCCGGATCAAACAACGTACAACAAGGAACGTGTCGAGACACATGCCGCACTGGAATTCAATCACGTCGACCGAATGCCGGCGCGCTCGGATAACGTGTCTTGCCGGCACTTGAACGGGCCGCGCATGATCTCGGGTTCCAACTTGACGCGGTTTACCCGTAGGGGTCTCTACCCCATCCGCACGGCCTCGGATCATGCGCATTCCAATGCACGGAATCAGACGGGCCAACCGATTGACGATGGGGGTGGTGGCGAATCTAATCATCGAACGTAGCGATTTCTGGACCAGGTAGATTCTGTTGTACCGATCTGAAGTCTCTTCCCAAGGAATCTCATCGGTTCAATTTAATCAGGTTTCCGAATCAACTTTTTGATCCATGAATCGCCACGTCACGATGAATAAATTCAGAAGAGAATTTGGAGACGTTCAATGAGAAAGGCAATTGCGCTTTGCGCAGCGGCAGGCTTCGTCAGCGGTACGGCAAGTGCGCAAAGCACCGTACTGCTCTACGGGATTCTGGATGAGGGTGCCAACTACGTCAGCAATGCGGCTGGCCATCATCTTTACAATCTCTCGAGCGGCGTCCTGAATGGCAGCCGCTGGGGGCTGCGTGTACGGGAGGATCTCGGCAGTGGCTATGGTGTGATCGCCGTGATGGAGAACGGGTTTGACGTCAATACCGGCAAGCTCGGCCAAGGCGGCCTCGAATTCGGTCGGCAGGCGTACGTTGGCCTGTCCAGCCCGTATGGCACGGTCACGCTCGGGCGACAATACGATTCCGTCGTCGATACGCTCGGCCTGTTCGAGGTGGGTGATCAATGGGGCGGCTCCATGGCCGCTCACCCCTCCGACAATGACAACTTCAACAATACGAACCGCGTCAACAACGCGATCAAGTACACCAGCCCGCTCTTTCATGGCGTGACGGCAACCGCGCTCTACTCGCTCGGCGGTGTCGCGGGGCATACGGGCCGCAATCAGATCTGGTCAGCCGGTGTCAGTTACGCGAATGGTCCCCTTTCTTTGGGCGCCGGCTATCTCAACGTCCGAAACCCGAACACGTCGTTCTACGGCTCCGGCGGAACCGTCGCCGCCACGGTCAATGAAGTGCCGGGCTCGAACTTCGGCGCATCACCGGTGATCTCGGGCTATGCGTCGGCGCATTCGCTGCAAGTTATCGGTGCCGGTGCCGCGTATACGATCGGCGCGCTGACGTTGGGAACGACCTACTCCAATACGCAGTTCCGTCATCTTGGCGACACATCGAGCGGGCCGGTGCCCGCTGGCGGCATCGCAGGAACCGCAAAGTTCGACAACGTCGAAGCGAGCGTGAAATACCAGTTCACGCCGTCATTCCTCATCGGTGCCGCGTATGTCTACACGCGGAATAGTGGCGCCGATTCCAAAGGAGGAGCTCATTACAATCAGGCTTCCGTCGGAGCCGATTACTTCCTCTCGAAGCGCACCGACGTCTACCTCGTCGGCACCTATCAGCGTGCCAGCGGGACCGACTCGACCGGTCGAGTCGCCGTCGCGTCCATCAATCAGTTGACGCCGTCGACCTCCAATCACCAAACCGCGATTCGCGTCGCCATTCGACATCGGTTCTGATCCGCGGCGATCCCGTCGACTCATGTGTCGACGCGCCGCGCTGAAGCGATCCCGTTGGCGTATCGGGTTCGCGGGAGGACGCGCGGCGCAAATGATTTTCGGCATGCTTCCACCGGGATCGCCATCCTTCCCTTCAACGGTTGACCGGCCACGCACATCATGAATGAACACAAGGAAACCTGTCGGACTTCGTCGACGGAGGTAAAGCGAGCAAGTTCATCTCGCTCGATCA
Organism: Burkholderia sp. AU31652; assembly: GCF_002223155.1. Taxonomy (NCBI): domain Bacteria; kingdom Pseudomonadati; phylum Pseudomonadota; class Betaproteobacteria; order Burkholderiales; family Burkholderiaceae; genus Burkholderia; species Burkholderia sp. AU31652. Next base: position 320,570 of record NZ_NKFG01000008.1, on the reverse strand, counting down.
ACGTTCGTGGAAAGCATCCCAAGACAGCATCCGTTGCGCGACGTTCATGCGAATCACGAGGGCGCAGAGCGCTTGCTGCATGGATGATGGCGATGACATTGACGCTCGGAGCCTGCGGCGGGGGCGACGACGTCAACTCCGGGTATGCCAGACTGATGTCTGCAGTACCTCAGGCCGTCACGTCGGTACCGGACGCGCATGCAACGCTTCTCACCTATACGATGCCGGCAACGGCGGGCGGCACGACGCCCGCGACTTCGTTGCTGTTTGTTCCGAAGGGCAATGCACCTGCGGGCGGATGGCCGATCGTCGCGTGGGCGCACGGTACCACGACCGCGGGGCAAGCCACATGCGCACCGAGCCTGACGCTGGACACGCTCGACGGAGGATTGACCGCGCAAGGTTTCCCGAGCCATTACAGCGACTTCATCGAATCGTTGGTTCATGCAGGCTATGCGGTGGTCGCGCCCGATTTCGAAGGCCTGGGACCGGCCGAAAATACCCCGTACCGATACTACAATTCAGCAAGCGAGGCGCGATCGATCATTGCGGCGGTAGTCGCGGCGCGCGAGAGCGACATGCCGCTTTCCACCCATTGGGCGGCCGTCGGACATTCGGAAGGTGGGCGCGGTGTCCTCGAACTCCAGCGTTTTGTCGGTGACGCCTCCCCCCTCGATTTCCGTGGCACGGTCGCCATAGCCCCCTTTACGTCCGTCGCTGCGTCAATCAACGGGCTCAGCGACATGGCCGCCAGCGATCCCACGAATGCCGCGCTCTACACCGCAATCCAGAATTTGTTCGTCGGCATGTTGACTGTCGCGGTGCAAGTCGAATCGCCCAACGTGGACGTTTCAAAGCTGATGGGGGTCGATCTGGCGTCTCAGTTGACGGAGCTGAGGACAAAGTGCGTGTTCGCGGCCTTCGGTCAGATCGGTCAGTTGATCTCGACGAAGACACCTGCCGGATACGCCGGCTTCAATCCGCAGTGGCGTAGCGTGCCGGAAATGCAAGCCTATCTTGCCGCGAATGATCCGGCTGTTGAGCCCGACTTCCGATTGACGGCGCCCACGCTGATCCTTCAGGGTACGGCAGACGTGTTCGTACAACCGACGCTTACGAACGAACTCGTCTCACGGCTGCAGGCGACGACGCCACCGCCTCCCTCACTGGCGTACAAGACCTACCCAGGCAAGGATCACGGCACGGTCATGACCGTTGTTGCACCCGACGTTATCGCGTTTCTGTCCAGTCGATTCCAGTAATGGACGCACGCATGCGGCGCCGCGTTGATGATTGACGTGGAGATATGCGAGTCACCGAAAAGCCGCACGCACCGACCGAGCCTCGCGATCACCCGCGTCGGTCAATACCTGTCGGTTCGTGATGCGACCGAAGACGCCATTCCTGCGCAGCGCGTTCGGTGCAAGTCGATTGGGCACACAGGCGGCGCATGTCGATCAACCTGCCCGCTTCCCGCGCTTCCCCTCTCGCTACTCCGAATCCGCCTGCGCGAACCCGAGCGTCAAACCAAACGCATCGAGGATCGTCGCCGCGGTGCGGGCCATGCGCTTCGCCATGGCCTCCGGCGTCTCGCGCATGGCGCCCTGGCGAAGCCAGTGCACCGCCGTCCAGACCAATCCCCCGCCGAGCACCGTCAGGCAATCCTGCTCGGCTTCCGTGCGGACGCCTTCATAAGGCGGAAGGAGCCGGCCGGAAACGAAGGTCACCAGTTCATCGAAAAACGCCGATGTGGCCGCGTCGTTGAACACGGACAGATAGAAATGCTGATGCGCATTCAGATGCTCGAGAATCAGCGCGGTTTCCACCTCCATTGACCTGAAGAAAGTGGCACTCGGCGGGTTCAGCCGTTTGCCTTGCTCCTCGACGAACGCAAAAGCGTCGTCGAGCCTCACCAGCGCCGCCCGCTGGGCGGCCGACTGAAGGTCGGGAAAGTGCTGATAGAACGTGGGACGCGCGACGCCGGCGCGCTGCACCAACTGAGCAATGCTGAGTTTGTTCAGCGGCGCCTCGTCGAGCAGTTCGGTCATGGCGCGAACGAGCGCGTCGTAACTCCGTTGAAAGCGAGGATCGGCGGTATTAGGGCTTACATCAGGTGACATAAAAAGCTCTGGACACGTGGTTTTGTCTATTTTACATTTGTTCAATAGATCGAGATGCGATGTGCTAACACACCTCTGAAAGGCTATTGAAATGAAGTCCTCATCCCTCGTCCCCCAGCCGCCCCTGAAACCCGTCATCGGTCATCTGATGGAGGTCCTCGGGCCGTCTCCCCTTGCCAAGATGATGGATCTCGCGCGCACTTACGGGCCGGTCTACTGGTTCGAGGTGTTCGGGCAAGGTTACTACGTTGTCAGCGGGCAAACACTGGTGAATGAGGTGTGCGATGAAAGCCGATTTCAGAAGTGTGTGCACCAGTCGCTGCTCGAACTGAGGCCCGCGATCGGCGACGGGTTATTTACGGCATTCGGTGACGAACCGAACTGGGCCAAGGCGCATCGTGTGCTGATGCAGGCGTTCGGCCCGCTCAGTATCTGGTCGATGTTCGACAAGATGGTCGACATCGCCGACCAGATGTTTCTTCATTGGGAGCGGTTCGGCCCGGAGACGCCGGTCGATGTATCCGATCACATGACGCGGCTGACGCTCGATACGATTGCCCTGTGTGCGTTTGATTGTCGTTTCAACAGCTTCTACCGTGAAGACCAGCATCCATTTGTCGATGCCATGGTCAACACCCTCAGCGAGGCCGGCAAGCGCGAGCTGCGGCCAAAGCTTGTGTCGAAGCTGATGGTCAATCGCAGTCGAAAGTTCGACGCGGACATCGCAGTCATGCGATCGCTTGCGACCAAAATGATCGAAGACCGGCGCAAGCACCCGCACGATAACGAAGCGTCGATGGACCTGCTGGACCGCATGCTGAACGGCATCGATCCGGTGACGGGAGAAAAACTCGATGACGAGAACATCGTCTTCCAGATGATTACCTTTCTCATCGCCGGGCATGAAACGACCAGCGGGCTCCTGTCCTTTGCCACCTATTTCCTCCTCAAGAACCCGGACATCCTGCAAAAAGCACGGGACATGGTCGACGAGGTGGTGGGCAGCGAGACGCCGCGGATCGAGCATCTCGCACGACTGCGTTACATCGAACACATCCTCATGGAGACGTTGCGCATCTGGCCGACAGCGCCGGCATTCGCCGTGTCACCGCTCGCCGACACCACGTTCGGCGGCAAATATGCCGTTTCTCCCGACGACATCATCATGATCCTGACGCCCATGTTGCATCGGGATGTGAGCGTCTGGGGCGAGGACGTCGAGGCATTTCGTCCGGAGCGATTTGCGCCGGAGAATGCGGAGCAACTCCCGCCCAATGCATGGAAGCCCTTCGGCAACGGTGCACGCGCCTGTATCGGCCGCCCGTTTGCGATGCAGGAAGCCCATCTCGTCCTGATCATGCTGCTCCAGCGATTCGATTTCTCGTTCGCCGATCCGGACTACGAGCTGGATGTCGCCGAAACGCTTACGCTGAAGCCGACCGGTTTCCGGATCAACGTGAAACCTCGGGCCCGAGGCGCGCTCAAAGCGCCCGATACGGCCGTTCGCGCCCGCTCGAGCGCTCAAAGCCCGAGCGTCGCTCCGGTTCAGTCGACTACTTCCGGCGAAGACGTGTCGACCATGCTCGTCCTCTTCGGGGGAAACACGGGCTCCGCCGAATCCTTTGCAAGACGTATTGCAGGGGATGCGAGTCGTCACGGATTTCACGCGACGTGCGCTCCGCTCGACGATTTCGCAGGAAAACTCGACGGATATCCGGCCATCGTGATCGTCACCGCTTCCTATGAAGGACAGCCGCCCGACAACGCCCGATCATTCGTCCCGTATGTCGAAGCACTCGGCGAAGGTGCGCTGGACGGTGTCCATTTTTCGGTTCTCGGGTGCGGCAACAAGCAATGGGCCCGGACCTACCAGGCGATTCCCAAGCGAGTCGATGAGGCGCTCGAGAAGGCCGGTGCCACGAGAGTGCACGTCAGAGGCGAACTCGATTCCGGTGGCGACTTCTTCGGTGAATTTGACAATTGGTATACCGAAATGTGGGACCGATTTGCAATCAGCGCCGGGAAGGAAGTCTCGACCGTGCAACAGGGCGATACCGCGCTGAAGGTCAGCTTCGCCGAGAATACCCGTGAAAAACTGCTGAACTTCGGCGACATGGCGCATGCGTCCATCGTCGACAACAGGGAACTGGTCGATATCAGCGTGGCCGGCAGCCGCTCCAAAAAGCATATTGAACTGAAACTGCCGGAAGCGATGACGTATCAATCGGGAGATTACCTGGCCGTCCTGCCGCGCAACTCGAAAAACAACGTCGATCGCGTCTTGCGCCGGTTTCGCGTGAGCTGGGACACGCAGGTGGTGATTGAAGGCACGTCAAGTAATCCGCGCCTTCCGCTCGGCCAGCCCATCAGTTGTGGTGACCTGTTCTCGAGCTATGTCGAACTCGCCGTTCCTGCCACCCGATCACAAGTATCGACCCTGGCCGCCGCCACGCGTTGCCCTCCCGAGAAGGTCGAGCTCGAGCGCCTGAGCGCCGACGATTTCGAAGGCGAGATCCTGGGAAAACGGACCACCGTCATGGATCTGCTCGAACGCTTCGGATCCGTCGACCTGTCGCTCGAAAAGTTCCTCGATATGCTGCCCGCGCTGAAAGCACGCCAGTATTCGATCTCGTCTTCCCCGCTTTGGAAAGCAGACCATGTCACGCTGACGGTAGCCGTGGTCGATGCACCGGCGCTCTCCGGCAATGGTCGCCATGAAGGGGTGGCGTCGTCGTATCTCGCGCGGCTCAACACCGGGGACAGCCTGTCCGTTGCAGTCAGGCCATCGAATGCACACTTTCGGCCACCCGCCGAAACCGGTCTGCCGATGATCCTGATCTGTGCCGGTTCCGGTATCGCCCCCTTCCGCGGCTTTCTGCAAGAGCGCGCACTGCAGAAGCAGCAGGGGGAAAACATCGGCAAGTCGTTGCTCTTCTTCGGCATCGATGATCCCGACGTCGACTTTCTTTATCGCGACGAACTCGACGAATGGGCACGATGCGGTGTGGTCGAAGTGATGCCGGCTTACTCGAACCGCCCGGAGGAAGGTGCCCGGTTCGTTCAAGACAAAGTCTGGCTGGAGCGCGAGAAGATCGCCGCCCTGTTTGCGCAAGGCGCCACCGTCTTCGTCTGCGGGGACGGAAAGAACATGGCGCCTGCCGTACGCGCCACGCTTGCCCGCATTTATCAGGAGGCAACGGGAGCGAACGATGAAAGCGCCAGCGCGTGGATCGACACGATGGAGCGGGAGCATGGCAGATATGTTGCCGACGTGTTTGCATGACGGGGACGGGATCCTGCCACGTCCGGTCGCTTCAGACATTTGACCTGCCCCGCCACCGCTTTCCGGAACGGATGCGACACGTGCCTCGATCCGGGCCTGCGCCCTGTTTTCCTTGCGTCCTTCACCCTGGTTCCGGTCGAGTTCCGACCGGAACCAGGGGTTGATCACGCGCCGCTCAACCGCTTCGAATCGCCCCACGTCTTTCAATGACGGCACAGTTCGGAAAGCGACGGGTTAACCACGATCGACCGTCGATGAACACCATGCTAATTTCATAGGCCAAATGACTTGGTCGTTTGATCAACATTGAAATGGACATGCCGTCCCACTGTAAACCACGCGAATCGCTCCATGCATACCGCCTCCGGATATGCACGACCGATCCCCACGATGTCGTAGCGGAGTGGACGACGCCGATCACCCCATGATGTCCTTCAGTGTTTCCGAGCGCGATCGCTTCAAACCCATAATTTCGCATTCCAGAATTTATTGAAGACAGTCGAAATCGCGCCAAGACACCAGACACTCACTCATTCGATTCCATGACTAGCGAACTCACCCTCTCCCGTCGCGACGTGGAGTTCATTCTTTTCGACTGGCTGCAGGTCGAATCGCTTACCGGTCGGCAACGATTTGCCGGGCAGGACCGCTTCGACTACACCTCCGTGCTGGATGTGTACGAATCGCTTGCCACGGACCTCTTCAAACCGCATAACAAGAAGAACGACAGCAACGAACCCGCATTCGACGGAGAACGCGTCACCATCAACCCGGAAGTGGGTGTTGCATTGCGTGCATTTGCGGCCGCCGGCCTGATCAGCGCGTCGTTCCCGAACGAGTGGAACGGCATGAGCCTGCCGAGCACCGTGGAGCGGGCCGGCATGGCGTATTTGCTGGCAGCCAATCCGGGAACCGCGGGCTACGCCTTTCTCACGATCGCCAACGCCAATTTGCTGATGGCCCACGGTGAGCGCGACCGGGTCGAGCACTACGTCAAGGCCATGGCGGAAGGGCGATGTTTTGGCACGATGTGCCTGTCGGAGCCGCAAGCCGGGTCGAGTCTTGCCGATATCCGCACGCGCGCGGTTCCAAGCCGGGACGGCCGCTACCGCCTGTTCGGCAACAAGATGTGGATCTCCGGCGGCGATCACGAGATTGCCGAGAACATCGTCCACCTGGTACTGGCCAAGATTCCCGATGAAAACGGCCAGCTTCCTCCGGGCGTTCAAGGGATATCGCTCTTCACCGTCCCGCGCAAGTTGATCAACGCCGACGGGCTGCCCGGCGAGCGAAACGATGTCGTCCTCGCAGGCATCAATCACAAGATGGGGTACCGCGGCACGGTCAATTGCCTGCTGAACTTTGGTGAGGGTCGCTACCGTCCGGGAGGCGAAGCGGGCGCGATCGGGGAGATCGTCGGCGAGCCCGGCAAAGGCCTGGCCTACATGTTCCACATGATGAACGAGGCGCGTATCTCGGTCGGCCTCGGCGCCGCCGCGATCGGCTATACCGGCTACCTTCACTCGCTGGATTATGCGAAGACGCGCCTGCAGGGCCGGACACGCGGTGACCGGTCGCCCGCCTCGGGACAGGCCCCCATCATCCGTCATGCCGACGTCCGGCGCATGCTGCTCGCGCAAAAGGCCTACGTGTCGGGTGCACTCGCGTTGTGCCTGTATGCGGCTCGACTGAGCGACGATATCCATTCGCAAGAAGACGCCGGCGCCCGCGAAGACGCGCATGGCCTGCTCGACCTGCTCACGCCCGTCGTCAAGAGCTGGTCGTCCCAATGGGGCCTCGTCGCCAACGATCTCGCCATTCAGGTGCATGGCGGCTACGGTTACACGCGCGAATACAACGTCGAGCAGTTCTATCGCGACAATCGGCTCAACCCGATACACGAAGGCACATTCGGTATCCAGGCGCTCGACCTGCTGGGCCGAAAGACGCGTGCAAACGGCGGCGCCGCGATGCATGCTCTCGACCGGAAAATCGCCGCGACGGTATTCAAGGCACGGTCGATCCGTTCGCTCCATGGCCATGCCGACACGCTCGAATGCGCGTGGGAGCGCATCCGACTCGTCACCCACGCGCTGCACCGGATCGACGACCCGGAGCTCCAGCTGGCGAATGCGGCGGCCTACCTCGAAGCATTTGGCCATGTCGTCGTCGGCTGGCTCTGGCTCGATCAGGCGCTCGTGGCCAACACGCTCGAGAGCGGCCCCACCGGGAGCGACTTCCATCGCGGCAAGCTCGCCGCGTGCGACTACTTCTTCGGGTGGGAAATGCCCAAGGTGGCCGCATGGCTGGCGGTGCTCAATCCCGTGGAAACCACGCCCCTGACGATGCCGGAGCACTGGTTCTGACCCGTGCGCGCAGCCTCCATTTCGTTGCTTCCGTCTAATTCATGAGGATGTCATATGATTGATGCCGTCATCGTTTCCACCGCGCGCACGCCGATCGGCAAGGCCTATCGCGGCGCGTTCAACCTCACGCACTCGCCCACCCTGCTCGGTCACGCCATCCGGCATGCCGTGCTGCGCGCCGGGATCGAACCGGATCGCATCGAGGACGCCGTCATCGGTTCGGTGCTCAACGCGGGAACCGCCGGCAACAATGTCGCCCGACAAGGTGTGCTGGCGGCCGGGCTGCCTGCTTCGGTCGGCGCGCAAACGCTTGACCGCCAATGCGCATCGGGCCTGATGGCGATCGCCACGGCCGCCAAACAGATCATGTGCGACGGGATGCAGGTGGTGGTCGCGGGCGGCCAGGAAAACATCTCGGCGGTACAGACGCGCTACTTCGAGTGGACGCGTGCCGACCAGGATCCCAACGTGCTGGCCGTGCAACCCGCCGCCTACATGCCGATGCTCGAGACCGCCGAGTTCATTTCCCGCAAGTACGGGATCGCTCGGGACGTGCAGGATCAGTACGCGCTCGATTCCCAGCTGCGCACTGCCGCCGCACAAAAGGAAGGCCGCTTCTCGAACGAAATCGTCCCGATCACGACACAGATGCGGGTCGTCGACAAGGCGACCGGCGAAACGTGGCGGAGGGAGGTCACGCTCACGCAGGATGAGGGGAATCGTCCCGGCACGACGCTCGAATCGCTTGCCGGGCTCGCACCGGTGGTCGACGGTGGCGTGGTGACCGCCGGAAACGCAAGCCAGCTGTCGGACGGTGCAAGCGCCTGCGTCCTGATGAACGGCAAGACCGCCGAACAGATCGGCGCGACGCCCCTCGGCATCTATCGCGGCATGACCGTCGTCGGCAATGCGCCCGAGGAAATGGGCATCGGCCCCATCTACGCGATTCCCAAGCTCCTGAAGCTTCATGGCCTGACAGTCGACGACATCGGACTGTGGGAGCTCAACGAGGCATTTGCCTGCCAGGTGCTGTACTGTCGCGACAAGCTGGGAATCGATCCGGCCCGATACAACGTCAACGGCGGCAGCATTTCGATCGGCCATCCGTACGGGATGACGGGCGCCCGTCTGGTCGGACACGCACTGATCGAAGGCAAACGACGCGGCGCGCGCTACGTCGTCGTGGCGATGTGCGTGGGGGGCGGCATGGGTGCGGCCGGCTTGTTCGAAGTCGTCTGACGGAACGCGCCTTTACCCGCGGCACGAATGGGGCGGCAGCCCCGCTCATGCGGGCCCTGCCTGCCTTTCCGGGGATGCTTGAGCGGACCTTGCGTCGCCAGCGCGCCTGATGCGCCGTCGCATCAGGCGCCGGCGTGCGGCGGACTTTTTCCGCGCTGCCATTCACGTGCCGGTTAGGAGACGGGTGATGCCGGCCACTCAATCTCCCGGCATCACCTCGGTCACCACGTCAATTGTTCGACACCCGCAACTCGCGCCGAAGGATCTTCCCGACGTTGCTCTTTGGCAGGCTGTCGCGAAACTCGATGCTTTTCGGGCGCTTGTAACCGGTCAGCTGGCCTTTACAGAACGCCATCAGGTCTTCGAACGTCAGCGCCGGATCCTTCCTGACCACGAACAGCTTGACGGCCTCTCCGGAATGCTCGTCGGGTACGCCGATCGCTGCGACCTCGAATACACCGGGATGGTTGGCGACGACGTCTTCGATCTCGTTCGGGTAGACGTTGAAACCGGACACGAGAATCATGTCCTTCTTGCGGTCGACGATTCGCACGAAGCCCGCTTCGGAGATCGACGCAATGTCACCCGATCTGAAGAAGCCGTCCTCGGTCATCACCTTCGCGGTCTCGTCCGGCCGCTGCCAGTAACCCGCCATCACCTGCGGACCACGAATGCACAGCTCTCCGGCTGCGCCGGGCGGCAATTCGTTGCCGTCGTCGTCCCGGATCGACACTTCCGTGGAGGGCAACGGCAGGCCGATGGTGCCGTTGAACTCACTCCCGGTCACGGGATTGACCGCGACGCAAGGTGATGTCTCGGACAGCCCGTATCCGTCGATGATCGGCGCGCCGGTCATCTCCTTCCAGCGCCTGGCGACGGCTTCCTGCGTGGCCATCCCGCCACCGCTGGCCAGCAGCAGATTGGAGAAATCGAGGCGCGAGAAGTCGGGGTGATGGAGCATCGCGTTGAAGAGCGTGTTGACACCCGGAAAATTCGTGACCTTGTATCCCGCGAGCGACTTGATCATCCCGCCGATGTCCCGCGGATTCGGCACCAGTACGGAAAGCGCCCCCATGTGAATCGTCAACAGGCAGCAAACATTGAGCGCAAAGATGTGATAGAGCGGAAGTGCCGCCACCGTGATGAACTGCGTCACGTCAGGGCGCAAATCGCGCGCCGGGTTGAACCAGACGTCCGACTGCAATACATTCGCGACGATGTTCCGATGCAACAGCGTCGCGCCTTTCGACACGCCGGTTGTCCCGCCCGTATATTGGAGAAAAGCGACATCGTCCGGCGACTGGGAAGCCGGTACGAATGTGCCCCGACGTCCCTCCTCGATCGCGTCGTCAAATGCCGCATACGGGCTCGGCTTCCGTTCCGCGCCGGAAGCGTTGCCCTGCGTGGCCACCAGAACATGCTTCACCTGAGTATGCGCAAGGATTGCATCCAGCGTTGCCGTGCAGCCGTCGAGAATGACGATCGCCTCCGCGCCGCTGTCATTCAGCTGGTGTTGCAGCTCGCGGGGCGTATAGAGCGGGTTGACGTTGACGACAACGTAGCCGGCGCGCAACACCGCACAAATCGAGATCGGGTACTGCAACACGTTCGGCATCATGATGGCGACCCGCGCACCCCGCTCGAGGCCGCGTGACTGCAGCCACGCGGCCAGTGCTCGGGACATCACGTCGAGCTCACCATAGGTGATCTGCTTTCCATCGCACGCAAACGCCGGATTCGCGTGAAACCGGCTGAAGCTTTGTTCGATCAATGCAGTGATGTTTCGATACGCGCTGGAATCAAGCTCTGCCGGAACCCCCGGCGGATAGGCATCAAGCCAGATCTTTTCCATACCCAATCTCCTCTGTCCCATTTGAATAAATGCGCGACGCCCATCCCCTCATCACGCGCGTGAACAAGCCGGGGCACCTCGAATCACGCGAGACGCATCGCGCGTCGCAACGATAGGGCTGCGTGGTCGACCGCCAGTCGGCGGCGCCGTGGACCACGTTGTCGGCAGACAGTTGACGCGCGACGGCCGCCATCCTGTTTGTTTCGCCTCCATCGCACCCTACTTGGCAGGCAAACTCATGCCCCCGAAACGCGACTTCCGAGTCAGGGGGTTACACCCAAACTGGTCAATTGATATGGTCATTTGACCATACAGGGAAACTTGCGGCAACTTGGTAGTTGCACGAGGCTGCGACGCGGGACTTGTCGATGCCATACGTGCGGCTGCGGCCCTGGATTCCGTATGCAGTGCCATTGATCGAATCGACCGACGGGTTCCCTGCGCCCGCCGCGAACAGACCGGCGTTGTTCGCTTGCGAGCAGGCAGCACCCCGCTTCAGGCCTTCAAACTGATACGTCACGCCGGCGCTATATGCGCGGTTGTTCGCAAGGTTCGTACTATTCGAGAGCGAGTACGTGCCACCGAATTGCGGGCCGCAGCGTCTTGTTCATTCGTGACGCTCCGTTCAAAAAAATGAGGCAGGTCTCGCGACCTCGTTCATCAACAGCCGGCAAACACCGGGAGGACCTTGTCCTGTTGGTCACACCCGGGTTTCCAATGCGCCCGCATTGACGGACGCTGAACGGCTGGGCGACCCGTTTCAACATTTCCCGGGCGCATCGACGGCTCCGGAACCGAAGAGCTTCCGGCTCCAGCCGGACAGCCTGTCGCTGAACAGCAGTTCATACAGCACCGGCACCATGCCGAGCGTAATCAACGTCCCGAGCAGCAGCCCGCCCATGATGGTGACGGCCATGCCGGTCCACAGCGTGCCGGCGAACAGCAGCAGCGGAATCAGGCCGGCGATGCAGGTCAGCTTGGTCATCACGATCGGCCGCAGGCGCGCCACGGCCGCCGCGACGACCGCTTCGCGGCGCGACTTGCCGGCCGCCAGCTCGACCTCGATACGCTCCAGCAGCAGCACCGCGTTGTTGACGATGATCCCGGCCAGCGACAGCAGGCCGAAGTTCGCCATGAAGCCCAACGGTTCGCGGGCGATGATCAGTGCGGGCCCGACGCCGATCATCGCGAACGGAATGATCCCGACGATCAGCAGCAGCTTGCGGAACGAGCCGAACTGCCAGATGAACAGCACCAGCATCGCGACCACCGCGTGCGGCAGATACTCGCCGAGCGCCACGTTGGCCTCGGCGGACTCCTCGATTTCGGCGCCCAGCTCGATCCGGTACCCCGGCGGCAACGCGATCCGGCCGACGGCCGGCGCGAGCTGATCGACCGCCTGCTGCGCGGTGCCGTGGGTATTGCGGCCCTTCACGGTGAGCGTGCGCATCAGGTCGCGGCGTCGAATCGTCGACGGCTCGGTATTCAACGTGACCGTCGCAACCGCGGACAGCGGAACCGGCGCGCCGCCCGCAGCCGGATGGATCAGCGTATTGGCGAGATCTTCCGGCCGCGCGCGCTCGGCTTGCGCGCCGCGCACGACCAACGGCACCAGCGTATCGCCGTCTCGCAACACCGACACGTTGACGCCGGTATACCGCGTGGCCAGCGCCGTCGAGATGTCCTCGCTGCTGACACCCAGACGCCGTGCCTTGTTCTGGTCGATCTCGACGTCGACACGCGGCACGCGCGGCCCCCAGTCGTCGTGGATCTGCACGATGCCCGGCTGGGTATGCAACGTTGCCTGGATCTTGCGGCCGATCTCGCGCAGCACGGCTTCGTCGGGACCGGACACGCGATACGCCACCGTGCCGGCGTCGTGGGCGCTGCGCGAGAAGCGTTTCGCATCGGTTCGCACCTCGGGATGGTGTTGCGTCATCCACGCCTGGGTTCGTGCGATCACGGCGTCGAGATCCTGCGGCTTCGCGACGCTGACCGTGACGTAGCCGATATGCGACGCAGGCAGCGGCGGATTGAGCACCAGGACGACACGCGGGCCGCCGTCGGCGACATAGCCGATGCTGGTCGTCACCTCGGGATTGCGCTTGCGATCGTCGAGCCAACGGCTCAGGTCGCGAACCACGTCGCGCGTGAGCCGCGCATCGCTCCCCGGCTGCAGCTCGAGTTCGACCTGGAACTGCGGCCGGTCGGAAGCGGGCAGGAACCCGGCCGGACGCGTGGCCAGGATCGCAAGCGCGCCGACCAGCAACGCAGTCATCACGACCAGGAACCGCCCCTTGTGGTCGAGCACGCGGCGAATCAGGCGCGCATAGGCACCGTAGAAGCGGCTTTGCTTGACCGTCGCGTCGGCATCGTGCTCGTGCGCATCGCCTTCGCCGTGATGGCCGGATTTCAGGAAGAAATAGCAAAGCAGCGGCGTCACCGTCAGACAGAGCAGCCACGACCCGAGCAGCGACAGCGTGAGCACGACCACGAGCGGGCGCAGGTATTCGTTGGTGGCGGTGTCGCCGAAGAAGAACGGCGAGAACGCGAAGATGATGACCAGCGATGACGTCAGCAGCGGGATCGCCAGCGTACGGCCTGCTTCGATGCACGCGTGACGGCGCTCCTCGCCCGCGGCGAGGCGGCGTTCGACGTCCTCCGCGATCACGATGCCGTTGTCGACCAGCAAGCCCAGCGCGATGATGATCGCGGCCATCGACACGATGTGCAGCTCGATGCCCAGCGAGCGCATCACGAGCAGCGTGGCCAGGATGGTCAGGGGCACGATGCCGCCCACCACGACGCCGGCGCGCCAGCCGAGGAACAGCACGACGACGATCATCACGATCACGATCGTCTCGATCATCACCTGGTTCATGCGGCCCATTTCCCGCTCGACCACGTCCGCCTGGAAGGTCACGTAGTCGAGCGAAAAACCGGCGGGCAACTGCTGCTTCAATTCGTCCAGACGCGCGCGCAGCGCCTGGCCGACCGCCTTCACGTTCTGGCCTTTGCGCATCGAGATGCCGAGGACGACCGCGTCTTCGCCGCGGAAGATCGCCGCAGACTCGGGCGGATCGACGGGCCGAACCTGCACCTGGGCGATGTCGCCCAGACGCACGGTGCCCGGCGCGGCTTCCGCGCGCGCGCCGGCCGGCGGCACGGTGAGCGTGAAATCCTGCAGCGCCTGCAGCGAGCGGATTTCGCCGGAACTGACGACCGCGCTGTTCAGGCCCGACAGCACGAGCCGGCCGCCGGACTGCACGACGTTCTGCTTCTGCAGCTGTTGCATGACCGACGCGGCGGACAAATGCAGCCCCGCCATTCTGGCGCGGTCGAATTCGATATAGACGCGCTCCTCCTGCAGCCCATGAAAGCTGACGCCCTGCACGCCGGGCACGCGGTACAGCCCTTCGCGCAGCAGCTTCAGCGGTTCGCGCATCTCGCTCATCGAAAACCCCGGCGCGGTCACCGCGATGGACGCGATCGCCACGCGACCGAAGTCGTCGTCGATCTGCGGAGGCAGCGTGCCGGCCGGGAACAGCGGCACCGCTTCGTCGACCTTGGCGCGCATGCGCTGCAACACCGGCATCAGTGCATGCACGTCTTCACGGAACGAAACCTGGAGGATCACGCTGCCGTCACGCACGGTGCTCGTGACGTGCTTCAGTTCGTTCAATTGGCGCAGGCGCTCCTCCACCGGTCGGGCGACGAGCTGCTCCATCCGCTCGGCCGGCACGCCGGGGTTCGCGACGAATACCAGCGCGTCGCGAACGGTCGTGGAAGGCTCTTCCTGGGACGGGAACGTGAGGAAGGTGAACGCGCCGGTCACGAGAATCAGCAGCGCGACAAAGAAGGTGAGCCGGCTGGAATTGAGTGCGGCCTGGGTCAGCTTCACGAGCGCGCTCCCTGCAGAAGGGTCTGCGCCCGATACGTGACGACGGACTGGCCCTCGTTCAGGACGGCGGTCCCCGCGACCACGACCTGCTCGCCGGCGCGCAGGCCTTGCGTCACGGCGACCCGCCCATCCGGCAGCAGTTGCCCGCCCGTGCGGATCGCGCGGCGCTTCAGCGTCTGGCTGGCGCCGTCGATGACGAAGACGCTGCCTCGGCCGGCTTCCGTGCCGGCCATGACGGCCGTCGCCGGCAGCGTGATGTCATGCGCTTCACCGCGCGGCAGCGCCACGGACAGCACGCCGCCACTGCGCAGCCCGGAAGGGGCACCCTGGACCCGGAAGATGGCTTGCACCAGCGAGCCGTTGTCGCTCCGGCCGGACAGCCGTTCCATGGTCAGCGTCACGCGATCCGTGCCGCTGACCGCGTGGGCTTCGGCGCCGGGCGACAGCGTCGCGGCGATCGTGTCCGGCAGCATCACGACGGCTTCCAGCGCGCGGCCGGCCTCCATCTGCAGCACGCTCTGGCCTGCGGCGACATCCACGAACGGCTGGACCTGACGCGCCACGATTTCGCCGTCGAACGGGGCCGTGATGCGCGTGAACGCGAGGTCGCGCCGGGCGCTCGCCACCGCGGCCTCCGCGACACCCAGCTGGCTCGCGGCCTGCTGATGCGATGCCTGCGCGGCCTGTAACGCGGGCGCGGAAATGATTCCGTCGCGGGCGAGTTCCTCCTGCTGACGCAGGTGGGTGCGACGCTCGGCCAGGGTCGCGGCGGCGGCGGCACGATCGGCCGTCGCCTTGTCGAGCCGCCAGCGTGCCGGCGACTCGTCCAGGCGTGCGAGCACCTGCCCGGCCCGGACGCGATCGCCCACGTCGACCAGCATCGCGACGACGCGGCCCGACGACTCGAAGCCGAGGTCGGTGCGCTGGCGCGCGCGCAGCGTCGCGACGAAGGTGTCGGCATGCGCCTGGCCGGCACCGCCGGCCACTTCGACCTTGACGGGCCGCGGTACGTCGGCAACCGGCGCGGCGGAGGGCTGACATGCCGACAGCAGCGTTGCCGAGACGAGCGCGCAGAGTACCAGCCTGCCCGCTTGAGGCATGGAACGGGAATGCATCGTAAAACCTTCGAAATGAATGAGGGAGCTCAGGGAAGCTTGCGAATCGCGCTTTCCAGCGTGTCGCGCAACACTTGGCGCTGCTCCGGCGTGAACCGGTGCAGGTTGAGCACTTCGAGCAGGGCGATGCCGTCGAGGGCGACGACCAGCGCGAGCACCTGCCCCGCATCGGGGCCGCTTTGGGCAACCCGTGCATAGCTGCGCGAGTAGAAATCCCGCACGGGACCGGCCAGATGCGGATACAACGACGTGGCGGCCAGCAGGTTGGCCAGCAGCAGGCGGCGGTCTTCCGGCATGTCGAAGGTCAGCTTCGACAGCTCGGCCAGCGACGACTTCAACGGCTTCGCGGCATCGTCCGCCTCACGCGTGTCATGTGCCTCCTGCGCCCGCAGGTCCAGCATGTCCAGTTCGCCGACCACCCGCTCGATCAGCGCAGCCAGCAAGTCGTCGCGCGTTTTGAAATGGTAGACAAGGCCTGCTTTCGTGACCTTCGCGGCAGCGGCCACGGCTTCAATGGTCAGGTTCTGGATACCCTGGCTGGCCACGAGCTCGGCCGCGGCATCGAGAAGACGGTCGCGCGAACTGCTGCGGCCGGCTCGTCGCTCGGAAGTCGACATGGTGCATCTCCTTGGGATTGAAACTAAACTATACGTACAGTATAGTTTCACGAACTCCATGTCAAGACTCAAGGCAAACCCATGACGACCGTTGTTTCCCGCCCCGTTTCCGCGCACCGAGCGCTGACCTGTCTTGCTCTTGCCGCGACACTCGCCCTCGGCGGCTGTGCGATCGCCCCGCCCAGCCACGTTGCCACGGCGCCCGCCGTTGCGGCGCCCTCGCAATGGGCCGAGACATCGCCCGGGAAGCAGGGCACCGTCGGCGACCTGTGGTGGCGGGATTTCGGCGATCCGGTGCTCGATCGACTGGTGGACAGCGCGCTCGATGCCAATCGCGACCTGAAGATCGCCGCGGCGCGCCTCGCGCAGGCGCGCGCGCTCGGCGACAGCGCCGAGGCGGAGCGCCGCCCGCGGCTGGATGCGATGGCGCGCGGCGAGCGCGGGCGCGAAAACAGCGTCGATCCGCGTGCGGAGCGCAGCGGCGTCGGCTTGCGTGCCGCGTGGGAAGTCGATCTGTTCGGGCGCGGTGCGTTGCTGGTGGACGCCGCACGGTCCGACAGCGCCGTCGCTCGCGAGGCGCTCCGTGCGACCCGCATTGCGCTGGCTGCGGACGTCAGTACCGCCTACTTCGAATTGCGCACGCTGGAGCGGCGCTCAGCGCTCAAGCGCGAGGCGCTCGAGGTTGCGCAAAGGCAGGCGGTCGTGGCGGAGCGCAAATTCGCCGCGGGCCAGGTGACGGCGCTGGATGTCGAACGCTGGCGTGCCGAACTGGCGCAGGAACAGGCGTCGCTTGCCCAGCTCGACGGCGAACACCGGGTGCGCTTGCATCAGCTCGCGCTGCTCGTCGGCAGCCCCCAGGCGCCCGAGCTCGGCGCGCAAGCCGTGCCGGCCGCACTGCCCGCGCCGCCCGCGACGGTGTTGCCCGCCACGCTGCTCGAGCGCAGGCCCGACGTGCAGCGTCAGGCGCGCGCACTCGACGCCGCGCTCGCCCGTGCCGGCGCCGCCCGGAAAGAGGTCTATCCGCGCCTTCAGATCGAGTGGGCGGGGACGAAGGAAAGGCTGGCCGCGGTCGGCGATGGCGCCGCGCCTCGCGTGGCCGTCGGCTACGGCGTGTCGGTGACGCTGCCCATCCTCGACGGTGGCCGGATTCGCGCCAACGTCGCGGTACACGATGCGCGCGCGCAGGAAGCGATGGCCGAATACGAAAAGGCCATGCTGGCGGCGCTCGTCGACGTCGAGACGAGCCTGGCCCGATGGTCCGCATCGGATCGCTCGATGCAGGAGTGGCAACGCGCCGAGGCGGCCGGAAAGGTCGCCGCACGCAATGCGGCCAGACTGTATGACGCAGGCCAGGCCGATATGAGCGATGTGCTCGCCGCGCGCCACGCGCACCTGCGGTCCCGCGACGCGCTGGAAACGGCAATCGGCGCGCAATGGGAAGCTGCGGTCGGCCTGCGCCGCACCTTTGCCGGGGCCGTCTAGGCGGCCTGGCCGACGCGGCCGCGACGCTTGCGTACGGGCGACGCGTGGTGGCGGCACCCGCGTCGGCGCAAAGCGTCCGCGTTGCTACCGCACACCTCACTTACTTCGCATGCCGGGGTTCGCCACCCACCGGCGCGGAAGCCGAAGAAGCTGCCGACGGCGCATTCATGTACGCCGGCGCCGCCTTCGTCTTCTGTCGGACGCCCGGCGGTGGCGCGACCGGGCGTCGCTCCATGTCGGCCAGCATCTGCCCGCACGGCAACGGGCGGCTGCGGCCCGGCTGCAGCAATGCGAGCAGACTGGCGAGCGGGTTCAGCAAGCCCAGCCCGACCGCGGCCCCGCCCCGCGCGATCAGCGCGCCCGCCTTCACCCCGACGTGCGGTTGCTTGAAGGATCCGGTGACGTACAGCGGCGAGCGTAGCGAAATCACCCGGAATCCCTTGGTATGCGGATGGATCGTCAGGTTCATGGTCTCGTCCCGCAGGTTCACGTTGCCGTCCATTGCGATCACCGCATCCTCGGTGTCGAGCGCGAATACGCGCGAGTCGAGCACGCCGTTGGTGGCTACGAAGTCGGCCACGCCGCAGTTGATCTTCACGTCGCGTGTGCCGAACAGTTTCTCGTACACCACGTTGGCGACGTTCAGCCCCGCGGCTTCCATCAGCAAGAGGCTCACCGTGCCGTCCGTCACCAACGTCTTCACCTCGCCGTTGGAATTCGCGGCGAGCGCCGCCGGCGAATTGCCGGTGGCCGATAACGCGGCATCGCCGTTGACCTCGCCGAGCGCCGTTTGCATCACCGGGAAGGTCGGGAACAGTTGCTTGAGTTTCAGATGCCGCGCCTGCAGCGAGAACCGCCCTTTGAGCGGTACGCCGCTGCCGTCCAGGTGGATGTTCGACGCAAGCGTCCCGCCCGCGACACCGAAGTTCAGCGGGTTGAGCGTCAGCACGCCGTCCTGCATCACGATGTGGGTCGACAGGTCGGTGATCGGCAGGCTCGCGGTCTTGACGATGCGCCGACCGGTGAATCGAACGTCTGCATCGATCTTCTTCCAGCGGTCCGTGCGAAATGTCTCGACCGGCAACGCCTTGTTCGCGGGCTGGGTGGGCGCGGCACCCCGCCGCGCCTTGCTGGCATTCGTGTCGGCGCCGATGAGCGGCGCGAGGTCGGAGAACTGCAGCAGCCTCGACTCCAGCGTGCCGGACAACAACGGCCTCGGTTCGCGCGACACGTACACCAGCGTGCCGCCGAGATCGCTGCCGCCGACGCGTCCCGTGAAGTTCTCGTACTTGAAGACGTTCCCGGACGTCCGGAACTGGCCGACCAGCCGGCCGTCGGTCGCATAGGGCGAGGTTTCGGGCAGCGTGATGCCCGTGACGTCATACAGCTTGGCCATGCTGGTGCCCGCAAGCCACAGCCGGAGATCGACCGCGGCCAGGTGAGACGGGTCCGTCAGCGTGCCGACGAGCGCCAGGTGCGTATCGCCGAAGCGCAAATCGGCCTGAACCGGAAACGGGCGTTGCGCGCCCCGCACGTCCAGCAAATTGCCGATCTTGCCCGTGCCGGCGACCTTGCCCTTCTTGTAGGTCCCCTTGACGGTCCAGCCAATCGTGTAAGTGCCGACGCCAGTGGAGGCCGCGGGCACCGAGGCCGCCGAGGCCGTCGCCCCCGGTGCGGCAGTCGCGGGGGCGTTCGAACCCGCCGCCGGGCCTGATGCAGCCGGGGCGATTGCGGTGCCGGATGTCGTCGCAGCAGCATGCGAAGCAGCGGCCAACGCTTGCGAAGCCGCTGCCGATGCGCGTGACGCCGCTTCGGCACCCGATGCCGGAACCACCGGTTGCGCCGCGCCGGCGTGCGCCTGGGCCGCGAGCTTCTTTTGACCCGCCGGCCCAACGGCCTTTGCCGATTCGTGGTGCGCCAACGCCTCCTGCTGTTTCATCACCGCGCCGAACGGGATCGGCTGGCCAAGCGTGTCGATCACCGCGCTCAAATCGAACTGCTTCTGCTGGTCGTAGTAGCCGAGATTGCCTTGGGCAAACGCGATCTCATGCAGGTCGAGCGCCCATCGGCCCGGCTGAGCGGACTGCTTGAACTTGAACGTCCAGTTGACTCGCCCGTCCTTCAGCCGTTCGAGGTCGACGGACGGATTGACCAGATCGATGGCCGGAATCACGATGCGGCGCGCCATCAGCGGCAGCGCCTCGACCTCGAAACTGATCGCGTCCAGCGTGACGAAATACTTCGTGCGCGCCCAATCGGGGTTGGCGATCGTGACATTGCGCGCGATGAATCGCGGCCACGGCACCCAGGCGCGCCAGCCGTGCTCGCTCGCGGGCCGACGCCAACCGACCTGCAGATCGCCGTTGATGGCGAACTGCCGTCCGATCGCGTCCGACACCTTGTCATCGATCCAGGGCCGGGCTCGATTCCAGTCGAACGTCACGATGACGATCACCAGCGCGGCAAGCGCCAGGGTGACGCTCACGGCAAGCCACGCGGCCGCCTTGCCGACGCTGTGGCCGATGTGCATTGCTCACTCCCCCAGTTTGCTGCCCGGTATCCCAGCAAGGCGCGTTCCTGAATGCACGAGCCTTCCGCCGGATGGCGTGCGGGATTTCGAAAATGGGGTTCGCACGACTTTTCAGTCGTCGATCTTCGCAGTAATGTTCCGGATCGACTGCTCCGCTGCCGCGCGCGGCGGGGGCAGTGGCAAGCTTGTCCGGCGCGAGAAGCGTGCGCCTGCCGCAGCGCTTCCCGCATCCACGGGATGTCGATCGGGAGGATCAATGGATCGTCGCCATTTCCTCAAGTCGTCGGCTTTTTTTACCATTGCGGCTGCCGTCGCCGCCACGCGCGACGTTTCACCGGCGGCCCTGCCGGGCAGCCCCGCGCGCAAGAACCTCCATCGATTCCCGCAAGGTGTTGCAAGCGGTGATCCGCGCGATCACTCCATCGTGTTCTGGACGCGATGCGTTCCGGTATCCAGCGGCGTGCAGCACGACGCAAAAGGCGCCGCGCGCGCGGTCCCGCTACGACTCGAAGTGTCGACGCGGGCGGATTTCTCGACGCTCGTCGCCAGCGTCCCGTTGCGGGCGCTGGCCATCTACGACTTCACCGTGCGCGCGAAGGTGACGGCCTTCACGCCGAAGACCACCTACCACTACCGGTTCGTCGCCGGCGACGACGTCAGCATGACGGGTGTCGCGCGCACCGCGCCGGCGGCAAACGAGGCCAACGAACGGGTTCGCTTCGCGTGGCTCACCTGCCAGGACTGGAGCGTCAACCACTGGCAAGCGATGACGCTGCTGGCCGACGAGCGCGACCTCGACTTCGTCGTGCACGTGGGCGACTACATCTATGAAACGGTCGGGACCGCTCCTCCCGGCCGCGCCGAGCCGGCGCATCCTCCGCTGCACCTGAGCGGCGGCAAGCTGCTCGCGGACGGCCGCGCGTATGCCGAGACGCTCGAAGACTACCGGACGCTCTATCGCACCTATCGAACCGATCCGCGCCTGCAGACGCTGCACCAGCGCCTGCCGATGATCGCGATCTGGGACGACCACGAATTTTCCGACGATTGCTGGCAGGACCATCAGGTCTACACCAACGAGGAGCGGCAGGAAACCGGGCGTCGCCGCAGCGCCAGTCGCGCGTGGGCGGAATACATGCCGGTGGATTGGGACGATGTGCGCTTCGAGCCGGACAATCCGTCGTACACGAACATTCGCATCTACCGCGATTTTCGTTTCGGCATGCTGATGCATCTGGTGATGACGGACGAGCGGCTGTATCGCGACGACCACGTCGTGAGCGAAGCCGCTGTCGCACGTGCGCACGGGCACGACCCGGTGCATGGGGACGACGCAGCCGGCTCGCGCTACTTCGTCAAGCAGGACGTGCTGCAACGCGACGAGGCGCGCGACACCCGGCAGCTCGGCCGCCCGCCGTCGATGCTCGGCCCGGAACAGACACGATGGTGGAAAACCTTGATGAAGGACTCGCCGGCCACCTGGAAGGTATGGGGCAACGAAGTGATGTTGAACCGTCTGTGGTTCGTGATGCCGGGCGCACCCGGGACGCCGGCGGCCCGCCTCGTGGTCGATTGCGACGCATGGGACGGCTATCCCGCGCACAAGCACGAACTGCTCGCTTACTTGCGGGAGCACGGGATCCGCAACGTCGTCGCGATCACCGGAGACCTGCATGCCTTTCAGGGCGGCGTCGTGCGCGACGATCCCGATCCCGCGACGGGGGTGCCGGTCATCGTCGATTTCGTCTGCGCCGGCATCAGCAGCATGTCCTTCTATACCTACCTGAAAGCCGCATGGAACGGGACACCGCTCGCGTCGATCGCGGCGACGCCGGCCAGACTCGACCGCTTCCTGATGGCGAACAATCCCGATCTGTGCCACGCCGACCACGACGCGCAGGGTTATGCATCGGCCACCGTCACACCGGAATCCTTTTCCGTCACGTTCAACAAGGTGAAGCCGTTGAACCCGGACGGCACCGCGCCCGCGGATGCACTGCTTGGCCGCACGCGATTGACGGTGCCCAGGGATTCAGTCGAGGTACGCGTCGAACCCATCTAGACGCCGACGCGGCGCGTCAGTGGAAATGTCCGCCGAAAAGCCCAAGCAGCCCGATGACGATCAGGTAGATTGCGACGATGTAGTTCAGCAGGCGCGGTACCACCAGGATGAGAATCCCGGCGATCAGCGAGACCAATGGGCTCCAGTTCGTGAATGTGTGCATGGCGTTGCCCTCATGACAATAGATCGCGAAATCGCTGGGTGAAGCGCCTCGCCGAAACACGACGGGCATGTGTCGTGCAGCGTTTCATTGCGGGCCGGAGCGATTTCCGTGCCTGGCTCAGCGCGCGAGCTCCTGTGAAAATACCGGCATGCGTTCGAGCCATGGCGCTCGCGCATCTCTCACGGCGCTTCGTCGTGCAGAAGCCGTCATGCGTCGCGATGCCGGGACAGAATTGACAAGGGCTTGAAAAATCGTCCGCGGATCGCGCGTCGGTCGCCGCGCAGCCGCGCCGGGGAAGGATGTCGATCGTGGCGCACGCAACGGCACGGGAAGCGACTCCGTACGCGGGCGCTTTTGACGAGCAAGCAGCTTGCGTGCCGGATCGCCTGGTTCGCACCACACCGAGCCCGTATGCGCGAGCCCGCACGCAAGACTGAACGTGTCGAGGAACGTCGTCGCCGGCGTGACCATTCGATTCCGAATCACGTCTCGCCACACCGCGCCAGGCATGACCACAACTTTCGCATCCACGCCTGAACGACCGCTCTCCTCTCATCCCCTACGCCATTCAAACGCGACGGGTTAACCATGATCGACCGTCGAAAAACACCATGTTAACTTCCTCGATCATACGACTTGGTCACTTGACCTGATTCGTCGCGAATACGCCAGCTCGCCGGAAAACCCCGCGAATGCGTCCATATCTGTCGTTCCGGGAACACGTACTGGACCACCCGCAGGTCGCGACAACGTCGGGAACACCGTGCGCGCTCAGTCAACTGGCGTGGCAGGAACGTATGGCAGAAAGCGAAGGCATACGCAGTCAAATGACTCAGTCAATCATTCTACTTGAGGTCTGGATCACCACCCGAATCAGAACGTGACGCCGCGTCTGATTTACCCGTCCACGCAACTTTGAGGCAAACATGAACGCCAATATTCAGAACATTCAGGACGCGCTCCCCACCGTCCCCAAACAGACCAGCGCGCAAGATATCGTGTCGCTCATGAATCAATATGGTGGAGTCCGGATCAAGAATTATCTGACCCAGGAGCAGGTCGCGAACATCAATCGTGAGGTCGATGCGCCGCTCGAGCGGCTTCGCGAAGGGTCGTCGCACGACAACGAACTGATCAAGGAATTCCACGGCACCTATACGAAGCGCCTGACGAACATGGTCACGCACAGCAAGACGTTCGGGGATGTTCTGGATGACGAACTCTTTCATGAACTCGGCGAGGTGCTCTACCGTGAAGAGTCCGGCGACTGGTGGCTCTCGACCGCGCAGGTCATCGACATCGGCCCGGGCAACACGGCACAGATGCTGCATCGCGATGTCGGCAATTTTCCGCCCCTGTGCGCGCTCGGCGTCAACGGGCCTACGGTATTCACCAACCTCATGATTGCCCTGACGCGCTTCACCGAGGAAAACGGCGCCACCCGAATCATTCCAGGAAGCCAGAACTGGGACGAGGATTACTTCAACAGCAAGGGCACGCCCGACATGACCATTGCCGCCGAAATGGATGCCGGCGACGCGTTGCTGTTCAGCGGCAAGGTGATCCACGGCGGCGGCGCGAACGTGACGAAGAACGAGCGCCGGCGTGGGCTCACGATTCCGATGCAGCCGTCCTACCTGACGCCGGAGGAAGCGTATCCCTTCATCGTCGAGATGGACACCGTACGACGCCTGTCGAAACGCGTTCAGCGAATCATCGGCTTCCGCTCGCAATATCCGGCCGGCACGCCGGGCCTGTGGCAAGTCGACTACGACGATATCGCGACGCATCTCGGCCTCTGAGCCACGAACAGACGCCTGCATCCGTCCGGGAAGGGGATCCTCCTCCACGGATTCCGTGATGCACATGCGCGGGCCACGACAGCATCATCGCCAGCGAAACACCCCATGAAGATCGATCTGACGAATCGCGTTGCGATCTTGAGAACAATGCGGGGATTGCACGCCTTTCCGGGGATGGCCCTCAAGAATCGACTTTCTATTGCACCTCATCCAACTCAGGAGCGTGATCATGGTGAAGCGTTTATTTGTCGCAATCTCCCTCGTTGCCGGGTTACTTCTCGTACTCAGCCCGGGATTCATGGTTCTCTACCATATCGAGCACTACGACTCGAGCCAATAGGCACCATCCGGAAAGATCGAACATGCCGGCGTAGCCTCGCGCGCGGATCGTGTCGAACGCGATCCGCGTAGCGTATTGCTCGCGCTTCGGATGCTCCGACTGCATAGATCAGTCTGCCCCTGCCATGCGCGCACCGTGCGCCTGGACACGCCTGCTCACACCGCTGTCTCCCGCAGCGAAATCTGCTTGCGGAAGCCCACCGCCATCGCCCCTCGCCCCCATCCCCGCGTTGATCGCCCTGCATCCCTGCTCGACAGGTTGAGCGGGGATTTCCATCATGCGGATCAGATGGCGACGCCGCACAGCGCATGCCGCCGAACTGCCGCCGCTCGCCTCCTCCCCCATCGCCGTGGCATGCCCGGCATGACGTTGATCCACTGCCGTGCAGCACTAGTGGAAAACGCCAATTTCCGTATGGACGACATTTATGGACACTAGACTCGGTCAAATGACCCAGTCTCATGAGGCGACGACAGACACCCAGGCGCGTAACGCAGCGAGGCTGCATTCGCGGAGCGAGGTTGGTCGGCGCGTCGATCCAACGACGAGACGCGAGATTTCGGATGCGGCATTCCCCAACATTCCAGGGGTTCAAATACTTGGTCAAATGACTCAGTCAAAAGACTTGATACCGGATCTGACGTTCCGGGAACGAATTTTTCACAAGGAGTCGAGCATGGACAGGCTGGCAAGGAAGAACGAGTGGTTCGCAAGAGCCGAAAAGGTCATCCCGGGCGGGATGTACGGTCACCAGAGCGTCAAGTATTTGACGGAAGATTTCCCGCTGTACTTCGCAAAAGCGAAAGGTACCCATCTTTGGGACGTCGACGGCAACAAGTACATCGACTACGTATGTGGCTACGGCACGAACCTGTTCGGCTACGGCAACGAGCGGATCGAGCAAGCCGCGGCCCTCCAGTTGCAGAAGATCGACACGGCGACGGGCCCCAGCGAGGTGATGGTTCAGCTTGCCGAGGCG
Organism: Burkholderia sp. AU31652; assembly: GCF_002223155.1. Lineage (NCBI taxonomy): Bacteria > Pseudomonadati > Pseudomonadota > Betaproteobacteria > Burkholderiales > Burkholderiaceae > Burkholderia > Burkholderia sp. AU31652. The sequence goes on along the minus strand of NZ_NKFG01000008.1, from coordinate 294,719 downwards.
CTCACGCAACAGGTCAGCCACGCCGACTGGGCAATGTTCTGCAAGAACGGCTCGGACGCTACCTCGATGGCCATGGTGATCTCGCGCGCGTATCGCGAGAAACGGAAGATTCTCGTGGCGCGCGGCACGTACCATGGTGCGTCCCCGTGGAACGTGCCCTATACGACGGGGATTACCAAGGAAGACCGCGCTCACGTCGTCTACTTCGAGTACAACGATCTCGAGAGCCTCAATGCCGCCGTCAAGAGCGTCGACGGTGACGTAGCGGCCATCTACGCGACGCCGTTCCGGCACGAAGTGCTCTACGATCAGTTCTTCCCGTCGATCGAGTACGCGAAGGAATGCCGTCGCCTCGCGGACGAGCAGGAAGCGCTTCTGGTCGTCGACGAGGTCCGCACGGGGCTGCGCCTGTCGCGTGATTGTTCATGGTCGGACTGGGGCGTGCACCCGGACCTCAGCTGCTGGGGCAAGGCCATCGGCGGCGGCTATGCGATCGCGGCGGTGCTCGGTTCGGACAAGGCACGCGAGGCTGCAACGAACATTTTCGTCACGGGCTCCTACTGGCTCTCGGCCGTGCCGATGGCCGCGGCCATCGAAACGCTGCGCCTGGTACGAGAAACGGACTACCTCGAACACACCAGGCGGTTGGCGGACAAGCTGCGTGCGGGCCTCGCCGAGCAAGCCGAGCGGCATGGCTTCGAACTCAAGCAGACCGGGCCGAGCGTCATGCCCCAGATGCTGTTCGCGGGTGACGACGAGCTCGTGTCGCGCGGGCGGGCGTGGACGTCGGAAGTCATCAAGAATGGCGCCTATCTCCACCCGTGGCACAACATGTTCTTTACGGCGAGCCATACCGACGAAGACATCGCGCGTACGCTCGAGGCGACCGAAACGGCGTTTGGCGCGATCAAGCAGAAGGCGGTGGCAGTGAGCCGCCTGGATATCCTGGACACCGTGCAGCGTTGATGCCGGATGCTGGATGAGCCTTCGGCCTGCGGCCGAAGGCTGTATTGCCGAGCGCATTCGCCCGGCGTCAAAACCCTGAGCGGCCGCGCGGGCAATCGACAGGTGCGGCTTCAGGCAAGGCGCGATCCACTCCCGAACCGCGTCTTCGTCAAGTTCCAGTCGGTCATCCCGTCCGTGGCCGACCGGCATTCTGCTTCGAAGGTCTTGTTTCTTCGTCGTCAAGGCCCGAGTGCATGGGTCCACGCGGACACTTTGCCTCAGACCCTCTTGCCCTCGTAGACCAGGTTCGGTCGACGACGACTCGGTCAGTCGCCGGCGCGGAAGATCGCCGGTTGAACGTTGGTGAAGTTCGGCACATCGCCGACCACCTCGGCTGTTCTGGCCGAAGCCAGCGCGGCGTCGATTCCAGCCTGATCGCTGAAACGCAATAGCGTGACGCAGGCAAAAAGTTGCGGACCCGGCGCCGGAAACAGCACCTCCACCGACTGCAGCCCACATTCGCCCCACGCCGCCCGTACGAGCGACACGTGGGTGGCGAGATAGTACTCGCGGTCAAATTCCATACCCGCTACAGCGGGATAACTCACGATCAAGGTAGCCATATCCGATCTCTCGCATGAAGAATCAAACATATTCCCGCAGGAACGCGACAATTACTGCGGCTTTCGCTCCAGGGGACCAAGGGTATAACCTCGAATCAGACTCCCTTCCTTTTCCTGCACCCGTTCCAGCGCACAATAGGCGTAATACAACGAAACCGACATATAAGACCAAGAAAGCAATGCAAATATATAGAAAATCATATGATCGCCGTCGCCAGGGATAGGGTAAAAGTCGTAGACGCTCGCAATAATCTGTGTGGATACGAGTGTCAGGATCACACCTGCAGCATTACGATACTCTCCGGCATTCGCCAGTTTCTTGACAACGTAAATGAGGTAAAGCGAGAACAACGACCACATCACCAGATAGAAATACGGCTTGGGTCCAACCATGAAATCCGCGGTCCACAAAATAACCGTCCCCACCAGCGCACCCACCGCATACAACACGTCGCCGACAATCGATGGTTTATATCGATGCGTAACCGACATCATGCCCGCAACGATGATGATCGGCACGCCGAAGCCTCTTGAAAACGCGTCGCAGAAAAGCGAGATACTGAAAAATATCGCCTTGCCGGTCAACGCATTGATCATCAAATTCGTTGCCGAGAACGTCACGACCAGCGACTCGAATCCGAGAAGGCCGTTGCGCTTCCCGAAATACTTCACGCCACAAATGAACGAAGTCACGATCAACGCGAGATCAGCCAGGCAATAAAGATAGAATTTGAGTTCCATGAAAAAACTCCGTGATCGTCGAGATATTTGTCGGCCACCATGTTCGTCATCCACGTTCACGGCAGTTTTTTGCGCTGCCTGTCGACGCGAGAGGACGCTTCCGGAAGATGCCTGCTCCGCACTGGCATGTCAGGCATGCTGGCGCCGCCCAGGTATCGGTGCGGTCAGTGCGGCCACGCTCGGTTGATCGCTTCGCCGCGCACGTCAGGCGACCGCGGCTTCGGCATGTTTTGCCTTGAACTGCCGGATCGCCACGCTGGCCAGAAACATCGGCACCACCAGCAACCCGACGGAGAGCCAGCCGACCGCGCGCAAACCGGCCACGCTGAACACCGTGCCGGCAATCGCGGGGCCCACTGCCAGGCCAAGATTGATTGCCGACGCACAGGTCGCGGTGCTTCTTCCGCTGGCATCCATTTGTGAAAGTGCCGCCACCATATAAGGAGCCACCAGCGTGGCACCAGCACTGACGAGCGCCGTCGACACGAGAAACGCCCACTTGCCGCCCACGCAATACATGCCCAGGCTGCATGCGATCAACAGCGCGAGCCCAAGGGCGATCGGCTTGAACAGGCCAAAGCGATCGCCCAGCCAGTTGACCGCCACCCCCACCGGCAACTGGAGGGCCGCATTGAGCATGAACAGCATGCCGAGTTGCTCCGCTTCGACGCCCCGGGTCGCAGCAACCTCAGCGGCAAATCCCATGAGGGCCGTCTGCGAGACGTAGATGAAGAATGCGCTGATCAGCATCCCTCGGACGTCACTGGATTTGATGGCGTCCTTCGCGACCGCTTCCTCGCTTGCGTTGACGGCGGGATGCATGAACGCGCCGAAAAACAGCGCCGCCACGACCACGGCGAGCTGGACGGCATCCACCCCGATATGACCCATCTTCACATTCAGGATCGGTACGACGTACATCGCACAGGAAAATATGATGGCCATCGCAACGGCGACTTGCGCCGCGACCTTCTCCGGGTGCTTGACGTGTGCAATCACCCCATACGCGCACACGCAGCTGACGCCCAACGCGGCGCCGAGAACCAGCTTCGCGGCGACGAATACATGGAAATTATGTGAAAACATCGCACACGTCGACAGGACGGCAAGCGCTGCCGCAGCGAGCGCGCCCGTTCTCTTGTTCAACGTCGCCGTGTGACGACCGAAAACGATGATGGAAAGCGAAAGACAGAGCAGCACCGCAGACGCGAGCCAACCGGCGGTGCTTTCGGACAGCCCGAACCGGGCCATCGATTCCTCGATGCTGAATGGGAGCAGGTAGGTGGGCGTCCAGACCACGGCTCCTGTATAAAGCAGCGCGATTTTTCGGATTCCCTTGATTTCGACACTCACGATCGACTCCTTGTCGTTTGCACGAATGCGAGATCGCGGCGTGGCATCGAATCGCCCTCTTGCTCGCATTCATACCGGCACTGTTTCGAAGACTGCTGCATCCAACCGAAAAATCGCACTATCGGAACGGCTCGCTGTGCACCGATCCAGGCATCCCGTCGAGCGACCACGATGCCTCCAGATGATGGAATCGCCCGATTTCCACGTGAAAACCGGGCCAGGATTCCACCACCCAACCCGTGCGTTAATCGAAATGCCCGACCTCGAGGAAATCCTTCATCTTCAACAGGTCGTTCGGATCCGACATTTGACCGTTGCGCTCGACGAAGCCGGCAAACGTGGTGCCGTACGTCCAGCCGAGCAGGCGCTGCAGCTCTTCCGGATAGCGCTTCACGCGCTCGATGGGCAGCGTGAGGTACTGGTTTTCTTCCTGCCGGAGGATCGCCAGGTCATACGACATCGTCAGGCCGGTGCGCGGGGCATCGCTGGTGTTCTTCCCGCCGCCGTGATAGGTGGAGCCGATGAAGAACAGCGCATCGCCGGCCGACATGGTCGCGGGAATGGCTTCCTCCTGCGTGGGCATGCGCTCGTCGTCCCACTTGTGGCTACCCGGAATGACGAGCGTGGCGCCGTTTTCCGCCGTGAAGTCCGATACGGCCACCATCACCTGGAACCGGGCCTCGCGCCCATAGTTCGGGTGCCGCCAGAGCCATACGGAATCGTCACGATGCAACGGCTGAAGGCCCTGACCCGGCAGGATCTGGATCGCTTGCGTCACCCCCACCTGAATATCGGGCGCGACATCGACCTGGTTTTCGCCGCTCCAGATCTTGATCGGCGTCTGCAGGATGCTGCGCGCCGCACCCAGATAGAGCGGGTGCAACGCAACCTCGGCCATCCAGTCGGTACGCGCGAAGAGGCGCGAGACGCGACGCGTCTGTGTCCCGGCGAAGTAATCGTCCACTCCGTTCGGAGCGGACTCGAGCGTGTCGAAGAGCGTACGCTGGATTCGCGCGAGCAAATCGGAATCGAGAAAGTTCTTGACGATCGCCCCACCATCCTGCCTGACCGCATTGGCAAGATCTTCAGGAGTGCTACCACTTGAAAGGCGCTGCAACGACATGATGATTCCTCCAACAAATTGTCAATGATTGAAGAGTGCGGCGTACCCTCGGTCACCACTGCCTTCTGCAATGGATGACAGGATTCGCTCGCGTAGCGCCTTCAGGATTCGCGGCGGCTGCCCGATATCTTCCTGCGCCTGCTGAAACAGTTCGGTTGCTCGTGCGTAGATGTCGAGGTCCGCTCCGCGCGGTTGATAGTCGGATGCCGCCACGGATTCGAACAGACCTTCGATGAAGTGAGTCTGACCGGCGAGATAGGTTGGAATCAGGTCGCGAATCTCGTCGATCGAAATGCCCGAGTTCACCACGAATCTGAGACCTTCCAGAAAGGCCGCGCCAGCCCCAAAAACGAACGTGCCCGTCAACCCGGCATCGAGCACGTTCGGCACGTCAGGTCGTGCACTGACGTAGGTGGATTGCGGAGCAATCTTCCGGAGCAGCGGCTCCACCTCGCTCCAGGTCTTCTCGTCGCCGCCAAACAGGATGACGGCGTTCTCGCGGCCGATATCCGGCGGGAAGCACTGGATCGTTCCACTGATGAATTTTGCGCCGGCGCCACGCACGATTTGATCCAGCTTCTGGACCTCGGACGGGCGCCCCGTGGCCAGATTGACCACCGTTTTCCCTTTCAGGCGCTCGCCCAGCGCCTCGAAGTCCGCCGCGAGGTCAACCGGCGTTGCCGTCACGACGACGATGACGTCCGCCTCATCAAGGGCGGTGGTGGCGCGCTCGGCAACCCGGGCGCCCAGTTCGCGCAGACGCTGCGCCTTTTCAGCCTTCCTGTTCCAGACGACGACTTCCGCACCATCGTCAATCAGGGTGGCGGCAATGGCGGACCCCATCACCCCCAGGCCCAAGACGGCAATCACATGGCTCATTCGTATTCCCTATCGTTGTCGTTGACCACACTACCGAGAACCATCCTTCGTTCAAGTCAACCACATGAATCATTAGACTTGGTCACATGACTATCAAGCAAGCCGTATGCCAATCTGATCCGGGTGTTCGCCCTTCGTGAAGGGCGGCTAACGCGCGCGCTGGTGATTCGCATGCCCCGGCGCGGGGAATTCGCCGCACCAAGTGATGCTCGGCGTCACGATAGCGGTGCAAACAAGTTGACTTGATCAAATGACCACGAATCTACAGGCACGAGTCTTATGCTTCGACAGGACATTGGGAATACGGAGTTTCCATTAGCCTCGTCATGAAGGCACCGTACGAGCCAACGCAATGGCGTCCCTTCCACGACACGCACGGCCGCCTTATCGTGCACGTGCGACGGTCACCGTACCTGCGCCTCTCTACGACAGCCTCATCGAAGCAGGAACTCAAGCGCCGCTCGACGAGCGGAGCACCGCTTGATGTCCGGGCCGATCCACGATGTGCGAGTCCGTCTTCCGGTTCAGCGAGCCTGCCGCCGAGTCGCATCGCCGCCGCGAGGTTCGTCCGGCGCCGCGGCACATCGACGCCATCACCATGCCCGGCACGTACCTGCGAACGGCACGTCTCACGACGCCATGGCGGCGCAATATCCGTGCGGGACAATGCCTTGTGTTGCTTGCGAAATGCCGCCCATCGTCATGCTAATATCCGAGGATTCGACTACCCTGCACGGGTAGCGCCTTTGGACGAAGACATAAAACGGAGCGCTGGCCTATGCAGCGAGTACGGGCTGAAGTCCGCCGCCAGGACCTCGTCGCGGCGACTGTCGCGGTGATTGCAGAACACGGTGTGAAGGGTGCCACGACCCGTCGCATCGCCGAGGCTGCAGGATGCCCACTGGCGTCCCTGCACTACGTGTTTCACTCAAAGGACGAACTGCTGTTCGCCGTCTACGAGTCCCTGATCGACTTGATCCGCTCGGATAGTCCCGAGCCTCCGGAGCACGGCACCCTGTCGGACCTGGCGGAGTTCAACCTGCGCTCCGTCATGACCTGGTTCGAAGCCAACCCGACATACGCGAAGACCCAGTCGGAGTTGTATACGTGGGCGCTCAGACATCAGCCCGACATGGCCACTGGCGCGCTTCGCATCTCCCAGGAAGGTGCCCGCGCCAATCTGGCGACCGCCGAGCCGCGTGCAGATGCCAAGGTGCTGGACGCCATCGCGCGGCTGACCATCGTCCTGATCGACGGTTTGCTCTTCTCGTGGTTTGCCCAGGAAGATTCGAAACGTCTGGCTGCCGATGTCGACCACGCCAGCAAGATGCTGGCCGCCTACGCGACGACACTGTCGGACGCCCGCCCTGCCGCCAAGCCCCCTCGCAAGTCGGTACGGAAGCACTAAGCCGCTGCCACCTGCGCGATGCACCGGCTCCCCCGGTGCCCTCACAGCGGTAGCGTCGCCGCTTCAATTGACCGCTCGGCTCGCGGCGCATGACGTTTGCAATTTCGCCCATGCGCCGCCCTGCGCGCACGCTCTGCCCGAAGGTGCTTTCAGCAACCGTTGCTCGCGTCCGACCGCGACACGTGCGGTGTGAAGTCACCGGCGCCGCCGAGAATCCACATCGGCCGCGGCCAAGCACCCTGCTTCCATTCGCCTGAAAATCTGACGCTCCCGGCAGGCCGCCGTCGGTCTTGCGTTGCAGTGCTCGCGCTCACGGGTTTACCTCCATCGACAGCGCATCTTTGTCTGCTTAACGTTGACCGATCAAATGATCAAGTCAATCGATCGGATTTTCCGGAATCAGCTGAAACAAGCGAACTGAACATTCAGGGCACCCGTGGCCCCGCCCATTCATGGACAAACTTTCAAGAAGCCGACATAATTCACGATCGTTATGGTCACTTGACCATGTATCACGGATAAACACTACACCTGTGTATGACGTGAACGGAAGAGGATTTTCGGGTACCGGAGTTTACCAATGACAAGAGTTCGCGCTGCGTTGCGGCGACAGGATTTTGTTGACGCTGCCGTTGAAGTCATCGCCGCGCACGGCGTCGCTGGAGCCACCACGCGGCGAATCGCCGAAGCCGCATGCTGCCCACTGGCATCGCTGCATTATGTATTCCATACTAAGAATGATCTGTTCGACGCGGTTTACGAATCCCTGTTCGATCTGCTCGCGGCGAATGCCCCCGCTGACAGGGAATTTCATTCTTTCGGCGAACTCGCCGGATGGCAACTGCGCAAGAATGTCGAATGGCTCGTGCAGCATCCGTCGTACGCCCGGGCACAGTCTGAACTGATCCAGTGGGCAGAGCGTCATCGCCCCGATTTTGCGTTGAAAACCTATGTCGAGACCATCGAGCGAACGATCGCTTACCTCGGCAAGTGCGCGCCACAAGTCAGCCATGACGCGATTGAATCCGTCGCCAGAATGAGCATCATCCTGATCGATGGATTGCTGAACAGTTGGCAAGGCGACACGAATATCCGCGAGCTCAGGGCGAACCTGGATAGTGTAAGTTCAGCGTTGGAGGCGTTTGCCACCTCCCTCTCGAGCTCGACGGTGCAGGCTTGAGCGTCGACGCGGCGTGACATTGCGCCCATCGCCGGCAACCCGACCCAGCCCGTCCGCACGATGCGTCGTGACCGGCTTCGATCCTGCACCTTTCCGTAGACGGACGTCCGCATACCGCCGGACGCCCGTCGTCGATTCCCGCTAGCTGATGGCGCCCGGCGTCGCGCCGAACATCGACTTCGTCTCCAGGAACTCCTCGATGCCGGCGTAGCCCCACTCTCGTCCGTTGCCGGACTGCTTGTACCCCCCGAACGGCGCCGCGATGTCGACGGGCGCGCCGTTCAAATGCACCATCCCGGTCCGCAACTGTCTGGCGACGCGCTCCGCCTGTTCGATCGAGTCGCCATAGACGTAGCCGGACAATCCGTACGGTGAGTCGTTGGCAATGGCGACCGCGTCCGATTCATCCCGATAGGGGATGATCACCAGGACGGGGCCGAAAATCTCCTCGGTTGCAATCGTCATGCGATTGTTCACGCGGCTGAACACCGTCGGCTTGACGTAGTAGCCTCGTTCAAGCCCGGCGGGATTGCCGAGCCCGCCCGACAGGAGCACCGCGCCCTCGTCAATGCCCGTCTGGATCATCTCCTGCACCTTGCGATGCTGGCGCTGGTTCGCCATCGGCCCCATGGTCGTACCGGGATCGCGCGGATCGCCGACGACGACCTGCGCGCACGCCGCGACCGCAATCTGCTCGGCCTCCTCGAGCCGATGCGCCGGCACCAGCATGCGCGAAGGCGCGGTGCACGTCTGGCCGGAGTTGGCCATCATCTGGAGCACGCCATGCGTGACACCCTGCTGAAAGTTTTCGCTGTCCAGAATGATGTTCGCCGACTTTCCGCCTAGCTCGAGCGTCACCCGCTTGATCGTCGTCGCAGCGGCCTGAGCGACTTCCACGCCGGCGCTCGTCGAACCCGTCAGCGACACCATGTCAAAGAGCGGGCTGGACGCGATGGCCCTGCCCAGGCGCTGCCCGGAGCCCTGCACGAGATTGAATACGCCGGGAGGGACGCCGGCCTTCTCGATGATCTCGGCGAGCACGATGGCCGAGTACGGCGCATTCTGACTGGGCTTCAACACGATCGTGCAACCCGCCACCAGCGCCGGCGCGACCTTGCACATGACCTGGTTCATCGGCCAGTTCCATGGCGTGATCAACCCGCACACCCCCACCGGCTCCTTCACGATCCGCGACGTGCCCTGGGTGCGTTCGAACGGATACTGCTTCGCCACTTCCAGCGTCGTATGAAGGTGCCAGAGCCCCAGTGCCGCCTGAAGCGGGCGAGAAATGGCGTCCATCGGCGCACCCATCTCGAGCGTGATGGCGTCCGCCATGTCCTGCAGCCGCTCGGTGTAGGCACCGATCACGCGCTCGAGCATCGCGAGCCGCTCGACGAGCGGTGTGTTCGAGAACGCCGCGAACGCGTCGCGCGCCGCCTGCGCGGCCAGGTTCACATCGGCTTCGTCAGAAAACAGCAACACGCCGGAGACTTCGCCCGTCGCCGGATTGATGATGTCGTGCTCCACGCCACCGTTCACCGGCTCCACCCAACGGCCGCCGATGAACGCCTTGCGGAGATGGTCTGCTTCGAAAATCGGCATCTGCTCGCTCCATGTCATTTGGTATCGAGGGCGAGTCGTCAGCCTTCTGGATCGCCCGGGAAGATCCATACTAACGTCTTTTTTGATCATTTGGCCAAGTCACATGACTCGGTAATAATCAGTATTGCCGCCGGCAAGCCAAAGTAAGACGCTTCAGGGAACGAACCGTCATGCTGCTGCGAAAGATTTGCAGCGCGGGTGACCGGATGATGAGGGAGACGAAATCACGAGGCGGCTTTACGCGACGCTCGCAACACACCGAAGCCTCGTGACTCAGGCGGATCGGTGTGGTCTGCCGGAACGGACGTTCGACGATCACCGGCCGGCAAGCACGAGTCTGCTCGCCGCTCGCGTATCGAGGCAGGCATCACAGAGGGTTAACCTTCATCGACAAGGAATTTTTCGAGCAATACTTTCCACTACACGGTCACTTGATCAAGTCATATGGCAGACTTCACGGCGGATAGCCAGGAAGTAAGCAATCCGCAAGGAAGCGCACCGCGATCCGGTCGCTTTTGACGTCAACATCGAACGACAACTCTCCCTCGGGAGCGAAAGGTAATTACCATGGCAATCATTCAAGTCCAGCAGATCATGCACGAGAATCCGCTGCATGCTCGCGCTCCGCATGAACCCCGCTATGAAGATGGCAGCGCCTTCTGTGACGGCAAGTACGTTCCCATCACGGAAGCGACCGTCCCGCTCGTCGACGCCGGGTTCCTCCACGCCGACGCGGCCTACGATGTCGTCACCGTCTCGCGAGGCAACTTCTTCCGGCTCGACGATCACCTCGCGCGCATGGAAGAGTCGTCGGCGAAGTTCTTCCTCGAGAATCCGTTCAATCGCGACCAGGTCCGCGAAATTCTTCACACGCTCGTGCGCAACGCCGGCCTGAAGGACGCGTACGTCTGGTGGTGCGTCACCCGCGGCCCGCTGAGCGTCGACCGCCGCGACCGCAGCGCAATGAAGAACGCGATGTTCGCCTTCGCTGTGCCGTTCTTCTTCCAGGCTGACGACGAGGTCCGCACGCGCGGCTCGAACCTGCTGATCAGCAAGCGGTACAACCGCATTTCCGCGAAGGCAGTCGACCCCACGGCGAAGAACTTCCACTGGATGGACATGAAGCTCGCGCTCTTCGAAGCCATGACGCAGGAGAAGGACTGGGCGGTGCTCGTCGACGAACACGACAACCTCACCGAAGCAGCCGGTGCGAACGTCTTCTTCGTCAAGAACGGGGAGCTCTACACGCCCGCTGAAGGCTGCCTGCTGGGCATCACGCGCCAGAGCGTCTTCGATATCGCCGCCGAGCTCGGCATCAAGGTGAACATCGGCACGTACACCGCGACCCAGCTGCGCGAGGCTGACGAAGCATTCACGTCGTCGTCGGCGGGCGGGATCATGCCCGTCAGCGCAGTGGACGACCAACCGCTCGGCAACCACAACGGCCCCGGCCCGATCTCCGAGAAGATTCACAACCTCTACTGGGAAAAGCGCTGGGCAGGATGGCACGCCCAGCCGGCTGAGTACTTCTCGTCGGTCCCGGCGTAAGCCGGAAGTCACTCAGAAGCGGCGCGCGTACGGAGCCGGCCCGGTATAACGAGCCGCATCCGGCCCCGGTGGGCGCCCAATAGCTGCATGCATTGACGAACCGTCCGGCGCCCCACCCAGGCGCCGGTCGATCCGAACTTCGACGTTATAGCGATGACCTGGAGTTCGGTGATTCAGTAAAACCAAGCACGAACACACCCCAATTCATTTCGCATAGCTAATAAACGGACAGGACTATCGGTACCTTCATCCGTTTTCACCCATGCACAACCCTTTGGCGGGCGCACGTTACCTGGTCAAGGTCAAGGAGATAGCCGTGGTCAAGACTCATTCTTTCAAGAAATCCGCTTCGCTCATCCGATCGGCAGCGAAATTGTCCGTCATCGCTTCCGCCGTCGCGATGTCCTTGACCGGTGCGCTTGCGGAAGGGACGGATGCTTCACATACGCCGTCGGGCGCCGAAATCGCCGGCACCGCGAGCGGCATTCCCGCCTGGACCCCCGTGGGCAACGTCGGGGCGGGCTGGAGCTACGGCAAGCGCCGCGCGGATTTCTTCAAATACAAGTCCGACAAGCCGCTGTACACGATCGACGCCAGCAACGTCGACAAGTACGCGGACAAGCTCAACCCGGGCCAGATTGCGCTGCTGAAGAACCTGAAGGGCTTCACGATGCCGGTCTATCCGTCCCGGCGCACGTGCGGCGTCCCCGATTTCGTCGCGGAGAACACGAAGAACAACGCGGGCTTCGCCAAGATGTCGGCCGACGGATCGGAACTCACCGATGCCCACCTGCCCGGCTACCCGTTCCCTGCGCCCAAGACCGGCGCGGAAGTGATGTGGAACGCGAAGCTGCACTACCGCGGCGCCGGCGTCGAGATGCGCGACATCATCACCGTCGTCTCCCCGCGCAAGGGCGCGTCCGACTGGATCAAGAACGTGTCCGACGCGTGGATCTACCAGCCGTGGGGTGACAAGGCCGGCACGACGTTCGCGAAGGTCAATCAGATCGAAGGCAACGCCTACTACGCGTACAAGTCCCCGGCGGCCATTGCCGGCCAGGCCGCGATCTTTACGAACTATGCGGACAAGCCGACCGAAGTCTTCTACTACTTCCCGGGGCAGCGCCGGACCCGTCGCATGCCGTCGTATGCGTACGATGCGCCGCAGATCGGCTTCGACAACCAGTACAACATCGATGAAGCGCTGGTCTTCTCCGGACAGACGGACCGATTCTCGTGGAAGCTGCTCGGCAAGAAGGAAATGATCGTTACCTATAACGACCTGGGCATGTATGACTTCTCGGACAAATTTGAAGATGCGTACGGCCAGGACTTCGTGAACCCGGCGAAGCGTCGCTACGAACTCCATCGCGTGTGGGTCGTGGAAGCCACGGTCAAGCAGGGGATGCGTCATACCGCGCCCAAGCGCCTGTTCTACGTCGACGAAGACAGCTGGAGCTACCTCGGCGCGGTGGACTACGACGCGCAGGGCAACATCTCGAAGGTCCGCGAGGGCTACATCATTCCGGTGTACGAAACGGGCAGCTGCGACACGCTCGCATTCGCGCAATACAACCTCGTCGACGGCCGGTATCTCGTGGACGGTTCGATGCTCGCGGCCGGACGGGACGCGAAGTGGTCGGTCGACTCGTCGGCGGACCAACACTACAAGCCGAGCTTCTACAACGCCGATAATCTCCGTGCGTTGAGCGAGCGTTGACAGGGGCCGAGACAAAATGGCTACCACCTCCTCCTTACAGCCCCGCTCCAGCGTGGTGCTCGTGCGCGCGGCGATCGCGGCGCTTGTCGCCGTCGGGTGCGGCAGCGCGCACGCCTTCACGTTCACGATCGGCAACGTCGAAGGCAGTTTCGATTCGACGATATCGGCGGGCGTCGGCATTCGCACCGCGTCGCCGAGCAGCAATCTCGTGTCGCCGACCTACAACGTGGCCACCGGTGCGCAGACGGGTGGCGGCCGGCTCGGTCAGTTGAGCGGCCTCTCCGATCAGGGCGACATCAACTACGGCAAGGGCGATCCGTTCACGAGCTATCTCAAGGGCAACCACGAGCTGGTCCTGAAGATGCCGTCGCAAGGGCTCACGTTCATGGCGCGGGGCACCTGGCAGTACGACTACTCCGGCACCCGCACGACAGGCGCAACCAGCGGACAGGACCTGTTCTACAACCCGTCGCCCAACCTGAGCGGCGGGCTCCCGTCCGATGCCGAGAAGAACATCCGCTTCAAGCCGCGCCTGCTCGACCTGTGGGTCAGCAAGCAATTCAACGTCGGCGACCAGATTGCCCGCGTCCGCGTGGGTAACCAGGTCGTCAGCTGGGGCGAAAGCATCTGGGAAGTCGGCGGGGTCAATGCGACGAATGCGATCGACGTGAATCGCGCGTCCCAGCCCGGCGCGCAGGTCAAGGAGATCATCCTGCCCGCGCCGATCGTGAGTGTCGCGTCCGGCGTCGGGCACGGCGTGAACGTCGAAGGGTACTACCAGAGCAACTGGAACCAGAATTACCTGCCGCCGGTGGGCAGCTATTGGTCGAACCAGATCGTCGGTCCCGGCAACAACACGTACGGCGTCTCGACCATCCATCCGAAGAACGGCGGGCAGTATGGTTTTTCCATTCGCTACCAGCCGGCGGGAACCGACCTGAATCTCGGCTTCTACACGATCGCGTACCACGACAAGTTCCCGCAAGTCTCGCTGAGTTCGACGGGCGGGACGGTGTTCCGGTTTCCGGAAGACCGCCACATGATCGGCGTCAGCGCCAACTTCCCGGTGGGCGACTGGGCAATCGGCACCGAACTCTCGTACCGGCCGCGAGATGCCGTTCCGCTGAATCCGGCCAGCAGATGCGTCGCGCAAGGGGGGAACTGCTGGGTCGACGAGAAGCGCTTCCAGTGGCACCTGACGACCCTCTACTCGCTGCAGCCGGGCAATTCCGCAGCGTTCCTGAAGCTGCTCGGCGCCCAGACCGCCACGCTGACGACCGAGACGGTGATCATCGCTTATCCGGGGCTTCACAAGAGCTACGGCGGATCGCCGATTTCGCCTGGCGCGCTTCTGTGGGGGAACGAATTCAACGACTTGTTCGCGACCGGCGCACTCAACACGCCGGGTAGTGCCCAGGGAACGAAATACTCCGGCGGGATCGACGTCGATTTCAACTGGGTTTACGACGGCACCGTCATTCCCGGGTGGCAGGTCAACCCGGGGATCTTCGTCCGGTACGGCCTGTTCGGCAATACGCCGAACGTGAATGCCCAGTTCATGCGCGGCGTGACGGCCATGAACCTGTATGTGAACTTCATACAGAACCCGGCGAACTGGCAGGTCGGCTTGAACTACACCCGCTTCATGGGCCCGACCAACCCGCTGGCCAACCCGCTACGTGACAGGGACTTCGTGGCAATCGTCGCATCTCGCAATTTCTGAGGTCAATATGAATCAACCGCCTGTTTCCGACGCAGCCCGACCCGGCAAGCTGCTTAGAATTCTTCATTCGCTGGAAAATACGCTGTTCGGTCACAGGCGTCTCGTGCTGGGGCTCCTGGTGCTGTTCACGGTCGTCATGGCCTGCTTCGCCGTCAAGCTGCGCATGGATGCCGGGTTCGAGAAGCAGCTGCCGCTGGGCCACGAATACACGCAGACGTTCAACGAGTATCGCGGTGACCTGCTCGGCGCCAACCGCTTGATCGTCGTCGTCAAGGCCCGCAAGGGCAGCATCTGGACGCCGGCGGCGTTGAAGCGCCTGTATGAAGTCACCCAGGCGGTCACCTTCCTGCCGAACGTGTCTCGCAGCAGCGTCCAGTCCCTCTGGACACCGAATTCATTCGTCAACGAGATCACCGAGGACGGATTCCGGGCGGACCCGCTCATTCCCGGCACCGTGACGCCCGATCAGCTCGACGGCAACACGGTCGGCGCCATTTCGCGCTCGACCGCCCAGGGCGGCTTCGTCGGCAGCCTGGTGTCGCGCGACCAGAGCAGCGCCATGGTCACCGCCGATCTCAACGAGCTGGATGCCAAAGGTGAGCGGGTCGACTACGTGGCATTCGACAAGGCGCTCGAATCGCAATTGCGCGCCAAGTTCGAGGATGCGAACTATGAAATCCAGATCATCGGTTTCGCGAAACAGATCGGCGATATTGCAAACGGCGCGTCGTCCGTCCTGAAGTTCTGCGCGATCGCCCTGCTCCTGACCGCATTGGCCGTCTACTGGTACTGCCGCTCCGTTCGCCTGACGATCCTGCCGCTGACCTGCTCGCTCGTCTCGCTCGTCTGGCAGTTCGGCACGCTGCATCTGCTCGGCTACGGGCTCGACCCGTTGGGCGTGCTGGTTCCGTTCCTGGTGTTCGCGATCGGCGTTTCACACGGCGTCCAGCAGATCAACTTCATCGTGCGCGAGATCTCCCACGGGAAGTCGGTGGAGCAAGCCGCCCGGTCCAGCTTCAGCGGGCTGCTGATTCCCGGCACGCTCGCGCTGGTGACCGCGTTCGTTTCCTTCGTCACGCTGATCCTGATTCCGATCCCGATGGTGCGCGAGCTCGCGATCACCGCTTCGCTCGGCGTGGCGTACAAGATCGTCACGAACCTGGTGATGCTGCCGCTGGCGGCGTCGTTGCTCAAGGTCGACGGCAATTATGCAAAGAATGCAGAGCTGCATGCCGTTCGTCGTGGCCGCGTGCTCCGCGTGCTCGCCAAAGTCGCCGTTCCGCGCAATGCGGCGATCGTCCTGCTGGCCGCCGTCGTGGTGTTCGCCGTGGCGGCCTGGGAAAGCCGGGACCGCGTGGTCGGCACGCTGCAAGCCGGCGCGCCCGAGCTGCGTGCCGACGCCCGGTTCAACCAGGATTCGGTTTCGATTGCGTCGAGCTACGACGTCGGCCTCGACTGGATTTCGATCGTCTTCGAAGCGCCGCCCCAGTCCTGCAACAACGTGGAGGTCGGCGCGTACCAGGATCGCTTCGTCTGGTCGATGCGTGCCGTCCCCGGCGTGTTGTCGGTCGTTTCGTTCTCGTCGTTGCTGCGGCAATACAGCGAGGGATACAACGAAGGCAATCCGAAGATGTCCGCGATCCCCATCGATCCGGATAACTATTCATCGCTGGCCGGCGAGGTGGCCCGCACGCCCGGCGTCATGCGCAAGGACTGCAGCATGACCGCGGTGAACATCTATCTGGCCGACCACAAGGCGACCACGATCACCCAGGTGATCAACGCCGCGAAGCATTTCCGCGACACGAACAAGCTGCCGGGCGTGAAGATCCGGCTCGCGTCCGGCAACGCCGGCGTGCTGGCCGCGGTCAACGACGAAATCGAGCGCAGCGAATTGCCGATGATGCTCTACGTCTATACGACCATCGTCCTGCTCGTCCTCGTCACGTACCGTGACCTGCGCGCGGTCCTCGCCTGCTGCCTGCCGCTGACGATCGGCACGTTCATCGGGTATTGGTTCATGAAGGAGCTGCAGATCGGCCTGACCGTCGCCACGTTGCCCGTGATGGTGCTGGCGGTGGGCATCGGCGTCGACTATGCGTTCTATATCTACAACCGGCTGCAGCTGCATCTCGCCAACGGCGTCGGCATCGTCAAGGCGCTCGAACAGTCGATCCTCGAGATCGGGACGGCCACCATCTTCACGGCGATCACGCTCGCGATCGGCGTCGCCACCTGGTCGTTCTCCGAGCTCAAGTTCCAGGCGGACATGGGCAAGCTCCTGGCGTTCATGTTCATCGTCAACATGGTCATGGCCATGACGGTTCTGCCCGCCTTCGCCGTCTGGCTCGAGCACATCTTCCCGCGGCGCAAGCCCGCCCGTGCCCCCGGCCTGCTCGCCCATTGAAGAAGAAGAGGATTCCATGACCCTGTATCGCAAGGTTCTCTCCCTGACGGCCGGCGCCGTCGTCTTTGGCGCGCTGCTGGGCAGCGTGCCAGGCGCCGTAGCCGCACCGGAACTCCGGCCCGTTCCGGCCGTCCAGTCCAGCATCGCGACCCAGTCCCCCGTGCTCGATGCGACCTGGGCCGGCCAGCGGGTCGTGAGTGTCGGCGCGAACGGCATCGTCATGCTGTCCGACAACCGCGGTGCGACGTACCGCCAGGCCAAGTCCGTGCCCGTGAGCTCGACGCTGACGTCCGTCAGTTTCATCGACGCCAGGACAGGGTGGGCGGTCGGCCACTGGGGCGCGATCCTGAAGACCACCGACGGCGGCGAGACGTGGGAGGTTCAACGTCTCGTGACGAGCGAGGATCGCCCGCTGTTCGGCGTGCACTTCATCGACGCCAACCACGGCGTGGCCGTCGGACTCTGGTCGCTCATCCTCGTCACCGATGACGGCGGCAAGACCTGGACCAAAAAGGAAGCCGTGCTCCCGAACGGCAAGAAGTCGGACCTGAATCTGTTCGGCCTCTTTTCGAACGGCAACGGCGAGATCTTTGCCACGGCCGAGAAGGGGCAGCTCCTGATTTCCCGCGACAAGGGCAACACGTGGGAAAGCGTGGAGACCGGTTACAAGGGGTCGTTCTGGTGCGGCGTGGCGCTGCCCAACGGGGTGCTGCTGGTCGGCGGGCTGCGCGGCACGCTGATGCGAAGCGAGGACAACGGCCATACCTGGTCACGCGCGACGCTCGACACCCGGAACTCCATTACCGCGCTTGCGTCCCGAGGCGCCACGGTATTGGCGGTCGGGGTCGACGGGCTGCAGGCTCAAAGTACCGATGACGGCAAGACGTTCCAGCGCCTGCGCACCCAGACCGGGACGACGTACACCGCGGCGCTTCCCTCGACGGGCGACAAGTGGCTGATCTTTTCTCGCGACGGGGTCATTGCGCAGTAACGGTCGGATGTCTGATGCGCGTGGCGGGCCGCGATCGTGAATCGCGGCCCGCTGGGTCGAAGCCTGCCTGACCGCGGATGGAAGGCGGGCCAAACGGCGAGCAAGTTCTCCCGCCTTGGTGGCACGGATCACCCGAAGAGGAAGCGGCTCACGGACGAGCCGCCGTGTCACGCCACGCGCGACACCCTCCCCCGTCAGCCGGATTTTCGCAGTCGATAGCCGACGCCGTGCACGCTTTCCACGATGCCCGACGCCCCTGCGGCCGCCAGCTTTCTCCGTAACCGGCTCATGTGGCTGTCGACGGTGCGCGTGGATGCGCTGACGTCCGCCATGCACGCATCGAGCAATTCGACGCGCGTAAACGCGCGATTCGGCAGCCTGGCCATGTGAGCCAGCAGGCGAAATTCGACGAGTGTCACCGAAACCGGCGTTTCACCGGAGGACGTTCTCACGCACGCCATGTAGCTTTCCGTATCGACTTCGAGCGCCCCCACCCGGAGGCGACGTTCAGGCGCGAGCGCACCGGAGCGGCGAAGAATCGCGAGCAATCGCGCGACGACCACGTCCGGGTTGAACGGCCTGACGATGTAGTCGTCAGCGCCGGCGTGCAGTGCGCGCAACTGCTCCCCGTCCCGGTCACACGCCGACATGACGACGATGGGGGCACCGCTTTGCCGTCGAAGCCTGGCGAGCATGTCCAGGGTGTCCGCACGCAGTTCACGGACGTCGAGAATGACCAGATCCGGCTTCAGGTTCAGTTGCGTGGCCAGCACGGTCTGGGAGGGGTGGGTCTGGAATGTTCGAAAGCCGTTGCGCGTCAGGCAGGTATCGAGCGTCGACGACATTTCCGGTGCGTCATCCGCGATGAGTATGAGCGAGTGCATGTTTGAATATCCGGGTCGTTGCCTTTCGTGCACGCGGCCACCTTCCGGACAGCGTTCAGGCGCTGCAAAGGGGTCCCCGTTCACGGGCATCGCTCGTCGAATTGAAGACGGCGTTCGGCATGACACACGCCGAAGCCATCGGGATGGAGGCCGGTGAAGAACATTTCCCGCACCCGGACCGGGCCGGACGCCGCGCAAGGTCGATCGGCTGACGGGTCCGCTGGTTGCAGCGGCTCGTCGCCGCGAAGCAGGCTCCGGTCTTTCCCCGGTTGCTGACGCACACAGGTCGCCACCCGGCATCGGCGCGTCGAGGGGCGACCTCTCTTTCCTCGTGCTCGCGTTGCCCTTCAAAGCGCAAGGATGCGTTCATGACTCGAGCGCGCGATGCCACCGGCAACGTCCAGTCTTGCCGCAACCGGCCGGCGAGCCCTTGCCTTCGGGTGGTAGACGTCGCCGCACACATCATGCTCGCGACGTCCACGTGCGGCTGAGGCCTTCGTGCCGACGAGCGTCGGCACGAGAGAAGGCCCTCAAACCGCGGTTTCCGGCACCGCGGACGGGAATCGGGAGATCCTCCGGATCAGGTCCGAGGCTTTCTCACCGATCATGATCGTCGGCGCGTTCGTGTTCGCGCCCACCAGCGTCGGCATGATCGACGCATCCACCACGCGCAAGCCTTCCGTTCCCCGTACGCGCAACTGGGAATCGACGACGGCGAGCGCGTCGTTCCCCATGCGACACGTTCCGACCGGGTGGTACACGGTGTCGGTCCGCTCGCGCAGCAACGCACGAATGTCGTCGTCCGAGCGCGACCGGGACGCGAACAGGTCCTCCGTCACGAACCGGGCCATGGACGGCGCGGCCATCAACCGCCGGGTCAGCTTGTAGCCCTCGACCAGGACTTCGAGATCATCGTCGTGATCGAGGAATGCCGGGTCGATCAACGGCGCGTCCAGCGGATCGGCGCTTCGCAGCTTGACCGACCCACGGCTTTTCGGCCTCAGCAGGCACACGTGACAGGAAAGACCATGTCCGAGCCGTACCTTCCTGCCGTGATCGCTGACGGGCCCGACGACGAAGTGCATCTGAACGTCCGGTCGATCCAGATCGGGACGCGTCTTCAGGAACGCGCCGCCCTCGGCGAAGTTGGTGGTCAGGGTGCCGGTTCGCGAGTTCCGGTATTGCCGGATGTCGCCCAGCGTCTTGATCGCGCCGCGTACCGATACGCCGAGCGCATCCAGGCTGTTCGTCTTGTAGCTGACGACGAAGTCCGGATGATCCTGCAGGTTCTCACCCACGCCCGGGAGATCGGCGACGACCTGGATCCCGTGACGCTCGAGTTCGTCCTTCGGCCCGACGCCGGACAACATCAGCAACTGCGGCGATTGAAGCGCGCCGGCGGAAAGGATCACCTCCTTCTTCGCCCAGACCGTCTCGACGTTCCCGCCACGCGTGACTTCGACGCCAACGGCCCGCTTGCCGTCGAACACGATGCGCCTGACCTGTGCGCCCGTCTCCACCGTCAGGTTGCCGCGCGTCTTCAGGTGCGGAAAAAGATAGGCACGTGCCGCACTCCAGCGCTCGCCATTCTTCTGGGTCACCTGGTAAATGCCGACCCCTTCCTGCTCCGCACCGTTGAAATCGTCCGTGACGGGCAGGCCGCACTCTCGTGCGGCGTCCAGCCAACGCGCCTGGAATGGATTGTCCGTCCGCAGGTCGCTGACCCACAGCGGGCCGCCGCGCCCGTGCCATTCATTGCCAAGTCGCTCGTTATGCTCGCTTCGCTTGAAATACGGGAAGACGTCGTTCCAGCCCCAGCCTTCGTTGCCGAGCGCGGCCCAGTCGTCGTAGTCGGCATGATGGCCGCGCGTGTACACCATCGCATTGATCGCGGACGATCCGCCCAGCGCCTTGCCACGCGGCTGGTAGCCGCGTCGCCCCTGCAGCCCCTTCTGCGGCACCGTCTCGAACGCCCAGTTGTTCAGTTTGGACGGGATCATCAGCACCAGGGCGGCCGGCACGGTGACGGGCCAGCCATCGCCCGTGCCGCCGGCTTCGAAGAGGCACAGCGTCACATCGGGATCTTCGGTCAAACGCGAAGCCAGCACGCTGCCTGCCGAGCCGCCGCCTACAACAAGATAATCGAATGAGTTCTTCACGGGTCTGTGTCCTGGATAGATGCCTGAACGCTTCACAAGCAACTACCTGATGCAACGATTCCGCCACGCGCGTCGCGGCCTCAGCGAGCCGTCGCGCAATCGGCTTCATGCCGTCATGCATCAGCACTGCGTGGCCGCCTCGGCAACGTTGGAGGTCATCCATCGAACCGCGTGCGGCCACGAAATGGCGAGAAGCGAAATCAGGTCGCTTCAGCCAACGTTTCAATGGTGCCGCGCGGCGCCGAGTAACTTTCGAAAGCTCGCGATGCCCTTCTCGATCCACGCCTGGGCGCCCGGGGAAATCGCCCCCATGTCGAAGAACCCGTGAATCATGCCGTCGCACCGGATCGTGTCGACCTTGACGCCGCTCGCATGGAGCAAGCGGCCATAGGCCTCGCCCTCGTCGCGCAGCGGATCGAATTCGGCGGTCAGAATGACCGCGGGCGGCAACCCGGCAAGGTCCTTCGCACGGATCGGCGCCAGTCGCGGATCCTCCCGGTTGGTCCCGTCGGGCACGTAATGCCGCTCGAACCAGGCGATCGTCTCGAGGTCGAGAAAGTAGCCTGCGCCGTTTTCCTTGAACGAAGGAAAGCCGGCGCGATCCTGCGCGACCGCGGGGTAGATCAGGAACTGGGCGGACAGCGCAATGCCGTCGGCGTGCAGTTGCTGGGTCACGACCGCGGCCAGATTGCCGCCGGCGCTGTCTCCGGCCACCGCCACGACGTCGCTGCCGCCCAGCTCACCCGCGTTCGCGATCACCCATTGGGTGGCGGCAATCGCATCGTCCGCCGCGGCCGGATACGGATGCTCGGGCGCCAGCCGGTAATCCACCGAGACGACGACCGCGTTGGCGCCACGCGCCAGCTCCCGGCAAATGTTGTCGTGGGTATCCAGGTCGCCGATGACGAACCCGCCGCCATGGAGATAGACGACCGTCGGCAGATTGCGCTCGTGGGTTGGACGATACAGCCGCGCCCGCAGCGATCCGGCCGCGCCGGGAACGGTCAGGTCTTCCACGCCGTGAATGTCGACCACGGCCTCCGGTGCGCGAACGGCGCGCGCCAGATGCTGCATCAATCCGCGAGCCTCTTCCGGGCTGGACTGCGGCAGCGGTTTCGCGCCGGACCCGGCAAGGGATTCGAGAAAACCAGCGAGGTGCAAATCGAGTGCCATAACATCACCTTTATTCGAACGTTGCGCGGAGATCAGCGATACACGAGGACTTCGGCATCCGGGCTCAATTCCGGAATGGTCTGGCGCTCCTCCTCGTACTCGAAGTGGTGCTGCCACGGCATGCGATCGCCACGCAAGTGCATCTGGTGTTGCGAGCGCATCACGTACCCGGCATTGAAGTTGTTCGGGTCGGTCCACGGCAGCCGCTGCATGTCGGCGTCTTCGGCGCGCAGGCACGGCTCCACCGTCTTCGCCCCCACCTTCTCCATATGCGCGAGGACGCGGCAGGTGAATTCGCAGACGAGATCGGCGCGCAGCGTCCAGCTCGACCGGTAGTAGCCGTAGATGAACGCCATGTTCGGGATACCCTCGATCATCATTCCCCGATACGAGACCCGCTTGGTCATGTCGACCGGTTCTCCGTCGAGGTGGAACGCGATCTGGCCGAACGCGCTCATGTCGAAGCCCGTCGCCGTCACGACGATGTCCGCCTGCAGGTGTTCGCCCGACGCCAGCACGATGCCGCTTTCGTCGAACGACTCGATGGTGTCCGTCACGACGGACGCCTTGCCGTCCCGGATGGCCGCGAAGAGGTCGCCCTCCGGCACCGCCGCCACGCGCTGCTGCCACGGGCGATAGCTGGGATTGAAGTGCTTGTCGACGTCGAACCCTTCCGGCAGCTGTTGCCGGGTCTCGTTGATCAGCCAGTCGCGAACGGCGTCCGGGTTCGCCGCGGACAGGTTGATCAGGTCGAACGTCTGCTTCAGGTGCGCACGCCGCAGAATCTCGGAGCGCCACTCCTCGGGCAGGCTCAGTTCGCGAAGCGTCGCGTCCAGCTGGTGGGTCCAGGGAACCGCCGTGAAGAACGTCGGCGACCGTTGCAGCATCGTCACATGCGCCGCGGTGCCGGCCATCGCCGGGATCAGCGTCGCGGCGGTCGCGCCCGAGCCGATCACGACCACCCGCTTGCCGGCATAGTCGAGGTCTTCCGGCCAGTGCTGCGGATGCACGACCGTTCCCTTGTAGCGGTCGAACCCGTTCCACTTCGGCGTAAAGCCCTTGCGATGGTCGTAGTACCCCGCCCCCAGCCACAGGAAGTCCGTGGTGATCGAGAAGTGTTCGCCCGTATCCTTGCGCGACACCTCGACCGTCCAGCGCTTCTGCTCGCTCGACCAGCTCACCGTTTGAACACGATGCCCGTAGTGGATCTTCGAACCGAGGTCGTATTCCTTGATGACATCGCCCAGATAGCTGTGGATCTCCTCCGCCGTGGCGATCGAGCGGCCCTGCCACGGGCGGAATCCGAATGCGTACGTGTACAGGTCGCTGTCGGAACGCGCGCCGGGGTAGCGATGGGTCCACCACGTCCCGCCGAAGCCATCCATGGCTTCCAGGATCGCGAACGAGCGGTCCGGCAAGTTCATGCGAAGATGACAAG
Organism: Burkholderia sp. AU31652; assembly: GCF_002223155.1. Classification (NCBI taxonomy): domain Bacteria; kingdom Pseudomonadati; phylum Pseudomonadota; class Betaproteobacteria; order Burkholderiales; family Burkholderiaceae; genus Burkholderia; species Burkholderia sp. AU31652. Next base: position 270,822 of record NZ_NKFG01000008.1, on the reverse strand, counting down.
CGGCATCGAGCCCCGAGATCCCCGCCCCGATGATTAGTACCTCTACGTGCTCAGGCAAACCCGAATCTGCTTGATTCTTAGTCATGAGATCCCTCCGATGACCCGTTATTGAAAATATCCGTAACGCCGCACGACTAGATCATTCGACTTGGTCATGTGACTACGAAGAAAAAAGACGCTCGCACGCGCATGCCGGCGACAACGCTGCAAACCCGCACGCGACAACCCTCCCTGCACCCGGCCGTACATGCACGCGGGTCATCGAGGTGTGCCTCCCGGTTTGACCGGTCACCCCGAACATGATCAATTGACCAAGTTCCACGGTTCCCAGTCTATGCAGTCGAGGGACAATTTGAATCAGGAGTTTCCATTACCCGATCGGTCGCGACGGTGGAGTGCGCCGGCCCGCGCGGCGATCGACGCGTCAAACCTCGAAGCTGTCGGTTTCGGCAAGCCGCCGGACAAAGGAAGCAGCGCGATCCAGCAGGTATCTCGCTGCCGGGATCGTGCGGGCCGCGGTGATGATGCCGTGATGATGCCCGGGTAGATGGAGATGCTCGACCGTGCTCCCCGCGCGGGCCGCGCATGACGCGTAGGCAATGCCTTCGTCACACAGCGGATCCAGCCCCACCGTGGCAATGAACATCGGCGGCTGCCGCCGGCCCTCCGCATGCAGCAACGGGGACAGGCGTGGAAGATCGAATGGCGTGCCGGCCGGCATATAGTGTTCCCGGAACCAGCGCATCGACTCGGCGACCAGCGGAAATCCGCCTTGAATGCGCTGGTAGGACGGAAGTGACGCCGTCAGGTCCGTCACGGGATAGAACAGGACCTGCCCGATGATCGCGGGTCCCGCCGCCGATGCCGCATTGGCGATGAGGGTCGCCATATTGCCGCCGGCGCTGTCGCCCGCCAGGATCACCCGGGACGCATCGATGGCGAGCGCAGAAGCGTTGGCCGCCAGGTAGTCCAATGCCCGCTCGCAATCGTCGAGCGGAACCGGCCATCGGTGCTCCGGCGCCAGCCGGTACTCCACCGACGCGACAGCACACCCGCCGTGCCGCGCGAGATGACGGCAGATGCCGTCATGCGTATCCACGCTGCCGATCACCCACCCGCCGCCGTGAATGAAGACGACCAGCGGTTTGTCCTCGACGCGCTCGCCGCCGGGCGGACGATAGAGCCGTACCCGAATGCTGCCGTCCGCGACGGGAACGTCGATATCGTCGTGGGCAACCGCTTCGTCGGCGGCGAGGCCGTTCAATTCGCAGGCCCGCACGAAGTTCACGCGCGACTGGTCGACGGAAAAGCTGCCGTAGTGTCGCCCGCCCAGTTCGCGGAACGCCCGAACGGCGTCTCGCGCATCGTCAGCCACCTCGGTCAGCGGCAACCAGTGCACCGATGTCATGGGCATCCCCGCTCAGATCGCCGCGAACACGCTTTGATCCCATTGCGTCACGGCGCGGTATTCGTCCACCGTGCCCGGCCAGTTGTTGATCACCTTGCCTTGCGCGTTCTTGTACCAGCTCGAGCAGCCCGCCGAAAACGCCGAGCCGGCCATCGCCGCTTGCAGCTTGTCGTTGTATTCGTCGAACACGGCCCGATCGACGTCGACGGCCTTCACGCCAGCCGAAGCCATGCCGCCGATCGCGTCGATGATGTAGTTCTGCTGGATCTCGAGCATCGACACAATGGAGTTGTGGTTCAGGTTCGTATTCGGCCCATACAACATGAACATGTTCGGAAAGCCCGGCACGGTCATGCCGAGATACGCTTCCGGGCCGTCTTCCCACGCCTGGGCCAACGTGCGGTCCGTGCCGCGCACCTGCAGGCTGCCCTGGAAAGCCTGACTCTCGAATCCGGTTCCGAACACGACCACGTCGAACGGAAGCAGACGGCCGTCCCGGGTCACGATGCCCTCGTCGACGAACGATTCCACCCCCGCCGTCTCCAGCGCGACGTTGTCGCGCATGAGCGCCGGGTAGTAGTCGTCCGATCGCAGAATCCGTTTGCACGCATATTCATAGTCCGGCGTCAGCTTCTCGCGCAGTACCGGGTCGGGCACCTGGCGATGAAGGTGCGCCAACGCGAGACTCTTGCCTTCCTGCTGCGCGTTGGATCCCATCCGGGTCCGCTCGAACCCGGACTCGCGGAACGCGTGCAGCGATTTCCGGCTTTCTTCGAACAGATGGGGCTCGCGCTCGTAGGCATCGAGCTGCTCCGCCGAGAAGACGATCTGGTTGCGCGGCATGATCCAGTTCGCGCTTCGCTGGAATACCGTCAGGTGATCGACCTTCGGCGCGATGAGCGGCACATACTGCACGGCGCTGGCGGCGTTGCCGATGCTTGCCACCCGCTTGCCGCTCAGGTCCACGTCGTGCCGCCACTCGGCGGAGTGGAAATACTCGCCGTTGAAATCCGCCAGGCCGCGAACCGCGGGGATCATCGGCCGGTTCAGTTGCCCCCATGCCGGCACGAAGAATCGTGCGGTCATCCGGGAGCCGTCACTCAGTGCAAACCGCCAGAGGCTTGCCTCTGCATCCCATTCTGCACTGCGAATCTCGAGGTTGAATCGCAGGTGTTCCTCGAGGTCGAACCGCGTGGCAAGCGATTTCAGATAGTGCAGCAGCTCGTTGCGGCCGGCATACATCGCGCTCACGCGCAAATGCGGATGGAAGCTGTAGCAGTACAGGTGCGATTCGGTATCGCATGCCGCGCCGGGATACGAATTGTCCAGCCACACACCACCGAGGTCGGGACGCTTCTCCAGCACGACGAAGTCGTCGATGCCTGCGATTTTCATGCGGGCGGCCATGCCGAGGCCTCCGAAGCCTGCACCCAGGATAACGATCTCGTGGTGCTCAATCCTTTCTACATTGTTCACGGTGCATTCTCTCTATTTACGTTACGGCGACTGCGGATTGGCCGGCGTCGGTTCAGTAGGCCTGTTCGTACAGGCGCAATGCGTCCGACTCCGTGACGACGACCGGATTGTTCAACAGCAAGCGCTGCTGCTTCATCGCATCGGCCGCGAGGGTCGGCAGGCTCGCTTGCGTGACGCCCACGTCGCGCAGGCGTCGCGGCGCGCCGGAGCGGTCCATCAGGTCTTCCAGGAACGCGATGAACGCCGCCGTGCGCGCCGTGGCGTCGCCCGTTCCACCCGCGCCTACCACGTCTCCGAGTTCCGAATAGTGCGAAGCGGCCGCTTCGGCGTTGAAACGCAGCACGGGCGCCAGCATCAACGCGTTGGACAAGCCATGCGGGATATGGAAATGGCCCCCCAGCGGATACGCCAGTGCATGGACCGCGGCCACCGGGGCATTGGCGAAGGCTTGCCCCGCCAGCGTGGCGCCCAGCAGCATGGCCTCGCGGGCGCGCCGGTCCGCGCCGTTTTCGCAAGCCGGGATCAGGTTGCTCACCAGCAATCGCAGCGCCTCACGCGCGAGCGCGTCGGAGAGGGCATTCTTCTTGTGCTTGCTGGTGTAGGCCTCGATGGCGTGAACCATCGCGTCGATGCCCGTCGCTGCGGTATGGCTGCGTGGCAGACCGACCGTCAGCTCGGCGTCCAGGATCACCTTGTCGGCATACAGCTGACGTGCAACGATGCCCATCTTGGTTGTTTCGTTAACCGAAACGATGGAAATGTTGGTGACTTCCGACCCGGTACCCGCCGTCGTCGGGATCTGCACCAACGGCAGGCGCGCGCCCTGAACGTTGCCGATTCCGTACATTTCCGCGATGGATTGCCGCGACACGGTGAGCACGGCGGCCAGTTTTGCGATGTCCATCGACGAGCCGCCGCCCAGGCCAATCACGACGTCCGCCTCGGCACTGCGTGCAAACTCGACGCAGCGCAACACCACGTTCTCCGGCGGGTCGGCCACGACCTCGTCAAACACCACCACGCGGAATCCCTCGGCCGCCAGCGACGCTTTCGCCGGTTCCAGCACACCGGCCTTGTGCAGCCCTGCATCGGTCACGATCAGGACATGGCGACGCTCCGTCCATGCCGCCATCACCTGACCCAGGCGGCGCGCACAACCCCATTCCTGGAGAATGGACGGAACAGTTTCGAAGAGCATCGACTGCGGGAGCATTTCCATTGACGTTTCCTTGATGCGGACGTTGGCCGTTAGACCTGGGTGCACAGGTACTTGATTTCCAGGTATTCCTCGATGCCGTAACGGGAACCCTCGCGGCCCAGGCCCGACTGCTTGACCCCGCCGAACGGCGCGACCTCGTTGGAAATCACACCGGTATTCAGGCCGACCATGCCGTACTCGAGTGCCTCGCCCACACGCCAGATGCGGCCGTGGTCGCGTGTATAGAGATAGGCGGCGAGCCCGTACTCGGTGTCGTTGGCCATCGCGATCGCTTCCGCTTCATCCTCGAAGCGGAACACCGGGCCGACGGGCCCGAAGAGCTCCTCGCGCGCGACGCGCATGGCCGGCGTTGCATCGGCAATGACGGTCGGCTCGAAAAACGTGCCGCCAAGCGGATGGCTTTTCCCGCCCGTGACGATTCGTGCGCCCTTGCTCACGGCATCGTCGATCAGCTGATTCAGGTGGTCGCAGGCGGACTGCTGGATCAGCGGCCCCTGCTGCACCCCCGGTTCGACGCCGTTTCCTACCTTGAGCGCCTGGACTCGCCGGGTGAGCGCGTCGACGAAGCGGTCATGAATGCCGGCCTGGACGAGAAAGCGATTGGCGCATACACAGGTCTGGCCGCTATTCCGGTACTTCGACGCCATCGCACCTTCAACCGCGGCGTCGAGATCCGCGTCGTCGAACACGATGAAAGGTGCGTTGCCGCCGAGTTCGAGAGAGAGTCGCTTGATCGTCGCGGACGACTGGCTCATGAGCACGCGGCCGACTTCGGTCGAGCCGGTGAACGAAAGCTTGCGCACGACCGGGCTGGCCGTGAGCACCGCGCCGATCTCGCGCGACGGGCCGCACACCACTTGAAGGACACCGGCCGGAATGCCCGCGCGCTCAGCCAGGACGGCAAGCGCAAGCGCCGTGAGCGGCGTCAGGTCCGCGGGGCGCACGATGATGGAGCAGCCTGCGGCCAGTGCCGGCGCGACCTTGCGCGTGATCATCGCGGCAGGAAAATTCCACGGCGTGATCGCGGCACACACGCCGATCGGCTGACGAATGACGACGATGCGCTTGTCGCCTTGCGGGTGCGGAATGACGTCGCCGTAGACTCGCTTCGCTTCTTCGGCGAACCACTCCACGAAAGAAGCCGCATACATGATTTCGCCGCGGGCTTCCGCCAGCGGCTTGCCCTGCTCCGACGTCATGATCAGTGCGAGATCGTCGGCATTCGCCACGATCAGGTCGTACCAGGCGCGCAGGAGCTTCGCGCGCTCGTGGCTGGTCCGCTTCTGCCAGGCTTGTTGGGCAAGCGCCGACGCGGCAATGGCTTGCTCGACCTCCGCGGCGCCGAGGCTGGCCACGCGGGCCAGGATGTCACCCGTGGCCGGATTCGTGACGGGAAACGAGCGGCCGTCCGTGCCCTCCGCCCATCCCGACGCAAGCCACGCACGCGTCTCCAGCAGCGCGCCATCTCGCAGTTGGGCGCGTAGCGCCGAAGGGTCAATCGCTTGGTTCGTCCTGCTGTGCATTTCGTTCACTAGCACCGTCTCCAGAAATTCTTGTTTTTCAACCTCGCGCTTTCAGCCGACAGGCGAAAGCTGCCCAGGCGTCAACACGCGGACGCCTGCTTCATCTCCCGGGATTTCGCCTGACTTCCTGTGGCCGATGCGCGCCAATCTCCGCGCCGCCCCAAAGCTTTCGCAAAACGTTGTCCGCCCTGGGACAGTCCGCGCTTGCGCAGCGACGTCCAATTGGGGATGAAACAGATGTGTAGATCATTTGACATGGTCATTTGACCATAAACCATTTTTTGCGGCAACTCAGTAGTTGCACGGGCCTTCGCGACTCGTGGGGAGATGGCTGCGCCAGGCCGGGGAGTCGCTCGGTGAATGCAATGCCAAGGAGAATCCGGCAGATGCACTCGGCGGCGTATCAAGCCAATGCGACGCCACGTGCCGTCAACGGCGCGGGGATATTTGCCCTACCTGACGGCCCGATCCGATCCGCAACTATGCGATTTCCCAAGGCAGTGCTCGCATATGCGTCGATTGCGCCGGAGAGAACAGCATCAATGGCGTCGGTCTGTTGCGCAAAGATGACTATCTGGTCCTCGTTCACGCCCACCGCTTTCGCTGAGTCGTGCTGAACCTGTCCGGCAATGATGCCAAGGCGGGCATCGGAGCGTTCGGCAAATGCCGCATAGCTGTTGAGGCCCTTCTGGTTTCCAGCACGAACCAGAAAGCCGTCTCCGATCCCCCATACAGGTACGCTGAACGCCACCGTCCCGGCGCGTTCAGGCGTAGTGAAGAGCGGGACGTTCATATCCCAGCGTCCAGCTTCAACGCCGGGTAGCAATTCACTGAACGTCGTCAGACGATGCTCGATCTGCGTGACGCCAATCGCCCGAAGAATTGCATCGGCCAATTCAATGTCAGCACCCGTAGCAGCACCCCCGGGTTCCGTCCATCCAAAAGGGGGTTCGTCAATGTACGCAATCGTTACCTTCATCGCTATGTCTCGCGAAATGGGAACGGCCACCGAATCTAGAGCCGATTGGCAACGATTCTACCTATGCGCGCGGATGTCGCTTCCTTGCCGAGAGCAGCCGGACGCAATCGACCCCGAACGTCCCGCAACACTGCTTTCCCAGCATAGGTGACAGAGCTTGAGGCAGAGAGAGTCCTGCTTGAACTCAGCGCTTCGACCGGCAGAGCGGTGCATCGACAATCGGCCTAGAAATCAGGACGTTACGGCCGGATCGCTTGGTTCACAACGCGAATCGACAAATTTACTGCGGACGTAGGCGAATTGACGACATTATTTTGGAAAGACCGTCAATAAAGTCGCCAACTCAGGGTCCGGATGCCTAGATTGGCGGGGATTCTGGAGTGACAGATTTAATTTGCTCTACGCCACTGCACAGACCGCGTGTGGTCTACGCCGATCGTGGTTGCGACTCCGAGCGACATCGGCAATCGTTGCGAAATCGCGGTATCGAGCCGGTGATCGCCAAGCGTCGTACCGCACATGGCAGTGGCCTTGGCAAATATCGCGGGGTCTTGGAACGCGCGCATGCTTGGCTGCATCACTTCCATCGCCTTCGTATTCGTTTCGAGCGACGTGCCGATATACACGGCGCGTTCCTCAAACTCGGTTGCTGCCTGATCTGCTGGAACACCCTCCGGCGCGCCGAACAGTCTTTATGAAACCGTCTCTAAGGCGCGACCAAGAAATTTGTTCGAGTTCGATTCTCACAAGTAGATAGACCGGTCTAGAATAGCACCGCCTGTTGCCCTCTAAGAGCATCGTCCCATGTCAAATCCAATGCAAATGAAGGTTCGAGCGGCGGCCATCTTCATTCTCGCTGCCATTGCTCTGTCTGGCTGTGCTGTTATGCCGCCTGCGGCGCCTGACCCACAGCAGCAGTTGGTGAACGCGACGCGAGATGACAACGTTCGCTACACCAAGGCACTGAGGGCATATCAAGTCATGGGCGGCGACTCCGCTGCCCACAGCCATGCAGAGATCCTGGAAGCGTATCAAGACCTCCTGTATCAATACTCCGTTGCAACGACAGGTTGGGTCCGGGTTGTCTATCCCACCGGTCCGCAGACCCTGCCGCCTTCATTACGGCCATTTCCCGCTCGTTCCGGAACGCCCTCATTGGCGGACGTGAACCGGAACTATGAACACGCGCTCGAAATCGATGTCGCCGTGTGGGAGATCGGTAAGGCAGCGAATTGGGGCAATCCGTCGAAAGAGGGCATACCAAAATACACCGGTCCGCTGGTGTTCATGCCCATTGCGCCGCCGCTGCCGCCCTTGCAGGATGCGCACGATCCGAAGTACGCGCGACTCATTTCGATTACCAAGAAGGTGGACGAGGCCCAGAAAACAGATCTTCTCAACCAGAGGATAGCTGTCGGCAAAGCACTGAGTGAGTCCCGAGCGATGATGCCAGCACGCTCTTCTGGGAGCGATGCCTTTAACCCGATGACTGGGCAGTCGTACGCAGCGCCGCAGGCGCAACCACAGCAACAAGAGGTTCAACGCTGGTGTATTCAGTCCACCCCAGGTGTGACCGCGCGCGTGCCGTGCTGATGCAGAGGTAGGTGCTATCCATCCGTCAGCGCCCGAGCAGCACCGTCGTGCAGGTTGTTGACGATGGGGATCCGCGACGCTATCGGACGGGCTCGACGCGAGCAGTAGACGGCAGCGACGGCGCCACGTGCCACGGCAGCAGCTCGTCGATACGGTTGGCAGGATGGTTCGAGATGCGGTCGAGTACGTAGGCGAGATACCCCTCGGGATCGAGGCCGTTCAAGCGCGCCGTGCCGATCCGTGGACCAAATTAATGTCGTCACCGTTTGCGATGTAAAAATGTCACTTCGCCGCCTCGCACCGGCGATGAAGGGCGAAACCGTCGTGAATTCATGAGGTTGCACGTTACGAACTGAAGTTGTCACCGGCCACGTCTTTGCGAAGATCATTGTCAACTTACGCGCGGTGCCGTTGCAGTGCCGGCAGCCCCTGTCACGCGTTATGCGAAACCTGAGTTTGAGCAGGTAATCGTGCCGGGGTAATAAGAAGGATTATCTCGCGGGCGAGTCCCTCGGCGATGTCTGCTGACAGCTGCGAGCGATACCGGGTGGCTGTTCTTGAGTCGCGCGAAAAGGCCCTTTACGACCCTGAGCGGGCGTTCGGCGCACGACCAGCTCAAAGTCTCGTACCGAAGGCATAGCGCTCGCTCTGAGAGCAACGGTGATCTTTAAGGCTTGACCCGATGATCCGTGAATTCATAGTCAGACATGCAATCGACCGTGGGATCTCGCTCAATAGCCGAAATATGAACTGTATCGTCGTCTGTAAAAGTGTAGGTGTAGACATCGGGGGTGGGAACGCCCTCTGTGAAGACGGAAATCTTGTCGCCCTTTGTTTCCCACTGGCCTCGCTCCTCGTTTAAAAGCTGAGTCTTTTCAGGATTTTTGAAGAACGCGATTTCGAACTTTCCGTCTGATGATCTTTTCATGGCCCACGACATATAGGAACATTTTCCACTCTCGTCCCTTTGACCCTGCCAGTTACCAACCAAATGGCTGTCGAGAGCCAAAGCGAGCTTGGATACCGAAAGAAGAACTGCAACAAGCAAGATATTTGTAGTTATGAGTTTCATGGCGAATTTCAGTAATGGATAAGAGCTGTAACGTCGGTAAGAAGCTGCGCTACAAGCGAAAGGCCGAATGGCTGTCGGCGCCGACGCCGTTTTGATTGCAGCCGCCCCCGGATGCGTTGGACGCCCCGCCCGCAACCGAACAAAGGGCAATCACACCGGCTCTACGGCAACTGAGCGTGAAACTTGAGCGGGCCATTGACCGACCGGATGCATCCGGCGAGCGATGCTTCGTGGCCGAACTGAGTCAGGCGCTCTGGCGCTGTCTGTTTGGTCTAGTCCAGCCTTATACACATGGGCACCCACCCCACTGCAGCACCGACACTCATCACCCCAATGATGTAGCAGTACGTGCGTCCTATTTGCCAAGGCCCAGCGCAGAAACCTACGCCGCCAATTTCGAGATCGACGTCACTCACACCTCTCGTCGCCCTTCAGCGTCCCAATACGTCTAGTCCCCTGATTCGGTTCCGTGATCGTAGTCCCCAAGCGCAGCTAGCTGTCCGTTTGGGTGAAAATCCTTCCAAACCCCGTGTTCGACGCCGTGTTCGTACGTTCCTTCGGACGCGACAGTGCCGTCCTCTCTGTATTCAACAAAGAGGCCGTGCCGAATCCATCGTTGCTTATCGGCAGCCAAGTATCTGCAATAGCGATATCTAAGCGAACCGCTTGGATAAAAGACTTCCGCGATATCCAATTCCGCCATTGCGGTATCCCATTCGCTTGCAATTCACCGTGACATCATGATGTCATTCGTCTTGCAATCTATCGTGGTAGAACTGTCTTGTACTTCCAGCCTCGCGCTTGTGATAGCCATTGGTCGTACATCACTTGGCGATCTACCAGTTCCATGCTCAGCGCTGCCATGGCCATGTACTCCAGCACGCGCCAGTTCGCGTCGTCCCCCTTCCTGAAAGTGGCGTCGATTGCGTCCAACGCCAGTTCCAACTCGTTGTGCTTCAAGAACTCCTCAAATTCGGCGATCTCATCCGCGCAAACGCCCTCGGCAGCTTCCGACAGGTGGGCTCGCGCCTCGCGAAGATACTCCGAGATCCTGCTCCAGTTGGAGTGGAGGTCGCGATCAGCCAGCATATGATTTCTCTTTAAGTCGGACGTGCCAATTGTCGGCAACTTCAACCCAAGTGTCGACTGACCGCTCCTGGCCGAACCGAGCCACAGAGCAACCCTAAAGCTGGCGGACCGGCTTCGACCACAACCTTGAAGTAACTTCACAGGTCAACGTTGAGCGAGGGAAATTCCAAGTAGCGTGAATCTCGACACTGCGTGCGCCACGGCAGGCAGAGTAACCGTCTAGTCACCGCGATGAATGCACCACCAGGCTGCTGACGGTGCGCGCGGCGCATCCGGTCGGCTTTGCACGCGAATACACGCTCCGTCACGCGCCTTCCGGATGGCAAAACCTCGTAATTTCAGTGTAATATCCGCTGCAGAAGACCATTTGTATTATCAATCGAAATAATGAAAACAGTCAGCCGGATTCGATCCGGCGACTGATACGGGGAAAGCTTGAACTCGCCATTCAATACCGGGGCATCCGGATCCGTTGGGCCGTCCGTGCCAGTTCACGTCGGCCGGATCTCTTCTTCTCTACGCCGGCACTTCCCGCGCGGCCGACCCCATTCCGACTGATATCCCGCGCTGAACGGCCCGCGCCGCGTCGCTCGCCTTCGTAGCACGCGGCCGGTACGCCGCCATCCCGCGATTCGGACACACGTGCGCATACCCGCGCGGCGCCGTCACGTCGATCGTTCAAAAGAAGAGGATTACTGAATTATGACTGCGTGTACCCACTGCGGAACCGATCTGCCCGGCGGTCTCAAGTTCTGCAAGCAATGCGGAACCCCGGTTGCGGCCATCCGGACCGAAGCGGCCAGCGCACCGTGCCGGAACTGCCACGCCGCGCTGATGCCGAACCAGCGTTTCTGCAACAAGTGCGGGACACCCGTCGCATCGGTCAATGACGCCGGTGCGATCGAGATGGAGGTGGAGGTGCCCGCGCCGCCGGCCGAGCCCGCACTGCAATCCGCACACGTGGCCGTGGAATCCGCTCGCGAATCTGCATCCGGCACCGTCGACGCGCAAGATACGCAAGCGGACATCAGCGGCGAATCGATGGCGGCGAACACTGCAGGGAACGACCTCTCGCGCGTCGCGAATACCGCCGATCCGGTATCGGGTCGTGCGAACGCACCGCTGCCATCGCACGACGCCGCGACCACTGCCACGCCCATCGCAGCGGCAGACCAGCGGGGCGATACGGTCGCTTCGTCGCAAGCCTCGCCTGTCGTCACGGATGCGCAATCCGCGCCTGCGGGCGTATCGGCGCATACCGCGGCGGCACTCGCCGACGGCGAAACAGACGGGGTCGATGCGGCGGCCAAGCCTCACGACGTACCGGTTGCCGATGTAACGTCGGCGTCGGCCGAATCCATGCGTCCGCATTCCGGTGTGGTGCCCCCGCCGATACCGCAGACCCCGACGACGAACGACGCTACGTCGGCAAGACTCAAGATCGTCGCAGCCGGCGTCGCGGTCGCCATCGCCTGCGCGGGTGGCGCGTTCTGGTGGCACGGCCGCCAGGCGAGCGCACCTGCAACGCCCGAACCGGTCGCCGCATCCACGGTTCCTGCGTTCACGGCCAACGCCGCATCGGACATCGCGGGACCCGGTTCCGCCACCACCGGCGCGGCTGTTGTGACGACACCGCCCGACGCACCGGCGTCCGCGCCGACCGATACGGCCGCCGCAGCCATGACCTCGCCCGCGTCGGGCCCGGCCGTCGTCACGAATGTCACGACGGCTCCGGTGCCCGCGACGCCGCCGGCGTCGAACGCGCCGCCCGCAGCCGCGAACGCGCAGCCGCCGTCGCCCTTCGCGAAACTGCAGGACGACACGCCCACCCCAACCGCCCCCGCCACCGTTGCAGAGGCACCGCGCAACAAGCCGCACCCGACACCGCCGGCCCGCCCGTCCACGGCGGCCAACCCTGCCGCGCCCGCCGTCGACGGCCTGCTGAAACGCGCGCAGGGCGACCTGTCGCGCGGCCAGTACGACAAGGCGATCGCGACAGCGGAAAGCGTCCTGGCGATCGAGCCGGGCAACCGTCCGGCGAAGACGTTGATCGCCAAGGCAAAGGCGCGGCAGATGGATGCACTGCGCAACAACAGCACACTTGAATGAAGCGCCGGAGAAAACCGACATGACAATCCAGAAAACCCTCGCCGTGGCCTGCGCGGTCACCTTGCTCGCCAGCGGCTGCGCCACCCAGAACGGCACCGGCGGGATCTCATCCGAATCGGTGCTGCGCTGCACCGCGCTCGGCGCCGGCGGCGCGCTGGTCGGTGCGCTGATCGGCGGCACCAAGGGCGCGATCGGCGGCGCGGTGGCCGGGCTTGCCGCGTGCGCCGTGATCGAAGTGGCAACGCGGCAGACGAAGACGGCGGCCGAAGTCGATCGCGATTACCGCGCGAACAACCGCAACAACCTGCCGCCGTACGCGAAGATCGACGCCTACACCACGGTTGTCACGCCGCGCTCCGCGGTCAAGACCGGCGAGCCGATCAAGCTGGCCTCGCAGATTCGCGCGGTATCCGGCACGAACGAGCCCGTCCAGGAAGTCAAGGAAGTCGTGACCGTCTACGCGCCGTCGGGCGAGCAGTTCAAGCGCGGCGAGAAGATCGTCAACGCGACGCCGGGCAGCGGCGAATTCGACAACAGCTTCACGCTGAAACTGCCGTCGGGTGCGCCGCAAGGCACGTACACGCTGAAAAGCCAGGTCTACCTGAACGGCAAGCCGGGCTCGACCCGGCAATCCAGCATCCAGCTCGCGCAGGTCGACGGCGTCACCGTCGTCGCGCTGCTCGACGCCCCCGCCGCACACTGACCGGCCCGCCCCTGCAAGGAGATTCAACGATGTCAACGCTCGATCAAGCCCCGGTGTCGGGAAAGTTCGGCCTGCTGCGTGCCGCCGAGGCCGTCACGAACTGGCGCGCACTCGCGATGTGCGCGTTCGCGCTCGTCGCCAGCATGCTGATGGCCATGCTCACGATCCAGGTACTCGGCCACAGCCCCGTGCTCGGCCTGCTGTTCGTCATCGCGACGCTCGCGATCTCGCTGATCGGCTATTCCGCGGTCGGCATCGTGCTGATGCGCGATGCACAGGGTGAATCGGTCGGATTCGTCGACGCGCTGCTGCAGGCCACGTTCAGCGTCCACCGCCTCGTCGGCATCGGCGTACTGCTGGTGGTCGGCTGGATCCTGCTGCTGCTCGCGTTGCTGATCGTGTTCCTGGTCTGCAAGCTCCCGGGCGTCGGCCCGCTGCTGTACGCGATCGCGTATCCGGTCGCGGCGATCGCCGCGGGCGCGATCTTCGCCGGCATGGGGTACGTCGGCTATCCGCTCGCCGCGCCCGCCATCTGGCAAGGCAACACGACGCTGCAGACCGCCGCGCGCCTGCTGCAGATCGGCCGCCGCCAGCTGCTCGGCGTGATCGTCCGGATGTTCGGGCTGCTGCTGCTCGTCGGCGTGCTGTCCGCCATCGTGTTCGGCATTCTCGGCACCGGCGCCGCGATCGCATCGTCGATCTCGGCGGCAACCGGCACCAGCCCGCTGGGTGGCCTGATGGGCACGCTCGGCGGCCTGGGCGGCCTCGGCCGGCACGCCAGCGCCTACGGCCTTGGCGCGGAGGCGGCGGGAGGCGGATTCGACTACCGCAGCATGGCCTACCTGGGCGCGTACGGCTTCGGCAACGGCCTGCTGTTCGCGATCGGTCTCGTGATTCCGTTCCTGACGTTCGTCAACGGCACGTGCCTCATCTATCTGCAGACGGTCAGCGGCGTCGATTTCTCCGCAACGGAAGAGAAGCTGAGCCAGCACGTCGCGGACGCGAAACGCCACGCCGAACAGGCACGCGAACGCGCCGCCGATCACCTTGCCAAAGCACGCGACTCGCATGCCGCCAGCACGGCGAGCGCAGCGGAGACGGCTTCGCTGCCGGAGTCGGATCCGAAATCGGCCGCCGCGGACGAGGCCACGGCCTGTGCGCAGTGCCACAAGCCGATGGCCGCCGACGACCTGTTCTGCGGCGAATGCGGCGCGCGCCGTCACGCTTGACGACAGCGTGACGGCGCATCAAAGCGCGGCCCGCGGCCAGGTATCGCCGCGGGTCGCGGGGTTCGGGCAAACAACCGGCACGTATCGGCGGCCGGTTTCCTGAACGCGGTCGATCGGTTCGCGCAACACGTCGCGTCTACCGGCGCGATGACGAAAGCGCGACGCTGCGCGAACATCCCGCGCTCGCGTACCCGGTCAACCGGCCCGCGCAAGCGGCCTGAGCGCCCGCCGCACGTGGCTTGCGCAACGGCAAGCCGGCAGCCTGACCCGACGCTCGCCTTCGCGACCGTGACAGCGACAGCGAACGCCGCAGCGCACGACCCTGCCTACACCCGCCCTGCCAGATGAAACCGTGACGCCGGATGCCACAGCTGCACCGACGTCGCGACCTGCCCGCCGACCCACGTGCGCCGCCGCAGCAGCAGACACGGTTCGCCGATTTCCATTACGAGGTGCCGGCGCACCTGCGCATCGGGCTTCTGCGCGTAGATGCGGAATTCCGCGCGCTGGATCGGCGCGAGCCGCACCATGTAGTGGTTCGGGGTCTCGACCGTGAAATCCTGCTCGAGATAGTCGGGAAACAGCGCCGGATTGACGTAGCGATCCTCGAACTGGATCGGCTCGCCCTCCTCGCAATGCACGATGCGCGAATGAAACACCGGCCCCGTGCGAAGTCCGAGCGCCTCGATCGCTTCGGGATCATCGCTGCTTTCGATCATCAGCACGCGTGCACTGTGCCGGTGGCCGCGCTCGGCGATCTCGTCCGCGATGTTGCGGATCTCGAGCACCGTCGATTCGTAATGACGGCGCTCGACGAAGGTGCCCGCCCCCTGGATGCGGGTCAGCACGCGCTCGGCGGTCAGCTCGCGCAGCGCACGCGATACCGTCATCCGCGCCACGCCGAACTCCTTGACCAGTTCGGCTTCGGTCGGAATCGCGCCACCGGGCTTCCAGTCCCCGTTCGCGATCCGCTCGACCACGTAGCGCTTGATCTGCTGGTAGGCCGGCAGCGCGCGTGCCGGCACGTCGTCGCCCGGTACGGCCCCCGGCCGGGCCGCCGTATATCGTTCCGCTTCGTTCATGCGCCCTCGATCGAATGAAGATGGGATGACCTGCCGACCGTCGCCCCGCCGCTGCGTCACGCCAGCGACGGCGGTACGCCCGCGACGATGGCGGCCGCGCTCGCGATGTCGTCCGCGAGCGGCCGGTCGTCGTGATATGCCGGCACGCGGTCGCGCACGTAACGCCACAGCGCGTCGGTCGGCGCCGCCCGCGACGCTTCGTTTTCCTGCAAATCGTACGCCTGCGCGGCGGCCAGCAACTCGATCGCGAGCACGCGCGTGGTGTTCTCGATGATGTCGAGCGCCTTCAGCGCGGCCGGCGTCGCATGGCACAGGTGGTCTTCCTGCAGGCCCGACGTGATGCCGCCGTCGAGGCTCGCGGGCGCGGCGAGCCGCTGGTTCTGCGCCACCAGCGCGACCGCGGTGTACTGCGCGATCATGAACCCGGAACACGTGCCGCCCGGCGCCGCGAGAAATGCCGGCAGCCCGCTCACGAGCGGATTGACGAGCCGGTCGAGCCGTCGCTCGGCAATCGCCGCGACCTGCGCCATCGCGGCCGCAAGGCTGTCCATCGCGAGCGCGATGCCCGCGCCGACCGCATGCGCCTGCGAATGGACGGCCGGCGCGTCCCGGGTGCCCGCGACGATCGGATTGTCGGTCACGGACGCGAGCTCGCGGTCGACGACTTCCGCCGTGACCGCCAGCACGTCGCGCGCCGCGCCGTGCACGTGCGGAATCGTGCGCAGGCTGAGCGGGTCCTGCGTATGTCGCCCGTTCGCCGCGGCGAGCATCGCGCTGTCGGCGAGCATCGCACGCAAACGCGCGCCGACGTGCCCGATGCCGGGCGAAATGCGCAGCGCCAGCGACGCCGGATCGAACGCGGCGAGCTGGCCGCCGAGATTCTCGAAGCTCGTCGCCGCGATCCAGTCGGCCCAGTCGAGCAACCGCTCGGCGCGCGCGAGCGCGAGCGCGGCGAGCCCCGTCACGCACGGCGTGCCGTTGACGAGGCTCAGCCCCTCCTTCGCGCCGAGCGCCAGCGGCTCGCGGCCGATGCGGCGCAACGCTTCGTCGCCGCGCACGCGTTCGCCGCGATGACGCGCGTGGCCGTGGCCGATACAGACGAGCGCGACGTGCGCCATGTGGGTCAGGTAGCCGACCGACCCGTGCGCCGGCACTTCCGGCAGGCAATCGTGCTCGAGCAGGGCGACCAGCTGGTCGACGATGTCGGCCCGCACGCCGGAATGCCCGTGCGCGTAATTGTTGATCGCGGCCGCGATGATCGCGCGCGTTTCCGCCGCCCCGAGCGGCGCGCCGACGCCGACCGCGTGGCTCATCAGGATGTTGCGCGACAGCGTGCCCTGCTGCGCGGGCGACACGATCACGTCGCATAGCGCACCGACGCCCGTGTTGACGCCATATGCGCGAATGCCGCGCGCGACGATTGCGTCGACGAGTTCGCGCGCCGCGACGACACGCCCGCGCGCGTCGTCGGTCAACGCGAGCGGCGCGCCGGCCGCCACCGCCGCGATCTGCCGCCAGTCGAGCGGCCGGGCCGAACGAAATACGGTCATGGCGGCCTCAGTTCGCGGCACGGTCATGATGGCTCGACACGAACTGGCGGAAGCGTTCGGAGCACTGGCCGCCGAACAGTTCGCCAGGCGTCCCGTCCGCATCGACCTCGCCCTGATGCAGGAACATCACGCGATTCGACACGTGCCGCGCGAAACCCATCTCGTGCGTGACGACCAGCATCGTGCGCCCTTCCTCCGCGAGCGAGCGCATCACGCGCAGCACCTCGCCGACCAGCTCCGGATCGAGCGCCGACGTCGGCTCGTCGAACAGCATCACCTTCGGATGCATCGCGAGCGCCCGCGCGATCGCGACCCGCTGCTGCTGGCCGCCCGACAGATGGGCCGGATAGTAGCCGCGCTTGTCCGCGAGGCCGACGCGCGCGAGCAGCGCCTCGGCTTCCTCGACCGCTTCCGCGCGACTGCGCTTCTGCACGCGCAGCGGCCCTTCGACGAGATTGTCGAGCACGGTCATGTGCGACCACAGGTTGAAGTTCTGGAACACCATCCCGAGCTGCGAGCGGATGCGGTCGACCTGGCGCCGGTCGCCCGGATGCAGCTTGCCGTCGCGCGCGCGCTTCATCTTCAGTTCCTCGCCGGCGAGCGCGACCGAGCCGTCGTCGGGCGTTTCGAGCAGGTTCAGGCAGCGCAGGAAGGTGCTCTTGCCCGAGCCGCTCGCACCGAGGATCGAGATGACGTCGCCTTCGTGCGCGTCGAGCGAAATGCCCTTCAGCACGTGGTGATCGCCGAACGACTTGTGGATGTTCCTGACCGACAGGGCGACGGGAGCAGCGGTATTCATCGATTTCTCCTGGAAGGAAGGACGCGGTCAGGATGCGACACGTCGCGCATTGCGTGCGTCGGCCGCGGGTGCGCCGGACGGCTTCGGCGCGCGCAGGTGGCCCGACAGCCGCCATTCGAGCGCGCCGAGCAGGCGGACGATGATGAAGTTCAGGCCCAGGTAGATGAGGGCCGCACACACGAACACCTCGGTCGTCCGGTAGGTTTGCTGGATGATCTGCTGCGCGACGCCCGTCACCTCCCACACGGTCACGAGGCTGGCGAGCGCGGTCGACTTGACCAGCAGCACGGCTTCGGTCGAATACGCGGGCAGGCACTGGCGCAGCGCGATCGGGCCGATCACGCGGCGCAGCAGCGCGAAGCCCGACAGGCCGATCGAATAGCCGGCCTCGATCTGCCCGACCGGCACGGCCATCAGCCCGCCGCGCAGGATCTCGGCCGTGTAGCCGGCCGTACACAGCGCGAGCGACAGCACCGCGCACACGTACGGCTCGCGCAGCAGCGGCCACATGAAGCTCTCGCGGATCACGCCGAACTGGCCGAGCCCGTAGTACACGAGAAACATCTGGATCAGCAGCGGCGAGCCGCGAAACACCAGGATGTAGGCACGCGCGAAGCGGTTCGGCAGCCAGCGCGGCGACACGCGCATCGTGACGATCACGAGCGACAGCAGGCCGCCGAGCACGAGCGACGCGAAGAACAGGCCGAGCGTGGTCGGTACCGCCGCGAGCAGCTGGCGCAGCGTGTCGAACAGGAAGTCGAAATCGAGTGACATGGGCGCTCCGTCAGTTGCGTGCGAAGTTGCGGCGGAACGACCGGCCGACGATCGCTTCAGCGCGGTTGAACACGCGGTTCGACAGCCCCGTCATGACCAGGTAGAGCGCACCGCCCGCGACGAAGAACACGAAATACTGATGGGTCGAATTCGCCGCGATCTGGCTCGTGCGCAGCAGCTCGGCGAGCCCGGTGACCGAGATCAGCGCCGAATCCTTCAGGCTCAGCTGCCACACGTTGCCGATGCCGGGCAACGCGAAGCGCAGGACCTGCGGAATCAGGATGCGCCGCAGCACCATGCTGCGCGGCATGCCGATCGAGCGCGCCGCTTCGAGCTCGCCCTTCGATACCGCGAGCACGGCCGCGCGATACACCTCGGCCTGGTACGCACCGGAAATCATCCCCACCGCGAGCGCGCCGATCACGAACGGCGGCACGCCGATGAAGCCTTCCGCACCGAACCACTGGCCCACGGCCGTGACGAGCGTCGAGCCGCCGAAATAGAACAGGTAGATGACGAGCAGTTCGGGCACGCCGCGAAACACCGTCGTGTACAGGTCGCCGAGCAGGCGGGCGCTGCGATAGCGCGACAGCTTCGCGGCCGCGATGCCCGCGCCGATCACGGCGCCGACCGCGAGCGCGGCAAGCGTCAGCGCGACCGTCATCAGCGCGGCGAGCAGCAGCACACCGCCCCAGCCTTCGGTTCCGAAGCCCAGCATTTCAAGGATCGCCATGCGTGCCTCCCGGCAAGCGTTGATAGGAACGGCAGGATGCGCGCCGCCGCGCTCAGCTCATGCCGCTTGCGCGGCGGCGGCCGGACGTGCGCTTACGGGGTGACGTCGGTCTTGAACCACTTGTCGGCGAGCTTCTTCACGGTACCGTCCGCGAGCGCGGCGCCGATCGCCGTATCGAACTTCGTCTTCAGGTCGGCATCCTGCTTGCGGAACGCAAGCCCTTCGCCCGGCCCCCAGATCGGGCCGCCGAGCTTCGGCCCCGCGAGCACGATCGATGCGGTGTCCTTCTTCGTGTTGTTCGCCGCGTAGTACGTGACATCGTCGAACGACGCGTCGATGCGGCCGGCGACGAGGTCGAGATCGCGCTCGGGCGAGGTCTTGTACACGCGGATCGACGCGATGTCCTTGAAGCTGTCGTTGATGAACTTCGTGTAGACGGTGCCCGACTGGATGCCGATCGTCTTGCCCTTCAGCTGCTTGCGCAGCGCGTCGACGGTCGATTTGTCGGCATTCGCGTCGCCCGACAGCTTGACGATCGGCGCGCCCGGCGCCGCCTTCGGCAAGATCTTCGTATCGGTGACGGCGAACGTCGCGGGCGTCGCGGCATAAGGACGCGAGAACAGCAGGATCTTCTCGCGCTCCGGCGTGATCGAGATCGCATCCATCAGGACATCGAACTTGCCGGCCTGCAGCCCCGGGATCATCCCGTCCCAGTCCTGCGCGACCATGTTGCACTGCACCTTGATCCGCTCGCACACGTTGGCGAGCAGTTCGGGCTCGAAGCCGCCGAGCTTGCCGCCCGGCAGCGTGAGGTTCCACGGCGCGTAGCCGCCCTCGAGCGCCACCGTCACCGTCTTCCATTCCTTCGCCTGCACCGGTGCGGAAAGCGTGGCCGCTGCCGCTGCGATGATGCCGATCGTCCTGACTGCCCACTTGATGCGCTTGCCGTTCACGAGATTTCTCCTTGTGTTGAAGATCGTCATCCCTTCGGTCATGCAAGCGGCCTCAGGAATTTGTCTATACAAGCATGCAAGAAGAAAAAACGAGCGACAAGCGTTGATCAAAAAAAACCGGGAAAACGCGGGAAATCCCCTAATTCCGGGGCTCTGACGTGCCTCGCGGTGGTGATTCCCGGCACGAACATGGTGCATTTCATCTGATCTTTCGATCAGGATGACTAGACAAATTCGTGATTCGAATGTTTCGCTAAACACACTAAAACAGCCGGCGAATCGTGCCGTCATGCCGGCAGGCGCATCGCTCGCACGCCTCCCGCGAACTGGCGACTGCGCGACGCGCAGGCCCCGTCCTCACCACGCGGCAAACACGTCCTGTGCGATCCCGAAGCCCGTGCTCATCCCGGCGCCGCTCGTCACGACGACGACGCGCGTGCCGTCATCCGGCGCCTCGATCACGCAATCGGCATCGGCTGCCGACGGATAGCTGCCGGTCCAGCGTTCGACGATGTCCAGTTCCGGCGCATCGAGCGTCTCGTGCAGCAGGCGCAGGATCTGCGCATCGATCTCCTGCGTCGCGAACGGCAGCGGTGCGGCGCCATATTCATGCGAATCGCCCACCACGAGGCTGCCGTCGGCGCTCTGCACCGCGATCAGGTGGATGCCGTAACCGAGGCACACGGGTTCCTCCGCTTTCAGGCGCGTGCGCAATGCGTCGGCGGCGGGCAGCGCCGCGAAACCCGCGTAACGCAGCAGGCTCAGGTCGCTCATCACCGCGGCGCGCAGCGCCAGCGAGCGACGCGGCCGCACGCGCAGCATCTGTAACTGGCACAGCCGCACCGCGTGCCGCGCGAACCAGTCGCCGACCAAGTGACGGCTGTCCGCATTGCCGCAGACGATCACGCGCTCCGCGTGCAACACGCCGCGCGACGTACGCACGGTCGGCGTGCGCACCTCGTGCACCATCTCGCCGTAGCGAAACGCCACGTCGAAACGTTCCGCCAGCCAGGACGCCAGCAACGGGATCGCCGTACGCGGCTCGATGCGCAGTTCATGCGGGCTGTGCAGCACGCCCTGCGCACCGTCGAGCCGCAACTCCGGCGCCACTGCCGCCGCTTCACCGGGCGTCATGACCCGGCAACCGTCGGCCATGCCGGTCTGCATGAACGCATCGATCAGGCGCATCGCCTCGGGGCGGCGTGCAATCAGGTGGAGGCCCTTGTGAAGCACGTCGATGCCGGCTTGCGGCGCGACGTCCGCCCAGACCTCGCGGCTCGCCCGCGCACGCCGCCAGCTGTGTCCGGCGTGCTGCCCGGTGACGGTGATGAAGCCGAAATTGCGGATCGACGCGCCCACGCATGCGGCATCGCGTTCGATCACGCAGACACGCAGCCCCTTGCGGGCCGCCGTATAGGCATGGGCGAGGCCGACGATGCCGGCGCCGACGATGATCACGTCATAAGCGTCTGCCGCTGCGATGGCGTTCACGATTGCACGTTCCTTCTGTCGAGATGACACGCGCCGCCTTCAGGGCGGGCGTAACGGTTGCTGTTTGCCGCGTCCCATGGACGGTTTCCCGGCGGCGAGGCGAACGGGCCGGCTCGCGTCGTTCGTTCCCGGGACTGGCGCACGATCCCGCACTATCTCGACGCGAGATGACATTCGAATGAAAAGCCACGGAACTGCATAAATTGGCAGATTTTGCCATTTCGACACGTGGCGTATCCCGCTTCGCCGGTCAGCGCGGCAGCGCAGCGGGATCGTAGCGATTGCGCGGATTCCACAGCATCCATCCGTCCGTGCCGGCCGCGTCGGCGGCGTCCACCTGAGCACGGATTTCCGCCGCGTCGAATGCGCGCCGGTCGAACGCATAGTCGCGAAACGCCTGCAGCCAGGGCCGGAAGCGCACGCGGTCGAGCCCGGTGCGGCGCATCGCCTCGGCGAGCGAGCGCCCGACGATCTCGCCCGGGTGATCGGTCGGCTTGCGGCAGCCCGGGAGGCCCCACGTGAAACCCGACGGATACAGCATCGGCGAAATGTAGTCGACCAGCCCGCCCAGTGCGCCGAGCCGCTGCCCGATCTGCGTGTCGTCGGCATTCCAGCACACGTAGCCGAAGATGTCGGCCGACAGGTAGAGGTTGTAGGGCCGCAGCCGTGCACGCGCGCCTTCCAGGAATCCGGTGATCGCGGCCACGCGGTTCGCCTCGGTGTTGGGCTCGCCGAACCGCAGGCCGCTCGCGTCGGGAAAGCGCAGGTAGTCGAACTGGATCTCGTCGAAACCCATCCGCGCGGCCTCCTCTGCCACGTCGAAGTTGTGTTCCCACGCGGCGCGCACGGTCGGGTCGATCCAGCGCAGGTGTTCGCGATCGCGCCAGATTCCGCCGGCCGCGTCGCGCACCGCCCAGTCGGGATGCGCGGCCGCAAGCGGATCGTCCTTGAATACGACGAGGCGCGCGATCAGGTACAGCCCGCGCGCATGGAATGCGCGGATCAGCGCCGGCAGGTCCGCGACGCGCGGCCCCGGCTCGCCGCCTGCGCCGATCGCTTCGCGCGCGGCGCTGCGATACGGCGTCATGCCACGATCGCCCTTCACGTCGATCACGAACGCGTTGACCGCCGTGCGACCCGGCAGCGCGAGCGCCGCGTCGCGCAGCGTGCGGTCCGCGACACCGTAAGCCGACAGGTAGACGGCCTTGGGACGAAACGGGACGAGCCGCACCGTGCGCGCCGACTCGCCGGCGGCGAGCGCGACCTCCGCGCGTCCATAGCCGGGGGCGGTCACGCTGAGCGTCGCGTCGCCCGACGGCGCGGCAAACGTGCCGGCGGCCGACGCGATCAGGCTGCTGCCCGACGCATACCCGAGCGCGCCCGCCACCGGCCGGCCGCTGCCGGCATCGACGACCGTCACTGCGACAGTGCCGGCCCGGCCGACAACACACGCAAGTGCCAGCAGCATGCCCGCGAGCCCGCGGCCGACCCGCGCCCCAGATCGCCACCCGCATCGCCACGACTCATGCGGCTGCCGCCCGGCGCGCGCCCCACCGACGTTTGCCCGAATCTCCAATGCACACCTCGCGACGCGAATTCCCGTGGACATTGTTGCGACTCCGGCGCAACGCCACGTGAGGCAGATCAACGGTACGCCACGCGCTACCGCGCGCTCCGCATCGATCGAAGCGTGCGTCTAGGGCCGTGCACGCGTACCGGTTCCCTGACAACCGCTGCAAAGCCGGATCACGCCGCGGCGCTCCGGGTTCTGCCAGTGGAACCGCACATCGATACCGCCGCGCGCCGGCACGACGACGTGCCGGACTTCCTGGACGCCCCGGTCGCGCGCCGACACCGTGTAACGCCCCGGCGGCACGCGTGCGAACAGGAACGGGCCGGCCGTGTGTGCGTCGAGAACCGTCGACTTGCCGGACGTCAACGTCACATCGACATCCGACAGGTAATGCCCGCCCTTCGTCGCGAACATGATCCGCAGGTTGTAACGCGGCGCGGCGGCACGAAACGCAGCGACCTCCTCCGCCCCGATGCCGCCCGTGATGTACACGGTGCCGTTCTGCTCAACGGGCTCGGGCAGCGCTTGAGCCGGCGCGTTCGACGCAGCGGCCAGCAAACAGGCCGACAGCAGCAGCGACCCGGCGATTCCAGTCCGCATTTCATTCTCCCGGTACAGGCACGCGGGTGGCGATGCGGCTCGTTCGTTCGGGCGCGTCACGGCCGGCGTGCCGCGACGTGACGCATGCGCATCGTTGACGAAGCCAGCGTCGCGCGGAACGCCGATTTCCCGTTGATGCAGGTCAAGCACACCAGACAGGCCAGCGGCGCGGCGCAACGGTGCGAGACCGTCGGTCGGTACGGCGGCCCCACAAGGCCTGAAGCGGCGGCTGGCCGGCGCCGTTGTCCGTTCCGGCTGTCAGCCGATATTGCACGGCGCGTCGGAAATTTCCGACACGACGCCCCGACATCGGACAGCAAGCTCAGACCGCGCTGATTGTCGGGCCCCGGTCCGCCGCCAATACTGGAGACGTGACAGGACGCAACGTGTTCCGCGGCCGGCAAGCCGGTTTTCCAGCCAGCCGCCGCGAGATCCAGGAGCTGGCCATGACTCACCCGACCGCAGCACAAGCCGACGACGCCATGCCGGATCGCGACCTTCCTGTCGGCGCCCACCTCGTGACACGGCGCCACGGTTACGTGCATCACGGGATCTATATCGGCGACGGCAACGTGATCCATTACGCGGGCCTGGCGCACAGCCTGAGCGGCGGCCCGGTTGAAATCGTCTCCGTCGACGGCTTCTGCGCCGGTTTCGAACTCGCGATCGTCCGGCACACGCGGCCCCTGTACGACGGCACGGAAGCGGCACGGCGCGCGGCCTCGCGCCTTGGCGAATGCCGCTACCGGCTGCTCACCAACAACTGCGAGCACTTCTGCCTGTGGTGCCTGTTCGGCGTTGCAAGGAGCGACCAGGTTGCGTCGTGCCTGCGCAACCCGGTTCACGGCATCGCGGTGGGCGTCATGCTGCTTGCCTGCGTGCTGGCCGCGCGGCTGCATGCGGCAGCCTTCGAACGCACGCCGGACGCCGGCACCTGCCCGGTTCAGTGCGGGGCCTAGCGACGTCGCTCGACAGCGTCGGCGGATGCCGCATGCACCCGCCCCCAGCGCTTCGCCTGCGCGATCGCGATACGGATCGCGCTGCCCTCGGCACGCCCTCGTCGCAGCAACGCGTTGGCGATCTCGATCGCCTTGCCGCGCACCGGCGGCGGCAGGTTCCGCATCGACGGCGGATAGCGTTCGTCATCCCACGGCATGGTGGCTCCTTCTCGTACCCGCGTGCCGATCCCGATACCCTTGTCGGCGGCTCGCACAGCAGGTTCACAGCCATTGTGCGGCCCCGCGACGTTCTGCCGGGCGTGAACCCGAACGGAAACGGCATCCGCGAACGACGGCGGCGAACCCGAGATCCGGCATTCGATCACGGTCGCTCCCGCGCGGTTTGCAGCAATCCGTTCATGCAGCGCGTATCGCACGCATCCGTCATCAGGTAGCGCGGCAGCGCCATGGCGGGATCCGCGGGCCGAACGGGCCGTGCGTCGATCGTGAACGCCGCGACATAGCCTTCGCGGGCGGCCAGCCGATCGGTCGTTGCATCATGGACGCCGAACGGCCAGGCCAGCAGCCGGATCGGCCTACCGGTTTCCGACTCGAGCCGTTCGCGGGAATGGCTCAACTGGAACGACACGAATCGTTGGTAGTCCTCCTCAGACCGCCGTGCGTGCTCGGTGCGGAAATTCGGATGCCAGTAGGTATGCGATTCGATATCGTATCCGCCGGATTGCCCGAGCACGCGCAGCTGATCCCATGTCATCGCGTAGCTCGCGTTCGAGATCGCCGATGGATAGATGAACAGCGTGACCGGTACCGGATGCGCGGCCAGCAACGGGCGCAGCATGTCGTAGACGGAGCGGTGACCATCGTCCACCGTGATCGCGACCGCCCGCGCCGGCAGCGCGTTCGCCTGACCCGCGTGCCAGCGCACGATGTCGGCGAGCGGCACGATGCGGTAGCCGCTCGCGTCGATCGCATGCAGTTGATCGAGGAAGGTCCCGGTGCGCACCGTCATCGAATCCAGGCGTTGCGCGGCAAACCGATGATAGACGAGGATCAGCACGCGCTGCGGCACCGGCTCGCCCGTCACCGTGTCGGCGAACGATACCCGCGGCCAGCACGACAGCAGCAGCAGGCAGACGATCACGCGGACGCTCATGCCGCACCACGCGCAATGGCCGCGCCGCTGGCCTGCGCAACCAGTTCCGCATGAATCCGCTCGACGTCGGCGCGCGTGCACAGCGCGGTGCCGGGATGCTCGACCGAAGCCGCCGATGCCGCCAGCGCATAGCGGCATGCATCGTCGAACGGCGCGCCGCGTGCGAGCGCCCAGACCATCCCACCGACGAAGCTGTCGCCGGCACCCACCGTGCTGCACACCGTCGCGGGCCTGCCCGGCAGGCGCAGCGCGCGCTCGCGCGTGACGACCCACGCGCCGCGCGCGCCGAGTGTCAATGCAACGATGTCCGCCCGCCCTTGCGCGACGAGTTCGGCCGCCTTGCCGCATGCCGACGCTTCGTCGAGCGGTTCGCCGGCCAGCGCGCTCAGTTCGTCGAGGCTGGGCTTCACGAAATGCACCCCGGCGTCGAGGGCCGCGCGCAGCGCCGGGCCCGCCGCATCGACGACCACGCGGGTGCCGTTGGCGGCGGCCGTCCGCGCGAGCGTCGCATACAGGTCGTCGGGCGCGCCCGGCGGCAGGCTGCCGCTCAGCACCAGATAGCGCGGCGCAGGCCGCAGGGCCGCGATGCGCGCCGCGCATGCGCGCCACTCGGCCGCCGTGACCAACGGCCCCGGCATCAGGAAACGGTACTCGCGCCCCGTCGCCGTTTCGGTCACGCAGACGTTCTCGCGCGTCTCGCCGGCAATCCGCACGCGTACGGCCGGCACCCGTTCGGCTTCGAGCAGCAACGTCAGCACGTCGCCGGTCGGGCCGCCCGCCAGGTACAGCGCGACGCAGTCGCCGCCGAGCCGGTGAACGGTCCGCGCGACGTTGATCCCGCCGCCGCCGGGGTCCCGCCGTGGCCGCGCGCAGCGCAGCTTGTGCGTATCGACGATGTGGTCGACCGACGTTGAGACATCGACGGCCGGATTCAACGTGACGGTAACGATCTCGGTCATGGCGCGTAGTCGGTAAAGGGCGTGATGCGCGGGCTTGCACGCCGCGCACATGCGGCCGCGGCGCGTGCCTGATGCCTGATGCCTGATGCCTGATGCCTGATGCCTGATGCCTGATGCCTGATGCCTGGCGCCGGCCACCGGCGCCGGCCAGTCCTGGCACCACCTTACGTGCGCGCCTTCGCGCGGCATTGACGACCATCAAGCGATGCCGCAACAGCACCGGATTGCGCTCGATCAACGACGCGGGCGGGTAGGCCCTTACATTAGGTCATCCGTCGTCGCCGAGCCCCGCCATGGACGAGCAGCCGCTTTGCACCACCGTGTTTGCCGAACGCTATGCGCAGCCCGGCGAAACGTCGCGCGCGGCCGTCTTCCAGCGTGTCGCCCGTGCACTGTCGCTCGCCGAGCCGCCCGCTCTGCGCGCCCAGGCCGAGCGCACGTTCTTCCAGAACCTGCAGCGCGGCGCGATCGGCGCCGGCCGCATCATGGCGAATGCCGGCGCGACGACGGGCGGCACGATGGTCAACTGCTTCGTCCATCCGCTCGCAGTTCCGGAGGACATGCCGCTGCAGGGCGTCGATGCGGCGCTCGCGCAGGCGCTCGACGACGCGCGGCTCACGCTGCTGATGGGCGGCGGAATCGGCTACGACTTCTCGCCGGTGCCGCCCGCCGGCGCGTACGAACGGCGCCTGTCGCCCGAACGCGGCGTATGCGCGGCGATCGACCGATTCGATGCGATGTGCCGCGCGTTGCCGTTCACCGGCCCGCGCCGCGGCGCGCAGATGGGCGTGCTGCGCTGCGATCATCCGGACCTGCTCGCGTTCGTCACGGCCAAGCACGGGCGGGCGCGCTGGCCGACCTTCAACCTGTCCGTCGGCATCACGGACGCGTTCGTGGAAGCAGTCGCGCACGACCTGCCCTGGGCGCTCGTCCATCACGCACCGCGCCATGCAGCCGCCAGCGCGTCGCCCCGGCGGCCGGACGGGCGCTACCTTCATGCGACGGTTCCCGCCCGCAAGGTGTGGCAGGCGATCGTCAACGCCACACGCGACAGTGCCGAACCCGGGCTGCTGTTCCTCGACACGATCCGCGACGCGAATCCGCTGCGCGAGCACGAACGGATCGACGCGACGAACCCGTGCGGCGAGCAGCCGCTGCCGCCCTACGGCAGCTGCGTGCTGGGGCCGGTCGACCTGTCGCGGTTCGTGCACCATCCGTTCGGCATCGACGGCGAGCCGCGCTTCGATTTCGCGGCGCTCGCCGACGCGGTGCACGTCCAGGTCCGCCTGCTCGACGATGTGCTCGACCTCACCGCGTGGCCGCTCGCCGCGCATGCACGTGAAGCGCATCGGACACGGCGCATCGGTGTGGGCGTGACGGGCCTGGGCGATGCGCTGACGATGCTGCGGCTGCGCTACGACAGCGTCGAGGCGCGCGCATGTGCGCGCAGCATCGCGCTGACGATGCGCGAGCATGCGTTTGCCGCATCGGCCGCGCTGGCCGCCGAGCGCGGCGCGTTTCCCGCGTACGATCCGGCCGCTTACCTGACCGGCCCCGCCTACCGCATGCGGCTGCCGCTGAAGGTGCATCACGCGATCCAGCGGCACGGGCTGCGCAACAGCCATCTGTTGTCGTTCGCGCCGGCCGGCAGCGTGAGTCTCGCGTTCTGCGACAACTGTTCGAACGGCATCGAACCGGCCGTCGGCTGGACCCAGCGCCGGATGGTTCGAACGGCAGACGGCCAGGTGCGCGCGTTCCGGGTGCAGAACCATGCGTACCGGCTGTTTCGCGCACTGCATGGCGACCGCGTCGCGCTGCCGGACTATTTCGCCACCGCGGCCGAGATCGCACCGATCGATCACGTCGCGATGCTTGCGGTGCTTCAGCCCTGCGTCGACGCCGGCATCTCGAAGACCGTGACGATGGACAGCCAGTGTTCGCTCGCGCAGGTCGACGCGCTGTTCTTCGCGGCATGGCGCGACCGGCTCAAGGGCATCACGGTGTTCCGGCCCGATCTGCGGCTCGCGTCGGTCGTCGTCGACGATACGGCGCAACGACGCGACGGCGCGGTCTGTATCGGCTGTTGAGCGGACTGACCGACGGTGGCCGCCAGCCGGTCAGGCCGACGTGTCCGTGGCCGTGGCAGGCTCCGCATCGGCGTGCGCCGGCCCGGGCAGGCCGATGCCGTCGTCCGGTGGCGTAATGAGCGCCACCAGTGTGTCGTGATCGATCGTTTCGTGCTGCAGCAGGCACCGCGCGATCCGTTCGAGCGCGTCGCGATGCTCGCCGAGCGTCGCCGTGACCCGCACGTGCGCGTCTTCGAGCAGCGCGCGCACCTCCTCGTCGATCAACTGCGCGGTGTGTTCGCTGCACCGGCCGTCGCCCGGCGTCCACACGCCGGGCGAACCGCCCTGCGGGGTCGCGTCGTCGAGCGTCGCGAGACCGAGCTTCTCGCTCATCCCGTACTGCATGACCATGTGGCGTGCCAGCGCGGTCGCACGTTCCAGATCGTTCTGCGCGCCGGTCGACACGTCGCCGAACGCGATTTCCTCGGCTACTCGGCCACCGAGCAGCACGTCGAGCCGGTCGAGCAGCTCGCTTCGGCGCAATACGTAGCGATCCTCGGTCGGCACCTGCTGCGTGTAGCCGAGCGCCGCGATGCCGCGCGGGATGATCGACACCTTCTTCACCGGATCGCAATGCACGCGGCTTTGCGCGACGAGCGCGTGCCCCGCCTCGTGGTACGCGATGGTCCGCTTTTCCTCGTCGTTCATCACGCGGCTCTTGCGCTCCATGCCCGTCATCGCGCGGTCGATCGCCTCGTCGAAGTCGGCCATGCCGATCGCCGGCTTGCCGAGTTCGGCCGCGTGCAGCGCGGCCTCGTTGACGACGTTCGCGAGATCCGCGCCGACGAAGCCCGGCGTGCGCTGCGCCAGCTCGGCCAGGTCGACTTCCGGGGCCAGTTTCACGCGCTTCGTGTGCACGGCCAGGATCTGCTTGCGGCCGTTCAGGTCGGGTCGGTCGATCGCGATGTGGCGGTCGAAGCGCCCGGGCCGCAGCAGCGCGGGATCGAGGATCTCGGGCCGGTTCGTCGCGGCCATGATGATCACGCCCGAATTGGCCTGGAAGCCATCCATCTCGACGAGCAGCTGGTTGAGGGTCTGCTCGCGCTCGTCGTTGCCGGACATCAGGCCGACGCCGCGCGCCTTGCCAAGCGCATCGAGTTCGTCGATGAACACGATGCACGGCGCCTTCTGCTTTGCCTGCTCGAACAGGTCGCGCACGCGTGCCGCGCCGACGCCGACGAACATCTCGACGAACGCCGAGCCGCTGATCGTGAAGAACGGCACGGCCGCCTCGCCGGCCACCGCACGCGCGAGCAGCGTCTTGCCGGTGCCGGGCGCACCGACGATCAGCACGCCTTTCGGGATCTTGCCGCCGAGCCGCTGGTAGCGTTCGGGGTTGCGCAGGAACGCGACGATCTGCTGCAGCTCGGCCTTCGCCTCGTCGATGCCGGCGATGTCGTCGAACGTGATGCCGGTTTCCTGCTGCACGTACACGCGCGCCTGGCTCTTGCCCATGCCGCTCAGGTCACGGACCCCGCCCGGCCTGCGCATCATGAAGCTCCAGAACGTCACGAGGACGATCACCGGCAATATCCATCCGGCAAGCGTCTCGAGCCAGCCCGAATCCGGCGCGCCGCGATAGCGGATGCCGGCGGCCGTGAGTTCGGCGACGAGACGATCGTCGGCGACCCGGTTGGTCGTGAAGCGCCACGGCGGGCCCGCCTTCTTCACGGCGGCCGCGTCGGAGGCCGGCAGGTTCGCACCGGCCTGCGGCATGCGCAGCACGCCCGAAATCGACGACGGGCCGATGTCCAGATCGTCGACGAGCCGCGCGTCGACCAGGTGGTGAAAGTCGCTGTACGAGATCGACGTCGTGGCCGGCTGGGCCATCAGCAGCTGATACGCCACCAGCGCGGCAAATACGAACGGGATCAGCAGCCCGGAGTAATCGAATGATTTTTTCATGGCGTCGAACCGGCACCGCGGGCGCGAGCCCGCTCATGCATCGTCATGCAACGGTCAGCCGGTCGACGACCTCGCGCACGCCCCTGACCGACGCGGCCGCACCGCACGCGGCGCGCCTTTCGGCGAGCGACGCGACCTTGCCCGTCAACGTGACGATGCCGTCGTCGTCGGCAATCGAGATCCCGGAGGATTCGCGCTGCGCGCGGCGCGCGAGCGCTTCGGCAATCCGGATGCCGACGTCCGGCACCGTGCTGTCCGTTCGCACCCGGATGCGATTCGCGACGCCGACGACGCCGATCATCCGGCTGACCATCTTTTCCGCCGCCCGACTCTGGTATGCATGATCGACTTCGCCGTCGAGCGTCACGCAGCCGTGGTCGACCTCAACACGGATCTTGTGATCGCGCAGCGCCTCCTGCCAGCCGAGCGCGAACGTGATCGCGATCGCCAGTTCCTGATCCGCGCACGCGTTCGCGGGCGGTGTGACGCTCAGTTCGAGCACGAGCGCGCGCGCATCCTCGACATGCAGCGCCGTTTTCTGCGCTTCGAGCTTCTGGGCCCAGCTGTCGACCGTGCCGCGCAACGTCACGACCCGGTCGCGCACGTCGACGTCGATCCGTCGCGCGTCGATCGCCGGATTCCAGAACAGCGCCTGCTCGACATCCTGCTTGAGTGCTGCATCGGACTTCATGTCGGTCTCCCGTCGCCCCGTACCGGTCGCGACATTCGCGATCGGTACGGGGCTTCACCGGCTTCAGCATCGCGCACGACGGCGGCAGTGGCTTGACGAGGATCAACCAACGACGTGCCGGCGGCCGTGGCCGCCGGGTGCGCGAATGCCGGATGCGTCCATTGATGCAGATCAACCGCGCGGCAAAGCGCGACACGATCACGACGCCGGACGCGGCGAAACCCGCGACACCCCGCGCGTGACAGCACGACGTTCCCCGCGCTGACCGCCGGCCTCACGTTCCCGTGCTGCTGATGATCGTCGCACTCGACGGCCGGAGCGACGCGGGCTGACACGCGGCGGTGCCGCCGTCCTGCCCGGACGTTGATTGACGTCAACCCGGAGCCGCAACGGCCGAACGGCGAACCTCGCCCGAGCCGAGCCGAGCCGAGCCGAGCACGGATGCGGCAATCCCTGATTTCCATCAATCGCTTCGCGCGCATCCGCGCTGTAATCGACTCACTGCTCCGTCCACTCCCGTGAGGCGATCCATGAAACTGACTTTTCTCGGTGCGACCGAAACCGTGACCGGCTCGAAATACCTGGTCGAGCACGGCAACCGGCGCGTGCTGGTCGACTGCGGCCTGTTCCAGGGCACCAAGAACCTGCGGCTGCGCAACTGGAGCCCGTTGCCGGTCGCGCCCGACACGCTCGACGCGGTCGTGCTCACGCACGCGCATATCGACCATACCGGCTATCTTCCGGTGCTGGCGCGCGAAGGGTTCCGCGGGCCGGTGTATTGCACGGCGGCCACGGCCGAACTCTGCGACATCATGCTGCGCGACAGCGCGCGGCTGCAGGAGGAAGAAGCCGATTTCGCGAACCGCCACGGCTATTCGAAGCATCATCCGGCACAACCGCTCTACACGCTGGACGATGCGCAGCACGCGCTGCACCTGCTGAAGCCCGTCGCGTTCGACGAATGCACGGTGCTCGGCGGCGGGCTGGCGTTCCGCCTGCTGCCGGCCGGCCACATTCTCGGCGCGGCGAGCGTCGTGATGCACTGGGATCACAAGGTGCTGGCCTTCTCGGGCGACCTCGGCCGCTATCACGACCCGATCATGCAGCCGCCGCTGGCGCCCGCGCATGCGGACTACCTGGTCGTCGAATCGACGTACGGCGACCGCCTGCATCCGGAATCGGACCCCGAGAACGAACTCGCCGCGCTGTTCGACAAGACCTTCGCGCGCGGCGGCGTGGTCGTGATGCCGTGCTTCACGGTCGGCCGCGCGCAGGAAATCCTGCACTACATCGCGCGGCTGAAGGCGTCCGGCCGGATGGCGCGCGTGCCGGTATTCGTCGACAGCCCGATGGCCACCGACGTGACCGAGATCTATCGTCACCATATCCTCGAACACCGGCTGACGCCTTCCGACGCGAACGCGCTCGGCCATGCGGCCACGATGATCCGCTCGGTCGAGCAGTCGAAGGCGATTGCCGACCATCATGGCCCGATGGTCATCATCGCCGGCAGCGGGATGGCGACGGGCGGCCGCGTGCTGCACCACCTGAGCCGCTACGCGCCCGATGCGCGCAACACGATCGCGCTGGTCGGCTACCAGGCGGCCGGCACGCGCGGCGCGGCGCTGGCCGCGCACGAGCCGACATTGAAGATCCACGGCGAGTACGTGCGCGTGCGCGCGCAGGTCGATTCGATCACGACGCTCTCCGCGCATGCCGACTACGAGGAGATCCTCCGCTGGCTCGGCACGATGCAGCGCGCGCCCGTGCGGACCTTCGTCACGCATGGCGAGCCGGCCGCGGCCGATGCGATGCGGCGGCGCATCGCGGAGCGGCTGCACTGGCCGTGCGAGGTGCCGGTGTATGCGCAGTGCGTCGATCTCGATGCGGTCGAATCCGGCGACACGCACGCGCCGGCCGCGCTTTCCTCCTGACGGCGTGACCCGCCGTGCGGTGGCGGGAACCGGGTGTCGCCTGCCGGTTCCCGCCCTGCGCTACCCGGCCATCAACCGACTTCGATGATGACCTTCAGCGCATGGGTTTGCGCGGCGCGGCCGAACGTGTCGTACGCGCGCTCGACGTCGTCGAGCGAGAACCGATGCGTGATCAGGCGTTTCGGATCGAGGCGCCCGGCGCGCACGGTCTTCAGCAGCATCGGTGTGCTGACCGTGTCGACGAGCCGGGTCGTGATCGAGATGTTGCGATCCCACAGCTTCTCGAGGTGCAGGTCGGCCTTGACCCCGTGCACGCCGACGTTCGCGACCACGCCGCCCGGCGCCACCAGTGACGTGCACATCTCGAACGTCGCCGGAATCCCGACCGCCTCGATCGCGCAATCGACGCCGACCCCGTCGGTCAGCTTCATCACTTCCGCCACCGGGTCGCCAGTGCGGCCGTCGATGCAATCGGTCGCGCCGAAGCGCTGCGCCACGTCCAGCCGGTTGCTGTCCGGATCGATCATGATGATCTGTGCGGGCGAGTAGAACTGCGCGGTCAGCAGCGCCGCCAGCCCGATCGGGCCCGCGCCGACAATCGCCACCGAGCAGCCCGGCTGCACCTTGCCGTTCAGCACGCCGCATTCGAACCCGGTCGGCAGGATGTCCGACAGCATCACGAGCGCCTCCTCGTCCGCGCCCGGCGGAATCCGGTAGAGGCTCGTCTGCGCATGCGGAACGCGCACGTACTCGGCCTGCGTGCCGTCGATCCGGTTGCCGAGGATCCAGCCGCCGGTCGTGCAATGCGAATACAGGCCGCGCCGGCAATATTCGCAGCGGCCGCACGACGAAATGCAGGAAATCAGCACATGATCGCCCGGCTTCAGCGCATCGACGGCGGTGCCGACCTGCTCGACGATCCCGACCCCTTCGTGGCCGAGAATGCGGCCGGGTTCGCAAGTCGGTACGTCTCCCTTGAGAATGTGCAGATCGGTGCCGCAGATCGTCGTGCGCGTCACGCGCACGAGCGCGTCGGTGGGCGACTGCAGTTCCGGCATCGGCCGCTCCTCGAGCGCCTTGCGCCCGGGCCCGTGGTAGACGAGTGCTTTCATCGGGGTTCCTCCATCGAAAGAAAGGGTTGCGGGTACGTTGATCAGGACTGCGGCGCATGCCGCGCCTGTGCCAGCACCATCGCGAGTGCGCACGACGCGACCCGGACGGCAGCGCCGTCGGCGCGGCTCGTCAGCACGATCGGCACGCGCGCGCCCACGACGATGCCCGCGCTGACGGCGCCGCCCAGGTATTCGAGCTGCTTCGCGAGCAGGTTGCCCGCTTCGATATCGGGCACGACCAGGATGTCGGCGCAGCCGGCGACCGGCGAATCGATCCCCTTGTCGTGCGCCGCCCGCAGC
Source organism: Burkholderia sp. AU31652 (assembly GCF_002223155.1). NCBI lineage: Bacteria > Pseudomonadati > Pseudomonadota > Betaproteobacteria > Burkholderiales > Burkholderiaceae > Burkholderia > Burkholderia sp. AU31652. Next base: position 235,728 of record NZ_NKFG01000008.1, on the reverse strand, counting down.
GAGATCGCGTTGTCGAACGCGAGCGGGCCGTCGACGATCGCGCCGGTAAGCTGGCCGCGCTCGTCCATCTTCGCGAGCGCCGCCGCGTCGAGCGTCGAGCGCATCGCCGGATTGACGGTCTCGACCGCGCACAGCACGGCCACGCGCGGGCACGCCACGCCCAGCGCATGCGCGACGTCGATCGCGTTCTGCGTGATGGCCGCCTTCTGCGCGAGGTCCGGCGCGATGTTCACCGCCGCGTCGGTCAGGATGAACGGACGCGGATACGCCGGTGCCTCGATCAGGAAACAGTGGGACATGCGCTTGTCGGTGCGCAGCCCCGATTCGGCCGCGACGACCGCGCCCATCAGCTCGTCCGTATGCAGGCTGCCCTTCATCAGCGCGCCGGCACGGCCCGCCGCCGCGAGTTCCACCGCGCGGGCCGCCGCCGCATGGCTGTGCGGCACGTCCTCGATCGTCCACGACGACAGATCGACGCCCGCATCGTGCGCGACACGCAGCACCTTGTCGCGCGGCGCGACGATCAGCGGCTCGATCGCGGCCGCCAGCGGCGACTCGGCGAGTTCGGCCAGCGCGACGAGACTGGTTGCATCGCACGGATGCACGACGGCCACGACGAGCGGCGCTGCGTTGCGTGCCCGCGCGATCAGCCCGGGCCATGCGCCGTCCGCGCGCGGCAGCAGGCCGGGCAGGCACGCGCCGCCGCACGGATCCGGATGCCGATGCCCGTTCATGTCTGGAGCACGTAGGCGCCCGGCGCCGCCGCGAGCCCGGCGGCCGGCGCGCGGGCCGGCACGTCACCCGACGAGCGCGCATGCAGCCAGTCGCGCCAGCAGGTCCACCACGATCCGTCGACCGCGGGCGCGGCCGCGAGCCACGCCTGCGTCGCGAGTTCGAAGCACTTGCCCGGCGACACCGCCAGGTGAGCGCCCCAGTCGAGCAGGGCCAGCGCCAGCGACACGGGCGACAGCCCGAAGGTCATCGCGGCGACGTTGGCATGCACGGCGCGGTTCCATTTTTCAGCGGGTGTTGCCTCGGGCGCCGTGCATTGGCGCCGGTCGGGCGTCTGCCCGTTCCGATCCGACGGCTGCCTCGATTCGCGCACGAGCGGCGCGCGGATGACGGACGCTTTCATCGCATGTACATGCCGCCATTGATGTCGAATTCCGCACCGGTTGCGAAGGCGCCCGCGTCGGAACACAGGAACGCGACGAGCGCGGCGATTTCGTCGGGGTCGCCGAGGCGACCGGCCGGAATCTGCGGCAGGATCTTCGTGTCGAGCACTTCCTTCGGCACCGACTCGAGCATCGCGGTGGCCAGGTAGCCCGGGGCCACCGTGTTGACCGTGATGCCGTGCCGCGCAAGTTCGAGCGCCAGCGACTTCGTGAAACCGTGGATACCGGCTTTCGCGGCCGCGTAGTTCGCCTGCCCGTACGCGCCGCGCTCCCCGTTCACGGACCCGATGTTCACGATCCGTCCGAAGCCGGCGTCGATCATGCCGGGCACGAACGGCTTCGTCATGTTGAACAGGCCGTCGAGATTGGTGCGCAGCACCGCATCCCACATGCTCTTGGTCATCTTCACGAAGGTGGCATCGTGCGTGATGCCCGCGTTGTTGACGAGCACGTCGACGCGCCCGAATTCAGCCAGCACGCGTGCCGCGCAGTGCTGGCACGAGTCGTAGTCGGCCACGTCGACCTCGTACGCATGAAACGTGCGGCCCGCCTCGCGCTCGTGCGTGAGCCACGTCGCAACGTGGTCGTTGCGTTCGGTGTGCGACACCGCCACCGTCATGCCGGCCTCGTGAAGACGGCGGCTGATCGCGGCACCAAGGCCACCCATTCCACCCGTGACGAAAGCGACGCGCTTAGCGGACATGATCGTGCTCCTGCACCGCATGGCTGCCATCGAGACGCCGGACGGCCGCGGCCTCGTCGCCTGCATCGACTGCTTCCGTGATGCCGAGCTCGAACGCGGCCATCCAGTCGCGCCACGGCATGCTCGCCTCGTTGACCACGGCCAGCCGCCCGAGATCGGGCCACCAGTCGGTCTGGTAGCGCGATAGCGCGCCAGTGCCGTAATCGCGCAACCACGTGCGCCACGCACTCGCGCTCTCGAACTGCCCGCGCATGCACAGCTCGGTGGCGTCCTGCCAGATCGCGACGGTCGCGATCGTGTAGTCGCGCATCACATGCCGGGCCGCCTCGCCGAACGCCGTCCACTCGTTCGTCGCGGTCAGCGCCTGCTGCAGGCCGCGCACCGCGTCGCGGTCCCGCTCGATGCGCCGCCCTGCCAGCGCGTGCCATTCGTGCTGCCAGTCGCGAGCCAGCACGGCCATGCGCAACGCGAGATCGCAACCCGCGCGGCAAGCGTCGTTCGGTGTGGTCAAAGCCTGGGGGCTCATCGTCTTCCCTCCTTCGATCCGGTCGGTGAATGGGCGTCCACTTCACTGTGCGGCCGTGGCGCACGGCACCCGTTGATCTGAGTCAAGCACGCGGAAACCCTGCTTCGTAGACTGGATTGCACTGGCGGATCACCCGTCGATGGAGCGATTCCGATGAGCTACAAAAGCCTGGTCGTACACCTCGATACGAGCGCCCGCGCGCATTCGCGTCTCGAGTTGGCGTTGCGTCTTGCCCGGCGCTTCGGTGCGCATCTCACCGGGCTGTTCGCGGTCTACACGCCGGAGCCGCATTCGTTCTACGTGATGGCCGGTTCCGCAGACTATTTCCGCGCGCACCGCGAGCAACGCGACGAGCGGCTCGGCGCACTGGAGCGCCTGTTCCATGCGGAAACCGCGCGGGCCAAAGTGCCGGCCACCTGGGTTCGCGCGGACGAGAGCGCGAATGTGGCCGTGCCGCGTGCCGCCCGTCTTGCCGACCTCGTGATTGCGGGCCAGAGCGACCCGAACGATCCCGAAACCTACATCGACGACCAGTTTCCGGAGAACCTCGTGTTGTCCGCCGGTCGGCCGGTGCTGTTCTGGCCGTACACCGGTGAATTCCCGTCAATCGGCGAACGGGTCTTCGTCGCCTGGGACGGCAGCCGCGAAGCCGCCCGCGCCGCGCACGACGCGCTCCCGTTTCTCGAGCATGCGAAGCGCACGACGGTCGTCGCCGTGGTCGACGGCGATTCGGAAGCGGCGACTACACGCATTCCGGCCGCCGACGCCGCGCTGATGCTGGCGCGCCATGCGCGCGACGTGAACGTGCTCGATATCGACACCGGTACCGGCGCGTCGGTCGGCGACACGCTGCTGTCGCGCGCTTACGAAACGGGTTCCGACCTGCTGGTCATGGGCGCGTACGGGCATCCGCGCTGGCATGAACTGATCATGGGAGGCGCCACGCGCACGGTGCTCGCGTCGATGACGCTCCCGGTGCTGATGTCGCACTGAATCGATCGATGCGTACGCTCGCGCTGCTCGTCGTCAATGCCGGTTCGTCGAGCGTGAAATTCGCGGTGTTCGCGTATCCGCCGCACGGGGATCCCGCGCGGCGGCCGCTGCACGAGGGTGAAGCGATCGAAACCGGCAACGGCGTGTCGATCCGCTTCGACGCCGCCCCGGGCGGCACGCTGCCGCTGCGCACGGGCGATCCATACCGCGCGGTGCTCGCGCAGGTCGCGATGTGGATCCGCGTGCAGCTGCCGCATATCGCGCTCGGCGCCATTGCACACCGTGTCGTGCATGGCGGTGCCCGGTACGTCGACCCGGTCGTCGTCGACGACGCGGTGCTCGACGCGCTTCGCACGCTGACGCCGCTCGCGCCGTTGCATCAACCGCACTGCCTCGATGCGATCGACGCGCTGCGCGACGCGTTTCCCGACGTGCCGCAGGTGGCCGTGTTCGATACCGCGTTTCATCACACACTGCCGCGCGCCGAGCAATTGCTGCCGCTGCCGCATGCATGGTTCGACCAGGGCGTGCGCCGCTACGGGTTCCATGGTCTGTCGTACGAATACCTGGCCGTCGCGCTCGACGAGCGGTTCGGCGCGCGTGCGCACGGCCGCGTGATCGCCGCCCATCTCGGCAGCGGTGCCAGCCTGTGCGCGATGCGCGGCCGCCGCAGCGTCGCGACGACGATGGGCTTCTCGGCGCTCGACGGGCTGATGATGAGCACACGCTGCGGAACCCTCGATCCCGGCGTGGTGCTGCACCTGCTCGAGGCCGGCAAGCTGTCCACCGACGCATTGGGCCACATGCTCTATCACGAGTCGGGCCTCAAGGGCGTGTCGGGCGCTTCCGGCGATCCGCGCGTGCTGCTGGCGTGCGAAGCCGCCGGTGATGCATGCGCCGGCGATGCGCTGACACTCTACGTCCACCGCATCGTGCGCGAAGCCGGTGCGCTCGTCGCGCTGCTCGGCGGCCTCGACATGCTGGTCTTCACGGCCGGCATCGGCGAGCACTCGGCCGTGTTGCGCGAGCGGATCTGCGCGGCGCTCGCCTGGCTCGGCATCGACATCGACGTGGGCGCGAACGCGGACCATGCGCAGGTCGTGTCGTCCGCATCGAGCGCGGTCACGGTTGTCGTCGAGCCGACCAACGAAGCGTGGATCGCCTCGCGCGCCGCGGTCGGGGTGCTGCGCGCCAACCGCGACGCTTGATCCAGATCAGCGCGATTGGCGCGCACGCGCCGATGATGATCTCATCCACCTCCGTTCAAGGGACATGCCATGTTCTCGAACATTCTGGTTGCACTCGACGGCAGCGACACGTCGTCCCGTGCACTCGACGCCGCGCTGGCTATCGCGTCGGAGACGGGTGCCCGACTGACTCCCGTCTACGTCGTCGATTTCCTGGTGCCGGCGTACGACATGTACGGCTACGACCCGTCGATCCTGGTCGACGCCTTTCGTGAAGAAGGGCTGCGCGTCACCGAGGACGCGGCGCGGCGCCTGAAGGCGCGCGACGTCGCCGGCACGCCGCAGATCTCCAACGTCGCGCCGGCAGGCGAAGACATCCCGCACCGGATCGTCAGTCTTGCCAACGAACTCGAGGCCGACCTGATCATCATGGGCACGCACGGCCGACGCGGCGTCCAGCGCCTCTTCCTCGGCAGCGTGGCCGAGCGCGTGCTGCGCCTGGCCACGTGCCCGGTGCTGATGATTCCGGCGGGCTGCCCGTCGGGCAAACCTGCCGAGACCACCGCCGCATCCACCGAAAAGGAGCCGTCATGAGCTACAAGACCCTGCTCGTCCACCTCGACGACAGCGAGCGCTGCGCGACCCGCGTCGACCTCGCGCTCGACCTCGCGGCACGCTGGAATGCGCATCTGATCGGCCTCTACGTGGTCTGCCAGGATCTCTTCGAACCGTTGCGGCGGCCCGACGAGCCGCTGAAGCTGGCCGTCTACGAGCGCCTGTGCGACCAGCGGCGCAAGGAGGCCGAAGAAAGATTCCTGATGGCCGCCGAGCGCGCGGGACGCAGCGTCGAATGGCAGGCGCCAACCGGCGACCCGACCGCCACCGCCATTCTGCACGCGCGCCACGTCGATCTGCTGATACTCGGCCAGGAGGACCCGGACGATCGCATGACCTACGTGGCGCGTCATTTCGTCGAGGATCTCGTGATGGGCAGCGGCCGTCCGGCGATCGTCGTGCCCTACGCGGGCGACGTGCGGACGATCGGCGAGAACGTCCTGATCGGCTGGGACGGCGGGCGCGAAGCCGCCCGTGTGATGGCCGATGCGTTGCCGCTGCTCGCGCGCGCGCGCTTCGTCAACGTCGAGACGGTCGTGCGCGGTCAGCCCGATCCGGACAAGACGCCGGCGGGCGTCGACGTGGCCGCGTATCTCGAACGGCACGGCGTGCGCGCATCGTTCTCGACGACGCCGCGCGACCGGTCGGTCGGTGTCGGCGCGACGCTGCTGAACCGGGTAACCGACCTGCATGCGGATCTGCTCGTCATGGGCCTGTACAGCCATGCGCGCATGCACGAGCGCGTGCTGGGCGGTGCGACGCGCACCGTCCTCGAGACGATGACGGTACCGGTACTGCTGTCGCACTGACACCGCACGCAAGACGACGGGGCAGCCGCCCGCGGCTGCCCTCTTTCGTCACAACACGGCCGCACACGCGCCCTGCCCTTCACGCACGACCAGCACCGGCCGGTCCGCGGTGCGCACCAGCGATTCGGCGACGCTGCCGAGCACCGCGCGGCGCACGCCGCGGCGTCCGTGCGTGCCCATCACGATCAGGTCGGCGTCGCATTCCGCGGCAGCTCGCGCCAGCACGGACGAGACATCCTCGCCGCACGCGTCGATCGTGTGCGCGGTGCCGAGCACGCCGCACAGGCGAAACGCGGTCTCCGCGTCCGCCACCGCGATCGCGGCCCTGTCCGCATCCAGCCCCGCCGGATCGCGCTGGTCGATATAACCGCTGTCGACGTCCGTCAGTCGAGGCGCGTCCGATACCACGCACACGGCGACGATCAGGCCGCCTGAATCGCGGACGAGCGCGATCGCCTCGTCGAGCGCCAGCCGCGAACTGCGGCTGCCGTCGAGTGCCGCGAAGATCCTTGCATACATGATGCCTCCCTGGTGCCGTCGGGTTTCGACCGGCATGCCACACCAGTCTGGGCCCGACGCGCGTCATCCGGTTGACGCCGGTCAAGCCGGCACGGCAACCGGCATACGCATCGGTCTCGATTGGCGAACGCAGACAAAACGCGCACAATTTCGGGCGACATCACCGTTTCGGCCCGCCCCGCGTTTCGTGCCTCGCGCCCGGCCAGCCGCCCGCCAGCCGCCGGAAAAATCCGTCAGGATGAACGGCCATGACAGTCAATGCGCCCTCCTTCAAGGCCGGGCCGGATCCGCGCAGGATTCGGCCTGCGCGATACGCGACCCTGGCCGCGCTGCTGACGCTGGCGCTCGGCCTGGCTGCGTCATTTGCCTGCGCCCGGCATCTACAGACCCGGGGGCAGGAAGCCGCCCAGGCACGCTTCGCGCAATCGGCGACGCTTGCGACGGCCGACCTCCGGCGCAGCCTCCTCGGCGCCGCTACCGTGTTGCGCGGCGCGCGCGGCTTCGCATCGACGCTGGCCATGCCTCAATCCGGCGACGCATGGCACCGCTACCTCGCCAGTCTCAATCTGGACGGTTTGCAGTCGCCCGTCCGCAGCGTTGGAAGAATCGAGCCGAGCGCCGACGACGACAATCAGGCGACCCGGCGGGCGCTGCAGCGCGCGGCGGAAACCGGCAAGACCGCGCTGGCCGCGAACGCAATCCAGGACAGCGCGGACACGACGATCGCCCGCACGGCGCTGACGCTGTATCTGCCGATTTATGCGAACGCTGAAGACGGGGCTTCGTCCGGGCCGCAGCATGCGCGCGCGACCGGATATGTTTATGCGGCGCTCGATCCGGAGCGTCTTGTCGATCCGTCGGTCCTGGATCGTCTGCACATGAAAATCACGGCCGACAACCCGGCGGCCCCCATCTATTCCGGCGGGTTCAGCGGCGACGACGCCACCGCCGCCCGCGACATGCTCACGCGAACGGATACGTTGACGTTCGGCGGCACACCGCTCTCGCTGCGCTACAGTGCGCCGCCCGCCGATACGGCCGGATCCGCGATGGCCGTGATGGTGGCCGGAATCGCGCTGTCGCTGATACTGGCCGCCCTCGTTCGGCAGGCCGCCGTCAGGCAAATGTCGGGCGCCGTCCCCGGCGGCGAAGGCCAGCCGACCGAGGCCCGGATGATGGGCATCATCCGGTCATCGATGGAAGCGATCATTACCGTCGATGAAGGCCAGACGATCGTGATATTCAATCCGGCCGCGGAACGCGTGTTCGGCGTCTCGGCGATGGAGGCGATCGGCGCGCCGCTCGCCCGCTTCATCCCCGAGCGCTTCCGCGCCGCGCACACGCGGCACGTCGAACAGTTCGGCGTGACGGGCGTCACCGAGCGGCAGATGGGACAGCAGCGCGTGCTGTTCGGCCTGCGCGGCGACGGTTCGGAGTTTCCGATCGAGGCGTCGATCTCGCAGATTCGCGACGGCACCGGCAAGCTGTACACGGTCATGCTGCGCGACGTCACCGAGCGCGTCCGGGCGGAAAATGCCCTCAAGCAGTCACGCGAGGAACTGCGCGACCTGTCCGCCAACCTGCAGAATGTGCGCGAGGAAGAAAAAACGCGGATTGCGCGTGAACTGCACGACGACCTCGGCCAACAACTCACGGCGCTCAAGATGGATCTCTCCGCCGTCGAACTGGGGCTCGCGGGCGTCGTCGCCCCTCACACCGGCGTGCGCGAGCAGTTGGGCGGCATGCATCGCCTGATCGATTCGACCGTGGCGTCGGTTCGACGCATTGCGGCCGATCTGCGGCCGGTGATGCTCGATGACCTGGGCCTCATCCCGGCGATCGAGTGGCTGGTCAATGATTTCACGCATCGCTACCGGATCACGGTCGACCGGGACATCGCCCCCGTCGATACCGCGTTCACTAGCACCGGTGCCACGACGCTGTTCCGCATCGTGCAGGAAGCGCTCACCAATGTCGCGCGCCACGCCGATGCGACGCAGGTGACGCTCGCCTTGAAAGTGGAAGACGGCTACTGCGTGCTGCGCATCGCGGACAACGGCCACGGCGCCCCGGAGAACACGCACGACGAGCGCGATCGTCCGTCGTTCGGGCTGATCGGCATCCGTGAACGCGCGCACATGCTCGACGGCACGGTGACGATCGACAACCGGCCCGGAACGGGGTTCACGATTACCGTGGCGCTACCGCTTCATGCCATCCAGCAAGGAGATGTGCTGTCATGATCAGGGTACTCATCGCCGACGACCACGCCCTCGTCAGGGACGGCCTGCGGCACATCCTGCAGAGCGCGAGCGGCTTCGAAGTCGCGGGCGAAGCGAGCGACAGTGCATCCACGATCGCGCTCGTGCGGGACACCCCCGCGAATGTCCTGGTGCTCGACCTGTCGATGCCGGGCCGAAACGGCGTCGAACTCATCAAGCAGATCAAGGACGAGAAACCGGCATTGCATATCCTCGTGCTGACAATGCATGCCGAGCAGCAATACGCGGTGCGCGCGTTCCGCGCCGGCGCGTCCGGCTACATGACCAAGGAGAGCGCGAGCGCCGAGCTGGTGGCGGCGCTGACCAAGATCGCGGCCGGTGGCGTCTACGTCAGCCTGACGATGGCCGAGCAGTTCGCGCAGAGCCTGAACGAGCCGGCCGATCTCCTGCCGCACCAGCGCCTGTCCGATCGCGAGTTCGACGTGTTCCGGCGCGTCACCACCGGCGAGTCGATCTCCGAGATCGCGGAAGCGCTTTGTGTCAGCGTCAAGACGGTCAGCACGTACAAGACGCGGATACTCGAGAAGATGCAGATGCCGAACGACACGGCGCTCGTGCGCTATGCGATGCGTCACAAGCTGTTCGACGACCCGGACGATCTCTGATGCGGCTCCGGCGCACGACCGGTGCGCCCCCGCGTCGCCCCGCCAGGATGCCGCGCCTCTGTAGGAAACGTCCTACAACCCTTCCGCGTGTCCTACCGCATCTTCAATTGCGGCTGATTTCCGTCGCGGCGCGCGCCGTCCATACTGCGTATCAAGAAAAACAAGCAAGCGTGCCTCCCGGAGCAAGGGCCGCATCACCATCGAGACCGGCGTACCGGTCTCCTGGCCCTCCGGTGTGGTTCCCCATCAGGTAGGCGGCAGACGCCGGGGCCGCCGATACGACGGCCAGCGCGAACCTGCACGACAGCGATTCGCCGCCGCCCCAAGCACTGGAGCCGATCATGCAGAGCCATGCCGAAGTCTCGCCGACCATGCCGTTACGCCCGTTCATTCCGCTGCATCCCGTCGAACGGGTGGACCAGCCGAAGCGCGCCGCGTCCCGTTGCTCGACGTGCGCGTTGCGTACCGTCTGCATGCCGGCCGACCTTTCGCCTGACGATTTCGCGCGTGTCGACGCGATGATCTGCACGACGCGGCACGTCCGGCGCGGTGAAACGCTGTTTCGCGCAGGCGACACGTTCAACAGCATCTATGCGGTCCGGACCGGGTCATTCAAGACCATCGTGATGCATCGCGACGGCGACGAGCAGATCACCGGCTTCCAGATCGTCGGTGAATCGCTCGGGCTCGACGGCGTGCACACCGGGCACCACAACGGCGACGCGATCGCGCTAGAGGACAGCACCGTCTGCATCATTCCGTTCGGCCAGCTCGAGCAGATGTGCCGCGAAGTGCGGCCGATGCAGCATCACGTGTACCAGATGATGAGCGGCGAAATCGTCCGCGAATCCGCGCTGATGCTGCTGCTCGGCACGATGACCGCCGAACAGCGCGTGGCCGCGTTCCTGCTGAACCTTTCCACCCGCTTCAAGGCGCGCGGCTACTCGGCCGCCGAGTTCGTGCTGCGGATGACGCGCGACGAGATCGGCGAATATCTCGGGATGAAGCTCGAAACCGTCAGCCGGATGATGTCGAAGTTCCAGCACAAGGGGCTCGTCGCGGCGCAAGGCAAGCAGATCCGCATCGTCGATCCGGAAGGCCTCGGGCAAATCTGACCTCGCTGTGTGCGGCGGGCGCATCAGCCGCGCATGGCGAGCACCGCCGCCCCCGACAAACGCCCGGAGCGCAAGTCGTCGAGCGCACGGTTCGCGTCGGTCAGCGCATAGCGCACGGCCTCGACCCGCAGCGGCATCGTATCGGCGACCCGCATGAATTCGACCGCATCCGCGCGCGTCAGGTTGGCGACCGACACGATACGGCGCTCGCCCCACAGCCACGCGTACGGAAAGCCCGGTATGTCGCTCATGTGGATGCCGCCGCATACGACGATCCCGCCTTTGTCGACCGCGCGAAGCGCTGTCGGCACCAGTGCCCCCACCGGCGCGAAGATGAGCGTGGCGTCGAGCGCCTCGGGAGGCGCTTCGTCGCTGCCGCCGGCCCACGCGGCACCGAGTGAACGCGCCAGCTGCTGCGCCACGGTATCGCCCGGCTTCGTCAGCGCAAACACCTTGCGTCCCTCGATATGCGCGACCTGCGCGACGAGATGCGCTGCCGCACCGAAGCCGTAGATGCCGATGCGCCGTGCATCGCCCGCCATGCGCAAGGTTCGATAGCCGATCAGGCCGGCACACAGCAGTGGCGCGGCTTCGAGATCGGTGTAGCGCTGCGGCAGATGCACGCAATACCGGTGGTCGGCGACGGTGCACTCCGCATAGCCGCCGTCGATCGTATAGCCGGTGAATCCCGGGCTGTCGCACAGATTCTCACGGCCCGTCGTGCAATACGCGCAATGGCCGCACGTCAAGCCGAGCCACGGCACACCGACGCGGTCGCCCACGACGAAGCCCGTCACGCCCGCGCCGAGCGCACGCACCGTGCCGACGATCTCGTGCCCCGGGATCAGCGGCAGCTTCGGATGCGCAAGCTCGCCGTCAACGACGTGGAGATCGGTCCGGCATACGCCGCATGCGTGTACGTCGATCAGCAACTGGCCCGCCGCCGGCAACGGGTCCGGCACGCGCGCCTCGCGCAGATGCTGTGTCGTGCCGTCAAACATCATCGCAAACATGCTCGCCTCCCCGCGCACGCATGTTCGTGCGCGTCACCTCTCCACGCTAGTCGCTCCGCGCCCCGAACGCATGGCCCGGTGACGGGCGCTTGATGTGGGTCAACGGCGGACAGACGGTTGCTGACACGATGAAGTGACATGACGCCCCCCGTGTGGCGACCAGGAGATGATCGAATGGTATCCGTTCCCCCACTAGCCGCAAGCGCCCACCCTGAAGCACATCTGAGGTCGCTGCTGGCCTACGCGGTGCTGGCCCCGTCCAGCCACAACTCGCAGCCGTGGCGGTTCATCGTCGACGGCCCCACGATCGCGGTCTGCGCGGATCGCGTGCGCGCGTTGCCCGTCATCGATCCGTTCGATCGCGAGCTGCTCATCAGCTGCGGTGCGGCCCTGCTCAACCTGCGCGTCGCGCTCGATCACGCCGGGCTCGCCCACACGATCAGCACGTTCCCGTCCGACATCGATCCCGATCTGCTGGCGCTGGTCCGGGTGTGCGACGACGGCTATTCCGACGCGTCGCTCGGCGCGCTGTTCGATGCGATTCCGGAGCGCGTCACGACGCGTGCGCCGTTCGAATCGACGGCTGTTCCGGACACGCTGCAGCGCGAGCTGATCGCGGCCGGTGTCGCGGAAGGCGCCGAGATCACCTGCGTCGACTCGATCGCGCATCGCGCACGGGTGGCCGAGCTGGTTGCAGAGGCCGATCAGGAGCAGTTCGCGGACCCGCGCTTCAGGCGCGAACTGGCGAGCTGGATCGATCCGCGCCGCCACGTCGACGGCATGCCGGCGTTCGCGGCCGGCGTGCCGACGCTGCTGGACTTCGCGGCGCCCGTCGTGACGATGGCGGTACGGACGTTCGATCTCGGTAACGGACTGGCCGCGCTGCATCACCAGCTCGTCGGCGCGTCGCCGTTGGTCGTATGCATCTCGACCGTGCGCGACGATCGCGACGCGTGGCTCGCCGCCGGACAGGCGCTGGAGCGCGTCCTGCTAGTCGCGACGCGCGCAGGCTATACGGCGTCGTACCTGAACCAGCCGATCGAGACGACCGAGCTGCGCGCCCACCTGCGTCACATGCTCGGGCTGCACGGCGAACCGCAGTTGCTATTGCGTGTCGGGCACGGCCCGCATACGCCGCACTCGCCGCGTCGCCCGCTCGACGAAGTCGTTTCGTGATCGCGCCCGGCGGCACGGCGCGGCCTTTCTGATCCGGACGAGGAAAAAATCATGAACCTCCTGCGTTGCGCCGCCTTCTGCGTGACCGTCACGGCGGCCAACCCGGCCGCCGCGCAGACGGCCGTGCCCGAGCCGACCGATCTCGTCAATGCGCAGCACTGCATGTTCTGCCACACGTCCGACATGACGTTCCTCGGGCCGTCGTTCCACGACATCGCGCAGCGCTACCGCGGCGATCCGGCCGCCGCGCCTGAACTGGAACGCAAGCTGCGCGTCGGCGGCCGCGTGCACTGGGGCGACACGCCGATGCCATCCGCCGAGGATCGCGGCGGCCCGCTGTCCGCCGACGACGCGCACCAGCTCGTGCAATGGGTGCTGAGCCAGTAACCGGCCCGCCAGCCAGCCGCTCATGTCGACCGTCGTCAAACGCGTTCCCGTCGGTACCGCGCGAGGTGGAGTGCGCCGCCGTGCCGCAGCCGGCCTGACGTCGGCGGCCGCGCCCGGCAAACGCGCTCGCACACGGCCCGATGCGATCGTCGGCAACGACCGCGTCCAGCGCATCCCGCATCGCGCGCCGCGTCTCGCCAACCGTCCGGACTGCACGCCCGCCGACGACGATGCCACCCTCCTGCAGCGCGCGGGCATGCGCGGCATCCGGCTGCAACTCGACTACTGGAAGGCCGAGGAACGCCTGCAGAACGAACGCATCGGCCATGCCGTCGTGATCTACGGCAGCACGCGCATCGTTGCCCCGGCCGTCGCGAACGCGCGGCTGAACGAAGCCAATCGCCTGCTCGCGGCGCGGCCGCACGATGCGGGCCGGCGTCACGCCGTCGCGGCGGCGAGCCGGCTCGTCGAGCACAGCGTGTATTACCGCGTCGCGCGCGAATTCGGGCGCATCGTCGGCCACGCCGACCGGTGCACGCGCGCCGCGCGGCTCGCCATCGTCACCGGCGGCGGCCCGGGCATCATGGAGGCCGCCAATCGCGGCGCATACGAGCGCGGCGCGCCGAGCATCGGCTTCAACATCGAGCTGCCGCGCGAACAGGCACCGAATCCGTACATCACGCCCGGTCTCTGCTTCCGGTTTCACTATTTCGCGATCCGCAAGCTGCACCTGCTCGAACGCGCGAAGGCGGCGGTATTCTTCCCCGGCGGCTACGGCACGTTCGACGAGCTGTTCGAAGTCCTGACGCTGCTGCAGACGCGCAAGATCCCGCCGCTGCCGGTCATCCTCGTCGGCGAAGCGTACTGGCGCCGCGCGGTGGATCTGGCCTTCCTCGCCGACGAAGGGATGATCGCTCGCGCCGATCTCGACCTGTTCACGTACTGCGAATCCGCCCCGGACATCTGGCACGCGATCGGCGACTGGTATGCGCGGCGGCGCACGGCGCGGCCGGTGCGCCGCCGCACGACGCCGAAGCCGAAGCCGAAGCCGAAGCCGCAATGAACCGGCCGCTTTCCGCCCGCGTTGCCCACCTGTTCCCGGGCTTCACCATGCTCGCGAACTACCGGCGCGCATGGTTCTCGCGCGATCTCTATGCGGGCATCGCGCTGTCGGCCGTGCTGGTGCCCGTCGGCATGAGCTATGCCGAGGCGGCCGGCCTGCCCGCCATCACGGGGCTCCATGCGTCGATCGCCGCGTTGCTCGCGTATGCGCTGCTCGGCCCGAGCCGGATCCTCGTCCTCGGCCCGGATTCGGCACTGGCCGCGCTGATCGCCGGCGCCATCGCCCCGCTCGCCGGTCACGATCCGCAGCGCGCCATCGCGCTCGCCGGCGCGCTGGCGCTGTTGGCCGGCACGATCTGCATCCTGCTCGGCGCGCTCCGCCTCGGCTTCGTCACCGATCTGCTGTCGCGTCCGATCCAGTACGGCTACCTGAACGGCATCGCCATTGCGCTCGCGATCGGCCGGTTGCCGGAACTGCTGGGCATGCCGGTATCGGGCGGCGACGTGTTCGCCAGCGTGCCGCGCATCGTGCAGGCGCTCAACGCACACCGGTTTTCCATTGCCGCGACCGCGCTCGGCATCGGTACGCTCACCACCATTTTTCTGATGAAACGCATGATGCCGCGTGCGCCCGGCGTCTTGATCGCGGTGCTGGCGGCAACCGTCATCGCGCAGGTGCCGCGGCTGCACGGCGTGGCCACGATCGGCGCCCTGCCTGCCGGTGCGCCCGTGCCGCATCTGCCGGCCGTCTCCGTCGCCGATCTGGTCGCGCTTGCGTCCGGCGCGATCGCCGTCGCGCTGGTGTCGTTCGCCGACATCAGCATGCTGTCGCGCGCACTGTCCACTCGCGCGGGCGACACACCGGACCGCAACCAGGAACTGGTCGCTCTGGGCGCCGCCAATCTGCTGGCCGGCGTGATGCACGGGTGCGCGGTCAGCAGCAGCGCATCGCGCACGCCCGTCGCGATTGCCGCCGGTGCGCAAAGCCAGGTCACGAATCTGGTCGCGGCGGCCTGCATCGCGCTCCTGCTCGCCGCCGCCCCGGCGCTGCTGACCCTCGTCCCGCGCGCGGCGTTGGCCGCCGTGGTGATCTACGCGGCGTTCGGCATCGCGGACGTCCGCAGCGTCGTGCGGCTGTACCGGATGCGCCGCGGCGAATGCCTGATTTCGGTGCTGTGCTTCGCCGGCGTGATCGGCATGGGCGTCGTGCCCGGCATCCTGCTCGCCAGCGCGCTGTCGCTGCTGTCGTTCGTGTGGCGCGCGTGGCATCCGTACGATGCGGTGCTGGGCCGGCTCGCCGGCGTGCGCGGCTATCACGACGTCGCGCGGCATCCGGACGCCGTGCCGATACCGGGGCTCCTGCTGTTCCGCTGGGATGCGCCGCTCTTCTACGCGAACGTCGAGATTTTCTGCGAGCATCTGCACGCGGCGATCGCGAAGTCCGCGCCACCGGTTGCGCGCGTCGTCATCGCGGCCGAGCCCGTCACCGATATCGACATCAGCGCCGCGGACCGGCTCGTGATGCTGGGCGAGGAACTCCGGGAACGGAAGATCGCGCTGGACTTCGCGGAAATGAAGGGCCCGGTGAAGGATCGCCTGCGCGCCTACGGGCTGTTCGACGTGTTCGGTCGCGCCAGTTTCTTCCCGACCGTGACCGACGCCGTCGCGCATCATGTCGGGCGGCAACGCAGACATGCACGCGACGACGAACCGGTCCCGCGCGCGGCGCTGCCGCGTGCCACCCGTGATCGGTCGGACGGCTAGGCACGTCGATGTCGATGCACACGCGATGCGACGCCGGTTGCGTCGCGTGGCGAACGAAACGCCGGCACCCGTGCGACACGTGCACGGGCGCCGCGACCTCACACCGTGAACGTGTTCGACTTCCTCATTTCGACCCACGTCATCCCGACGCGCAGCCCGTCGATCGCGGCTTCGCGCTCGGTGCCGTGGGTCCGGCTGTGCGCGAACGTACGCTCGCACGCGCCCTCCGGCGACACCAGCGTCACGTGGATCCTGCAACGATAGCCGCCCGTTCCGGCGACGATCGTCTCGATCGCCACCGACCAGTCCGCGTCGTGCACCTCGCCTGACAATGTCATTTGATTCCCCTTTCCGCGCGCACTGCGCATCCGGTTGCCGCTTGCCGGCGTTACTCGACGACCAGATCGTCGACGACGGCGCGCACGCCGCGCGCCGACCATGCCGCCCCGCGCACGGCCTTGCGCTCGGAGAACGAGCCGACCTTGCCGGACAGCCGCACCGTGCCGTCGCGCACCTCGATCGCGATGTGCTTCGCCTCGCGCTCCGCATGGCGCATGATCGCGCGCTTGATGTTGCCGCCGATGTCGGCCGAACCGATCGTCCCCTGCACCGCGATATGGTCGGTCACGCCGGTCACGCTGCGCATCTGCGAGATCGCCCGCACGGCGAGGTGGCTCTGGTACGCCCATTCGACCCTGCCGGACAGCGTGATCCAGCCGTGTTCGACCTGCACCTTCACCGCGTCGTCGTGCAGCCCGACCGTCCAGTGCAGCACCGAACGCACCGCGTTCGCGATGTCCTCGTCGGTGCGGACGTCGTCGTCCGGCAGATGCACGGTCATGTCGACGACGAGCGCCTTGACGCCGGCCACGCGGTTCGCCGCCCGCTCGATCGCCAGCTTCTCCGCATAGCTCGGCGGATGACCCGAGAGCGTCACGATCCGGTTGACCACCTCGACACCGATACGTGTCGCGTCGATCGCCGGGTCGGACTCCAGTTCGTCCTGAACGTCCTGCTTCAACTGCTTGTCGGTCTTCATCGCCTGCACTCCTGTGAGCCGCGGCGCGCCAGTCCGCCGCACATCTCCAGAGTTGCACACGCGCGGCCGGGGATCGCTGATGCAGGTCAACGGACGCCGCCCGACGCGCAGACGGAGCGCTCCCGCGCCGGCGGCACCGGATCGAATGCGCAGGCGTTCGCGCGACCGCCACAATGAAACGGCGCGCGGATCGCTCCGCGCGCCGGTATCTCCGTTCGGACGACGCGTGCCCGCATCGCCCGCTGCCTGCTCTCCGATCAGCTGATGGCCAGTTTCTTCTGCGCGACCGGCGCCTTCTTCGGGAGCGTCAGCGACAGCACGCCGTCCTGGTAAGTCGCCGTCGCGTTCGCGTCGTCGATCTCGCCCGACAGCGAGAACGAGCGGCTGATCGCGCCGCTGTAGCGCTCGCGCCGGATCACGCGTTCGCCCTCCTTCTGCTCCTGGTTGCGCTCGATCTTCGCGTGGATCGATACGGTGCTGCCCGTCACCTGGACGTCGATGTCGTCCTTGGCGACGCCCGGCAGTTCCGCGTTGACCTTGTACGCCTCGTCGCTTTCCGTCACGTCGATCTTCATCGAGGCCAGATCGGGCTCGTCCGTCAGCGTCATTCCGCGCAGCGGCCTGAACAGCCCCTGAAACAGGTCGGCGACGGGTTCGATCGAAAACGGATCGTAACGCGTGACATTGCTCATGGTTCGCACTCCTTGAACGATAGACAAGCGGCCCGCGCGTTCGTCCCGCCCGCGCGACGCCATGATGAAGACCGGATTGGCGCGGCACCGTGTGCCGCACAACGGACGAACGATCATCAGGATTCCAGCGTAAGTGCCCGTATCGGCACGCGCTTGATGCGCGTCAACGACTGCGGGCGCTCACGTGCAGAACCGGAAATAGCCGCTGTGAAGCAGAATCGGCCGCCCGCCCATCTCCTCGAGCAGGCAGCGTGCGGCGCGCTCGATCGCGGGACGGTGGCGGGCAAACGCATCCACGAGATCCTGCTCGCACGGCGACGCCGCGCGGAAGTGATCCTCCAGCGCTTCCGCGGTAATCGCGCAGCGCACGCGGTGGCCTTCGACCAGCGCCGGAAAGGTCAGTGCCGGATCCAGGCCGCAATACGTCGGATGTTCGGAAGGAAACGAGATCTGCATGATGGCCACCTCGGCAGGTTGCGCACGGGCAGGCGCCGGCTGGCGGCGCTGCGTGCATGGCGGCCCTACGCCGCCGCCGCGGCCGGTGCGGCGTCGGTGCCGCGCATGAGCAGGACCGGGCAGCTCGATCCGCGCAGGAACCGTTCGGCGACGCTGCCGAGGAACAGCCGCCGGACCCCGCGCCGCCCGTGAGTGCCGACCACCGCGAGATCGATCGACCGCTCGGCGACGTAGCGCTGCAGCCGTTCGGCGACACTCTCGCCCAGCTCGGTCTCGACGAGTTCCGTCTCGCCGTTGACCGCAGCATGCGCGATGGTTCGTTCGACGTGTCGCAGGACCGACGCGCCGTCGCGCCGGATCTCGTCGAGCAATGCATCCGGGTCCAGGCGCCCGCTGTAAGTGATCAGCAACGACTTGTCGACGACGAAAACGGCGAACAGGCGCGCACCGCACGAGCGCGCCACCTTCAAGCCCTCGTCGAGCGCGCGTTGCGATGAAGGGCTGCCGTCCACGGCGACCATGATGTTCGTGTACATACCGACCTCGCTGGATGACCCGATGCGCCGGCGGCGTTCGGCCTGGTTTTCATCATCGGCGTTCGCCGGAAACGGGCGTTGACGGAGGTCAACGGTTCGGAATCACGCGGAAACCGGCAGACGCACGGACGCGAGACGCCGGATCATCGCGGCACGACCGGCGCCGTCGGCACGTCGGACGAACGCGCCGGGTTCCCGTATGACCGGAAGCCTCGCTCGATGTCGAGGATCTTCGCCGCGCACGCGTCGTACCGCCAGCCCGGGCCGCCGTCGCCGGCGTACATGCCCTTGCACATCGCCTTGAGCCGGATCATCGACGCGCCGCCCGACGTCGTTCGGGAGGCCCACAGATACACTTCTCCGGCCAGAATCGGCGCCGCCGTTTCGATCGTGTCCGCATCGGCGCGCGTGATCCGGGTCGACGAATGCGCTTCGACGTAGCCGCGTGCGAAGTGCCATGCGCGGTCGCATTCGGCAGGCGTCGAACACTGCAGCACCGCGGCCTGGCGCGTCGCGAACAACTGCGTTTCCGTCGACCGGAAGGCCGCGTTCCGTTCCGCGCCGGCGCACGCGGCCAATGCAAGGAGCACGCCGAGCGCCCATAACCGTTGGTTCATCACCCTGCCCCGCAACGCATCGCGTTCCGCCCGCCAGCGGGCGGCATGAACACGCCCGGCGCGAATCCGGCCCCGTCGCCGCCGCCATCCCGCATGCGGCGCGCAGTGGCGTGCGGCATCGCGCGAGCGCTCGACTCGACTGTATGGCCTGCGTGGGGAATGCGGTTGACCTGCGTCAATGGCCGGCCCGGGCGACGCGGGCCGCGAACCGGAATGCTGTCGATGCCGCACCGATGCCTGGGCGCACGCACCCGTCCGTGCGCGCAGTCGCGATGCCCGCGTCGTCATCGCGGCCGATGCGATCGCACTCGGCGACGCGCGCCGCCGCTCACTCGAACCGGCAAGCCGCGCGCGGCAGCGCCGCCAGCGTGTCGCTCGACAGTTTCAGAATGCCGTCGAAATTGGCCTGGTTGTCCGCCGGGCAGAAAGCCGCGAGCGTCATGCCGTCCGGGCGCGTGTACTCGACATTGAACACGGCCTTGTTCAGCGCGATGAAGCTCGCGTAGTCACCGCACTCGTGGAACCTGTTGCATTGCTCGTTGAGCGCCCAGTCGGCCACTTTCGCCATCGCGGTGGCGATACCCGAACCGTTCTTGAGGCCCATCGACATCCCGCGATCGTGCGCGGCGGCGATCAGCGCCGTGTTGTACCGCAACTGATCGTCACGCGTCAGCGGAAAGCCGGTTTCCTGGCGATAGCTGTCGTCGAGGTCCGGCTCGATGCCGTCGCAGCCCTTTTTCTTCGCCTGGTCGAGCCGCGCCAGCATCAGCGGCATCAGGATCGCGGTCTGGCGGATGTCCAGCCAGCGTTCGTGATCCTCATACCCTTCGACGGGGTTGCCGAGCACGCTGTCCGGAAACTTGCCGGCATCGCCACGCGTGTCCTCGCGCCCGCCCACCTCCATGTAGCAGACGACATAGATGCCCTTCGCCTTCAGGCGCTGGATCGTGCCGGCATCGGTCAGCTCCATGTCGACGTCGAACATCTTGCGCGGGTTGTTCACGCCGTCCAGCACCGTCTCGTTGATCCGGTTGCCGTCGATCTGCCATTGCCAGCTCGTGCCCGGCACGAGCGGTTTCCACGCGGCGCCCTGCGAGGCGCGCACGGAGGTGGCCGCGAATGCGCTGCCGGGCGCGGACGAATCGGAGTCGCCTCCGCACGCCGCGAGCAGCAGCATCAGCACGAATGAAGCGAACGATCTTGCGGACATGGCGAATCCTTTGCCTGTTGGGCGGCTTGTCAGGATGCGAGGGTGCGAGGGAGACACGTGCAGCGGAATGCGGGCGATGCATCTGCCGATACTGCGGTGGTGCGCGAATGCGCGAGGTACGTGCGGATGGTAGGCGGGAACACTGCGCCCATCTGTTCCGATTTGTCGATTTTTGTGGGCATGGTGGGGCGCCGGCAAGCCGTCAACCTCGTGATGGTCAAGAACCGCCGACGCGCGGCGACCGCATCCGGAAAAATCGGATTTTTTGCATTGAACACCGTTAACGCATCAAAAGCAAAAATAAAAATGACTTTGATTTCCAGAACCCAAAATGGAACCGATGTCACGATATTTTTATTTACAGCATTTCAACCACTCCAATGCATTATTCAATTCATGAAGACAATTCGTGGATGCCACCTTCATCTCTTCAATCCATTTTCATGGCGACACGAGCCTCCTCCCCGAGACCCGCCACACAAGCCGATATCAGCCATTCATTTCATGACATCGCGCTCGTTTTCGACAACCATCAGCCTCATCATTCAAATGAAATCAACAATGAATAAATAGATTGAATTTGTTTGACAATCAAACGTAAGGATAATTAAAGTCGTCGCCGACGATGCGCGGGTCGCCTCTCGATTCGCGCAATCCCCCACCATCACCAGGGCAAGCAAGGCAATGAATTCAATTGATGGCCGCACCGCGGGCGGGAACCGCGTCGAGCCCAACGGCGCCCGCCACCGGCCACTCCGGATACGCCGCGGAACGGTGTCGGACACATCGGGAATCTGCGCGCTGTTCGAACGGGAATACGGCGACTCGTCGCACCCCTGTCTCGATGCGGGCTACGTGAGGCGCGCCGTCTCGAACAAATCGGAGCTGTGGTTTGTCGCCGAAGAGGAGACGCAAGCCACGATCGGTTGCATGAGCGTCAGCTACAACGCGCAGAATCGCTCGTGGGAATACGGCCGCGCGATGATTTCCCGGCACCATCGTCACCTGGGCGTCCTGTCGGCGCTGATGCAATCCGCGATCGACACGTTGCCGGCCGCGGATCACGACCTGGCGTTCGCGATTGCCCGCACCGATATCGCGCTGCGTGCGTTGCTGCGTCATCTCGATGGCGTCGTGGTCGGACACGACGGGTCACCCGACAGCGCGCACGGCGTGCGTGAACATCACGTCATCGCGCTCGAGAAATTCCGCTCGCCAAGCTTCAGGCATTGCCTGCCGCTTTCCCCGATCTTCCGCGAGTCCGACATCCTGCGCGGCGCGATCTTCGAGCCGCTCGGTGTCGCCGGTACGCCGGCACCGTATCCCGATACCTGTTTCTGGGGGCATGGGCACGAGTGCGCGGACGACTTCACGTTTCGTGTCGACGAGCGGGCCGATGCGATCTATCTCTGCCAGCATGCAGGCGGCCCGTTCATGACCGAGCGCGACGTCACGGCCGACCTGCTGCGTTTCCTGAAACGGCGCGGCACGACGGCCTATGTCGGCGCGATCGTGCTCGCCGACAAGCTGACGCTGGTCAAGGCGATGCTCGAAGCCGGCTTCCGCATCACGGCCTATTTGCCGGCGTGGCACTGGAGCCGCGGCGCGCGCTACGACTGCCTGCTGCTCGCCCGGCGCGACAACGGGTTCGCGAGCAAGAACGGACTCGACGCACACATCGACGGGCTCGATGCCGCCTACCGCGAGATCGGCCAACGCATCCTGTCCACCTGAGATCCGCGCCGGCCACGCATCGCGCCCCCCATCAATCCACTTAATCGAGGTAGCACATGACCCAAGACGAATGGCGCTCGGTCAAGGCAATATTGCCGAACGGACCCACCGGACACCTGACGCTCGCGCTCTGGTTCGCCGATGTCGCATTGCTTGCCGCTGCGTGGGTGCTCTGGCTCGCCGGCGGGCCCGGACGCATCGCCGCGCTCGTCCTCGCCACGCTCGCGCTGATTCACCTCTATCTGATCTTGCACGAGGCACTGCACAACGCCGCATCGCGTACTCGCGCGTGCAACGAGGCCATCGGCCATCTCTGCGGATGGATCATCGGATTGCCGTACCTGCCGCGGCGCAGATCGCATCTGGGCCATCACGCGTGGACCGCGCACCCGACACGGGATCCGGAGAATCGCAAGATGATCCAGAAGTTTTCCGTGATGACGGAACGCGGCGCGCGTACGCTCGAATTCATCTGGCGGCACTGGATCCCGATGATGGCGTTCAATCATTTCCTCAGCCACTGGATCGCACCGTTCCTGCACCGCGATACGCCTGCGTATCGCGCGAAATCGAATACCGAGATCGCATTCAGCGCGCTCTACCTGGCCGGCTATGCGGCGGTCGGCGCGCTGGCGTATCGTGCGGGCGTGCTCGGCAGCCTCATCGCGTTCTCGACGATCCTGTGGATCGTGTTGCTAATGGCCGTCGAACTGCTCAACCTTCCGCATCACGCCGAGATCCCGCTGCTGGCCGACGACGCGGCACGCCCGCCGCTCTGGGAGCAGGACGTGGTGTCGCACAGCTGCGCCAACGTTCCCCTCTGGTCACGCTGGGTGATCCTGAATTTCAACCTTCACGTCGCCCATCATGCGTACCCCTGGTTGCCGTGGTACGACCTGCCTCGCGCACAACGGCTGCTCGATGCAGTCTCGACGGCCGAGGCGCCGCGCCAGACCCACGAGTGGGCATTCGCCGTGACCAAGCGACGCCGGCCGCTGCTCGAACTGATGGGGCACTTCTTCGACAAGCGTGGCGCGTCGTCCCAGGGCGGACGCTGACGCTCCGCCCTAGCGAGCGCATCCGTCGGGTGCCGGCGGCCCGGCCCGCGACGACAGCGGCGCCTCCGGTTGCCGGTCGAGGAAATCGGAGACCATGCGAAACGTCGTCGCCATCATCCGGGCGGCCCGCATGGTCTCCTCCCTGCCCGGCTTCGTTCATTTACCGGGCGCCAGGCGGTTGGCAAACCGGTTCGTATAACCGAGCGTACCGACACCGCCGATCGAATTGCACGTCGACGATGCGGCGCCGGGCGGACAATCGACGTCCCGGTCGAACGACCAGAAGTGGACACCCGCGAGACCGTTCTGTTTCACGAACTGCGCCACGGTGTCCGCGTCCGCCGGCGTGAAGGTTTCGCCGACCACATCGTTGCCGCCGATCATCGGCGTCAGCTCGATCTGGCTGTACGGTACGCCCCAGTGATCGTGCAGGTTCATCGCGGCCTGGATCGCCGACTGCCCCATCTGGCAGGTGCCGTTCGCGACCACGCAGTTCCCCGCGCTAGCCGACCCGTAGTCCATCGTCATCAGGTCGATGGTGTAGTTCTTCAGGCCGGCCGCCTGAATCGCCTGCATGACCCAGTCGCCGTATATGTTGAAGCTGTCGGGGGCGCTGGCACCCCACGAGCTTGCCGTGCTCGCGCCCTGCTGGGAAGGCGCCAGTGTCGCCAACGTGAAGCTGAAGCGCAGGCCGGGATATTTCCGCTGGGCGACGGCCACGCGCTGGACGAGATCGTTGATCACCTGTTGCGTCTGCCCGCCCTCGATGTCGAAATCGATGCCGATCAGGTTGCTCGATGCATAACGATCGATGAAGGCCGCCATGCCCGCATCCGTCCCGCACGTGAACATGCCGGCCGCGCCGCCGGTGGAAATCACGTAATTCACGTTGGCCGCGGTGAAGAGCGGCACATTGGCAGCCGCCATCGCGCCGCCGTCGACGCCCGCCCAGTTCTCGCTGCCGCATTCACCGGTCGCGAACGCGAGCGTCAGCGTACGGACACCGGTTGGCAGCACCGACAGCACCGGGCTCAGCTGACCCGTGACGTTCGTCGAGATGACGTTCGTGTTCCAGTTCATCGAAATCGTCGCGTCCTTGTACGGGCTATAGACGAATGCCGGCGCCGTGCCGGTACCCGATGTACCCAAGGCACCCGCCGCGGCAGCGCCGGTGCCTAACAACGACCCTGCCAGCAGAAGCGCCAGCGCGCCCCTCAAGGTCGATCGCCGCACGATTCCGGTTTGCTGGTTGCGCTTCATTTTCATGCCCTCGATTCCGGTCTGGCTCATGATTTCCCCTTTCGATTGACAAAGCTCCGCCCAGGTCGAATTCAAAAGAAATCAACCTTACAAATTGCCACTTGAAGAAAAATTCCGATATTGATTCCGTCTTTATCTCAACGACGGAAAACAATTCGACGGCCGATGTAGTGATCCTTCAATCCAGCGCCGGCACTTCGATTTGTTATACTACATAATTATCAGGCATCAACCCTGGAATCGATTATTTCCATCAATATCGGAACCCGAAATATTCACGTGATCGCATCGCCATATTGCAATTGTCGCGATTCGATAATTCAAACGGATAGCTCGCAGCCATCCGACTGATTGTTCAAATCGACGAAATTCAGGCGATGCGATCCGGCCGTAAGACGGCGTCGCGCGGGTGGGCGGAGAGGCAATGATGGGGCTGCTTCGGCAAGCCGGGCTGAACACTGCCCGGTCGGTCGGCGAGCGCATCCGCGCTCCTGAGCGGCGTTCTTCCATTCATGACGCCCCGGCCATCGCCGGGCGCGCCATGTCGCAGCCGTATCAGAACGGGCTGCGAGTCGTATCGCCGTTGGTGAACGTCGCATCGACGACCTGATAGAACGCCATCGCCGTATCCGCGACTTCCCAGACCGCCAGGATGACGTGGTAACCGCTACGCACCGGCAACCGGCATTGGTGAATGGTCGGCTGCTGCGGCACCAGGTTCGCGTTCGGGTCCCAGTAAGGCTGGCCGGGATTCTGGATCGTGCAGAACGGCGTGGGCTCGAACTGCGCGCGCGTCAGCTTTTCCGACGGGTTCCAGTCGGCGCGTGTAATGAAGTAGTTCCAGCGACGGGTCTTGTGCACGGCGCTGAATTCCCATTTGAAATTCTGCAACGCGCCCGGCCGCAGCGGGATCTTCTGCCAGC
This sequence comes from Burkholderia sp. AU31652, assembly GCF_002223155.1. NCBI lineage: Bacteria > Pseudomonadati > Pseudomonadota > Betaproteobacteria > Burkholderiales > Burkholderiaceae > Burkholderia > Burkholderia sp. AU31652. The sequence goes on along the minus strand of NZ_NKFG01000008.1, from coordinate 210,272 downwards.
GGCTCGGCGACTGCTCGTTCAGCACGGGCAGCGGGCCATTGGTGCTGGCGCCGGCGATTTCGCCGTCCGGCGGCGGTGCGGCATTCTTCGCGTCGGCCGGCGCGAACGGATCGGACAGGCCGCTTTGCGTCGCGGGGAAGAACTTGCCGTTCTCCATCGCGTTCGCGTGCCACGCGTCGACGTGACAGTTCGGATTCTGCCCTTGCGTGCACAGCACGATACGCGAAGGCGGTTCGGTCAAACGGCCGTGCGCGTGAGCACCGGCCGCCGCGACCAGCAGTGCCACGCCGGTCAACGCGCATGGCACCACGGAAGCAACGTATCTGCGGATGATCTTGTTCATGAGCCCTCATGACGTCGATGTCGGAACGGATATGCGCGTGTCGGGCCTGCCGCAGGATCCCCGGCAGGGGTTCCTGTCGACACGGCGTCGCGCACACTGATCGGCAAAAGCGGCAACCCGATGAAACCGCGGCACGCGATGATGAATCGCCGCGTTTTCTGACAAATCACTTTCACCGAACCGAACCTTATCCGCAAAAACCTGAAAAATAAACGTCCCGCATTGATAGTTTTTTAATTTTAATCAAACGCCCGATTCGTTTTTAATTTCAGCCTGTTTTGTCTCGGCTTTAATTGCGCGACATTGAATAAACCGCCAATTCATTAAAACACTTTATCGATCATTCGGCAGGCGGCTTTGCGCACTCGACTTGCCCTGCGTGGTTCGTCGTTGCTTCGACCGATGAAAAAATCGTGGCCGGTGGAAGATGTCCATGCAAGCCGCCGGACCGCCCGCTTCCCCCAAGCCCTTTATTCTTCAAGCCGCCAATCCCGGCGACGAAGCAACCGTGAGATCCCGGTTGAACTGCGTCATGCAGTTCAGGTCGAGCGCGCGAATCTGCTCGGTCATGAAATCGACGAAGATGCGGATGCGCGTCGGCAGGTGTTGCCGGCTCAGATAGCAGATGTAATGGCCGCGATCTTCCGGCACATGCTTCGCCAGCGCGACGACGAGCGCCTTCGATGCGAGATGGTCGCGGATCTGGTAGCCCGCCAACTGTGCGATGCCCGCTCCGTTCAGCACCGCGCGCAATACCAGGTCCGCGTCGTTGAACGTGAGGCGCGAGGTCGGCAGGTACTTCCGCGGGCGGCCGTCGACATTGAACTCCCATTCGAACAGGCGTCCGCTCGCGAACCTGAAATTGATGCACGCGTGCCGGTCGAGATCTTCCAGGCTCTGCGGGAGCCCGTGCGTCGCCACGTACGACGGCGCCGCACAGAGTGCCATCTGCATCGGAATCAATTGGCGCGCGATGATGCTGGAATCCTCGATGCGCCCGTTGCGGAACGACACGTCGATCCGCTCGGACACCAGGTCGATCGGCCGGTCGTCGAGCAGCAGGTCGATGTCGATGTCCGGGTACGCGTCCGCGAATTTGGCCAGCAGCGGCGCCACGATCTTCCTGCCGAAGCCCACGGCCGAGCTGATGCGAATGAGGCCGCGCGGCGGCCCCTGCCGCAACTCGAGCATGTCGTTCATGGCTTCCACGATCTGCGCGACGCCCTGATGGCAGTTCTCGTAGAAGCGCCGGCCCTCGCACGTCAGTTCGGTCGTGCGCGTGGTTCGCTGGAACAACCGCGTGCTCAGTTGCGCCTCGAGCTTCTGGACGTTCCGGCTCACGGCCGGCCGCCCGACGCCGAGCCGTTCGGCGGCCTTGGTGAAGCTGCCCTCGCTCGCCACGGCAACGAATGCCAGGATGCCCGCATAGCTCGCGCCAAAGCTCGCCGACAGGGCATTGGCGCGACCGGCCAGGTCGCGCCGCACGCTGTACTCCGATGGTTCCGAATGATTCATTTTCCGCTGCCCCCATGCCAATCATCCCGATTGCCCGCGATCCGCGGGCGCCTGCGAACCGTCACATGTGCGAACGCGAATCAGCCTCGCGCCAGCCACGCGTCGAGGCCGATGCGGCCGAGTCGCGCCTTCCCGAGCGGCACCAGCGAGGTTTCCTCGACGCGGCCGCCGTAGTAGCGGGCTTCGCGGTCGGTCACCACCGCGCGCGGATCGCCGACCGATTTCAGGTAGCGCGCGACGATCTCCGCGAACGGCGCGCGATCCGGGCCCGCGATCTCGACCGTGCCGTTCTGCGGCCCGGCAAGCGCGATCTGCGCGACGAGCGCCGACACGTCTTCCGCGGCGATCGGCTGGAACAGGCCGTCGCCGATGCGGACCGTGCCATCCTGCGTGCTGAAGTCCGCGATGCCGCCGATGAATTCCATGAATTGCGTCGCGCGCACGATCGTGTACGGCACGCCCGCCGCTTCGATCGCCTGCTCCTGCGCGACCTTGGCCAGGAAATAGCCGTTCTCCGGCATCCGGTCGCAGCCGACGATCGACAGCGCGACGTGATGGCGCACGCCCGCGGCCACTTCGGCCTTGCCGAGATTGCGTGCCGCCGTGCGGAAGAAGTCCAGTACCGCCTGCGGCTCCCACGACGGCGCATTCGCGACGTCCACCACGACATCCGCATCCGTCAATGCTTCGGCCAGGCCCTCTCCCGTGACGGTATTGACGCCGGTGCTCGGCGAGGCGGCCAGCGCCTGATGACCCGCTTCGGCGAGCAGCGTGACGACACGCGAGCCGATCAGGCCCGAACCACCGATGACAACGATTTTCATCGCACAATCTCCTGACGATTTAATTTGACGGCAATGCGACCGGGCGTGACGGGTGCCGGATCCGGAGGTGGCGGTCATGTCCGTCGCATCGCGTGACGCAATTGTGGAAGAATCATGTCCTATCCATCAGTGCCAAGAATCGGCGATCGGACTAGTCCAAGCTGGATCCGATCCTGTCCCTGCGTGCGTTACCTGAGAAGCCGCGATGTCTGAGCCCACTCTTCCGCTGACCATTGAAATCGACCGGCAGCACCAGTTGCCGCTCTATCTGCAGATTTGCGAGCGGTTCCGGGCCGCGATCGCCGCCGGCCACCTGCGCCCCGGCGACCGCGTACCCGCGCTGCGCGGCCTGGCGACGCAATTGAACACGGCGCGCGGCACCGTCGAACAGGCCTATACGATCCTGGTCGACGAGGGCTATCTGCAGATGCGCGGCGCGGCAGGCACGTTCGTCTCGCCGTCCTTGCCGATCTCGCTGACCCGCGCGTCGCCGCCGCGCACCGGTACCCCGCCGAACCGGCCCGGCGAACCGGCGGCCCCGCCGCGGGCGTCGACGCCGGCTCCTTCGGCGCCTTTGGCCCGGTCAGCCCCGTCGACCCCGCCCGCCGACCTCCAGCCTCCGCGGCGCCCGCAGCCGATCGCCGTCGCGCTGAGCGGCGAGCCGAGCCCGCTGCAACCCGGGCTCCCGGCGCTCGATGCGTTTCCGCGCAAGGTCTGGCACCGGCTCGTGTCGCTGCGCGCACGCAGCGGCGAACGCGCGCTGCTCGGCTATCCGAATCCCGCCGGCTACCGGCCGCTGCGCGAACACATCGCCACCTATCTGACGCTGTCGCGCGGCGTGACCTGCGTGCCGGACCAGGTCTTCGTCACCGGCGGCTACCGCGCCACGCTGGAACTGATGCTGCGCAGCCTCGCACGGGCGAACGACCGCGTGTGGTTCGAGGATCCCGGCTATCTGCTCGCCCGCGGCTTCCTGTCCGAGACCGGCGTGCAGCTCGTCCCCGTGCCGGTGGACGACGAAGGGATCGACGTCGCGCGCGGCATGCAACTGGACCCGCAGGCCCGCTTCGCGCTGGTGACGCCGTCGCATCAGAGCCCGCTCGGGCATACGCTGTCGCTGTCCCGCCGCATCGCGCTGCTGGACTGGGCCGCCAGGACGTCGGGGTGGATCGTCGAGGACGACTACGACAGCGAGTTTCGTTATCTCGGCCGCCCGCTGCCGGCGCTGAAGAGCCTTGACCGACGCGATCACGTGATCTATTGCAGCACCTTCAGCAAGGCGATGTATCCCGGCCTGCGGCTCGCCTACGCGGTCGTGCCCGAGCGCGCGGTGGAGCGGGTCGAGCGCGTGGCATGCAGCATGAATGCCGGTTCGCCGCCTCTGCTGCAGGCGGCCCTCGCCGACTTCATCGAGCAGGGGCACTTCGCGCGGCACCTGAAGCGGATGCGCGCGCTGTACGGCGAGCGCCGCATGCTGATCGTGCACGCGCTGCGGCAGGCGTTCGGCGAGCGGATGATCGTCGAATTGCCGGCGGGCGGCATCCAGTTCGCGGTGCAGTTCACCGACGGGCCCGACGGACCGGTCGACGACGTCGCCGTCGCTGCCCGCGCGCGCGTCGCCGGCCTGGCGGTCCTGCCGCTGTCGATCTGGTATACGAACAGCCACACGCGACAAACGCCGCGCGGCCTCGTCATCGGGTTCGCGAACATCGTCGACGCGGACGAAGCGCAGCGTCACGCACGAACGCTGCGCGCCTGCCTGGACCGCTGACGCGCGGCGCGCAACGGCCGGGCGTCGCGTCACGATCCCGATTGGTGCCCGAAGGGAAACATTGAATCGCCCGGGACGGCCATACCGTGGCCGATCGTGCTCCTCTAGCATGGAGGCGTCTTTTCCCGGAGACCCGCCAGGGATCGCACCGCACCGGAAGATCGCCGCACAGGAGTCGTGCGATCGTTCGCGCCACGCGTGCCTGGCGCACGCTATCTGCCCGGGGCCGCGCCGCCCCGTTCGCCCCACGCTTCGACACACGACTGACCGGGAATCGAAGCGGCGCTGAACTCGAGCACGCATCATGGACGACAAGAAGCTCCAGGCCCCTCCGCTTTCCCTCCTCGACCGGTATCGGGGCCACGCGTTTCAGCCGCTCTATACGACGAGCGTCACCGTGACCGGCGGCGAGACGGGGCACGGCCGCGCGTCGGGCGTCGTTCGCTCCGACGACGGCAGCCTTGCCCTCGAGCTGCGCCTGCCCGCCGAACTCGGCGGCCCGGGCGGCGGCACCAATCCCGAACAGCTGCTCGCCGCCGGCTACGCCGCGTGCTTTCACGGCGCCCTGAACCTGCTCGAGCAACGCGCGGGCGCGGCGCCAACTGAGACCGTCGTGGAGGTCCGGGTTGCGTTCGGCCGTGATCCGATGGACGGCGGTCATGCGTTGATCTTCGAGGTTCGCGTCCGGATGCCCGGCGTCGAGCGCAGCATCGCCGAAGAGCGGGTGCGCGCCGCGGAGCGCCTGTGCCCGTACGCCAAGATGGCCAGGCAAGGCGCCGTCAATCTCGTGACCGTCGTCGACTGACCCGACGTGCGTCGTGCGGCGGCGGCGACCTTCGCCGCCGTCGCCTCGTGCGTGGCCGCCCCGCTGCGCGTTTCGCGACACGCCTAGTCCTCGATGAGGCCAAAGACATGCATCTCGGAAAATCCTACAAGCTGGCGGAATTCCTGATCTGGACGCGCTGGAAAGTTTACGAGCTCCTCGCTTTCGGGACCGTCCCGGTCGTCCTGTACACGGTCTTTTCGGTCAGATGGCTGTCGCTCCCGCTGACGATCGTGGCGCTGCTCGGCACCGCGACGTCGTTCATCGTCGGCTTCAAGAATGTCCAGACGTACAACCGCGCCGCGGACGCGCTGGACATCTGGATCGGCATCCTGAGCAAAAGCCGTCGCTGGGGGCAGGTCGTGCAGGACTTCGTCGGCGACGAAGAGATCGCTCGAACCCTCGTCCATCGCCACCTTGCGTGGCTCACCGCGCTGCGCTACGACTTGCGCCGCCCGCGCGTCTGGGAAAGCACGAACAAGCGCTACAACGCGGAGTACCGCCGGTTCTATCGCGTGCCGGAGTGGGAACAGGACATCCGGGAACTGCTCCCGGCGTACCTGTCACCGTCCGAAGCGGCACAGGCGTGCGCGTCCGCTTCCATCGCGACGTTCGTGCTGAGCCTGCAACGCCGCACCCTCGCGATGCTGCACACGGCCGGCCGCCTCGATACGAGCTTCTACATGGACCTGCACAAGACGATCGGGGATTTCACCGATCTCCAGTCGCGCGCGGAGCGTTTCAAGAATTTCCCGTATCCGCGCCAGTACGCGACCGTCAGCTCGCTGTTCGTCCGCTTCTTCTGCCTGTCTTTGCCGTTCGGTTTGCTGAACGAGTTCAACCGGCTGAACGACGGCGTGAGCGGTTTCATGCACGGCTACATGGTCTGGCTGGTGGTGCCGTGCAGTGTCGCGGTGTCGTGGATGTACACCTCGCTCGATCAGGTCGGCGAAAGCACCGAGAACCCGTTCGAAGGCGGCGCGAACGACGTGCCCATTTCGACGCTGTGCGGCACGATCGAGCGCGATCTCAGGGCGATGCTCGGGGAACACGCAGGCGCGCCGTGCGGCGACACGATCATCGCGCTGTAGCGAACCGTGCGCGTTCCCGCTGCGGTTGAGATCGACCGCGCCCCCGACATGGATTGGTGCCGAAGCGGCAACAGAATGCGCACCTGCCGGGCACTACTGGCCCGCGGGGCCCGCGATTACGATGCTGTCAGGCAGGCCGTGCGTGGGGCGCCACATGCAGGGCCGGCAGTCGCGATTCCACATTTCAGGAGAACCGATCATGACGCAACGTATCAACTACTTCCAGCAATCGCCGGAGCTGACCAAGAAGCTCGTCGAACTCGACGGGCTGTTTCAGAAGACGACGATCGAGACGCCGATCCGCGAGCTCGTCGAGATTCGCGCGTCGCAGCTCAACGGCTGCGCGTTCTGCGTCGACATGCACACCAAGATGGCAAAGATCCACGGCGAGCGCGAACTGCGCCTGCATCACGTCGCGATCTGGCGCGAGTCGACGCTGTTCTCGCCGCGCGAGCGCGCCGCGCTCGCCTGGACCGAAGCGCTGACGCAGATCCCGTCGCACGGCGTGCCCGACGAGCTCTACGAACGCGTGCGGGGCCACTATTCCGAGAAGGAACTGTCGGATCTCACCTTCCTCGTGGGCGCCATCAACTGCTGGAACCGGCTGAACGTCGCCTTCCGCGTCGTGCCCGGCTCGTTCGACAAGATGTTCGGGCTCGACAAGGCCAACCTGGAGTAACGACATGAAACGCCTCATGCTCGCGCTTGCACCGCTCGCGCTGTCGCTCCTGGCCCCCGTTCAGCCGGCCGCCGCCGCCCCGCACGCCACGGTGACGCAACTGACCACGGAACCGTTGCCCGAGTATCCGGGCAAGGAAGTGGAAATGATCGTCGTGGACTATCCGCCCGGGGCCGTCGATCCCGTGCATCGCCACGATGCTCACGCCTTCGTCTACGTGCTCGACGGCAGCATCGTGATGGGCCTGAACGGCGGGAAAACGGTCACGCTCCATGCCGGCGACACGTACCATGAAGGACCGGACGACGTGCACACGGTCGGACGAAACGCCAGCAGCACGAAGCCGGCGAAATTCGTCGTGATGCTGCTCAAGAACAAGGGCGCGCCGGTTCTCACCCCGGTGAAGTAAAGCGATCGCCGCCTGGGCCCGGCAACGCCGGGCCGGGCGCGCGAGGCAATCCCGCGGGCTACAACATCGCCTGGCTGACGAGCGCGTACTGTCCGAAGGCCGGATCGGCCGGCCCTTCGTGCGCTGCGGCCGGCGCGTTGCGCACCATCTTCGAACACGTATCGACCCGCGCCAGACCTTGTTCGACCAGCCAGTCCGGCAGACTGGTCCCGTCCGGTACGTCGATGCGGACGAATTCGCCTTCCCGTTGCGTCAGCCAATGACTGACGAGCGCCTTCGCATACGCATCGTCGCTTGCGCGCGGTGCGGCCACCGGGCCGATCACGTCGCCGCGCCCGAAGCGCCGCAGCACCGAAAACCCGACCACCTCGCCATCGCGTTCGAGCACGACGCTTTCACCGCGCTGGAACAGCGCGGCCATCAACGCATCGCGCTGGAGGCCGGACGCGCGCGCGTCCAGCTCGACGAGGCGCGGCCAGTCGGCCGACGATCCGGCGCGCAGCCGCACGCCTTCTGGCAGAACCACGTCGGCCGGCCGCACCACGTTCCCCTGATACTGGCCCAGCGAGCCGCACACGTTGAAGCCGAGCTTCTCGTACAGCGGCCGGCCGGCCGGCGTCGCATGCAGGAACGTGACGCGCGGCCCCAATTCGTCGATGAGCAGCTCCATCAGCTTGCGGCCGATGCCTCGCCCCTGATGCGCGTCGGACACGATGACATGCCCGATCGCGGCGCGATCGGCACCGTACTTCCAGCACATCGCCGTGCCGATCACCACGCCGTTTTCCTCAGCCGCGAACGCGGTCGACGTGTCCGCGGAAAACTGCCAGTCTTCCGCCCTGAACGGCCAGCGAAGCGCGACGGTAAGCGCATGGGCCGCGGGGACGTCCGCGGCGGTGAAGCGCCGGTAGCGAACCGCCGGCATCGTGTCGGAATCCTTCATATCGTTTTCCTGTTTCATCAAGCAATTCTTATAAAAGTGTCGTCGCGCGCCACGGCCCGACTTCAATGCCGGCGTCGCGCATCATCGCGATCGCGCGAAGTAGTGCTGCGCCAACGCAACCCAATAGCGGACGCCAGCCGGAATGATCTCGTCGTTGAAGTCGTATTTCGGGTGGTGCAGCGCCGGTGCGCTCGCGCCGTCCTGCGCGTTGCCGATCAGCACGTAAGCGCCCGGCCGCTCCTCCAGCATGAAACCGAAGTCCTCGGACGTCATGTTCGGCGGCACGTCGCGGTCGACGCGCGCGTCGCCGAACGTGTCGCGAATCACCGCTTCGCACAGCGCCGTCTCGGCCGGCGTGTTGACCGTCGCCGGGTAATACTGGAAAAACTCCACGTCGACCTGCGCGCCATAGGCACTCGCCAGCGCCTCGCACGCGAGCCGCACGTCGCGCTGCAGCTTCTGCTGCAACGCCGACGACAACGTGCGGATCGTGCCGCGCAGCTCGGCAGTGTCCGGAATCACGTTGTCCGTGGTGCCCGCATGGAACATGCAGACGGAGATGACTGCGGGATCCACCGGATCCTTGTGCCGCGCGGCGATGGTCTGACATTGCAGCACCATCGAGCATGCGAGCGGCACGGGATCGATGCCCAGGTGCGGCTGCGCCGCGTGCGCGCCCTTGCCCGTCACCGTGATTCTGAAGCGCGAGCCGGCCGCCATGATCGGCCCGGTGCGCAACCCGAAATGGCCGGCCGGCAGCCCGGGCCAGTTGTGCATACCGAATACCGCTTCCGTCGGGAACTGGTCGAACAGCCCGTCGTCGATCATCCTGCGCGCGCCCGCGCCGCCCTCTTCGCCCGGCTGGAACACGAAATGGACGCTGCCGGGCAACTGCGGCAGTTCCTTCAGCACGCGTGCGGCGCCGAGCAACATCACGGTATGGCCGTCATGGCCGCACGCGTGCATGATCCCGTGCGTGCACGACGCATGCGCGAAGTCGTTGGCTTCGTGGATCGGCAACGCGTCCAGATCGGCGCGCAGCACGATCCCGCGTGCAGGATCCGCGCCGGGCAGGCTCGCGACGACGCCCGTGCCGCCCAGCCCGCGTGATACCTCATAGCCGAGCGCTTCGAGCTCGCTCGCGACGACATCGGCCGTCCGGTGTTCTTCGAATCGCAATTCGGGATGCGCATGCAGATCGCGGCGCAGCTTCGCCCAGTGCGCGTGATGCGCTTCCAGCAACGGGTCGGGAATGACGGGGTTATCCAATTCCAATTTCGGCACCTTCGGAAAATAAAAAGGTTCAGCCGTACTGCCGGCGCGATCGCGCGCGGCGGCCGGGTCAGTCGTAAAAACCGACGATCGACTTGATCTCCATATATTCCTCCATCCCTTCGATCCCGTACTCGCGGCCGTTGCCCGACTGCTTGTATCCGCCGAACGGCGCCTGAGGGTCCCATGCCGGGTAGTTCAGATGCACCTGCCCTGCACGGATACGCGCGGCCACCGCGCGGGCCTGCGCCTTGTCGGTGCCCTGCACGTGCGCGCCGAGCCCGTAGACCGTGTCGTTCGCGATCGCGATCGCTTCTTCCACGGTGTCGTAAGGCAGGATCGCGAGCACCGGGCCGAAGATCTCCTGCTGCGCGATCGTCATGTCGGTGCGCACGTCGGAGAAAATCGTCGGCTGCGCGTAAAAGCCGCGCTCGAGCCCCGCAGGCCGGCCGGGGCCGCCGGCGATCAGCTTCGCGCGTTCGTCGATGCCCGCGTCGATCATCTGCGCGACCCGCCCGAACTGCGCACGGTTGGCCAGCGGCCCGTGCGTCGTGGCCTCGGCGAACGGATCCCCGACGACCAGCGTGCGCGCCGCCGCGACGGCCAGTTGCTCGACCGCGCCGAGCACGGCGCGCGGCACGATCATGCGAGTTGGCGCACTGCACGACTGCCCCATGTTGCGGAACGCGGCGGCCACGCCCGGCGCGATCGCGCGCGACAGGTCCGCATCCGGCAACACGATATTCGGCGACTTGCCGCCGAGCTCCTGCGCGACGCGCTTGACGGTCGTCGCCGCCGCCTGCGCGACCAGCACGCCGGCACGCGTCGATCCGGTGATCGACACCATGTCGACCTCCGGGTGCGACGACAGCGCGGCGCCGACCGTGTCGCCGCTGCCGCTCACGAGATTGAATACGCCGGCAGGCACGCCCGCATCGGCGATCACTTCCGCGAACAGCAACGCGCTGAGCGGCGACAGCTCGCTCGGCTTCAGCACCACCGTGCAGCCTGCCGCGAGCGCCGGCCCGACCTTCGCGGTGATCTGGTAGATCGGCCAGTTCCACGGCGTGATCAGCGCGCATACGCCGATCGGCTCGCGCACGACCGCGGTCGTGCCGCGTTGCCTGACGAACGCGTAGTTCGCCAGGTTGTCGCGTGCGACGCGGATATGTTCGGCCGCGAGCGGCACGTGCGCGCCGCGGGCGTAGCCGATCGGCGCGCCCATTTCCAGCGCGAGCGTCGTGGCGAACAGTTCGGCACGCTCCAGCATCAGCGCATGCACACGGTCGAGCAACGCGGCGCGTTCCCGCGGTGACGTCGCGGACCAGCGCTCGAACGCGCGGCGCGCGGCCTGCACCGCGCGGTCGGCGTCGCGTGCGCTGCCGAGCGGGATCTCGCCCAGCGTGTCTTCGGTGGACGGGCTGACGACCGCGAACCGGTCACTGCCGTCGGGCAACACCCAGTCGCCGTCGATGAAGAAGCGATCGAGCCTGCCGGCTTGCATCAGGTGAACAACAGGGGAATTCATTGGAGAGTGTCCTTGAGTCGATACCAGGCACCGACGAACGGCAGGAACCACGGTTTGCCGAAATGCCCGGGAATGGCCGGCCAGTCGAAGCCTTGCCACGGGTTGAGTTCCGCGCGCCCGTCCATGATCTCGGCCATCAACGTGCCCATCAGCGTGGCCATGTGGGTGCCGTGGCCGCTATAGCCCATCGAGTAGTAAACGCCGTCCCGCTCGCCCGCGCGCGGCAGCCGGTTGGCCGTCATGTCGACCATCCCGCCCCAGCAATAGTCGATGCGCACGCGGGCCAGCTCGGGAAACACGGCGGCGAGTTGATGCCGCAGGATCGCCCCGCTCTTTTCGTCCGAGCGCGGGTTCGACGTGGCGAACCGCGCGCGCCCGCCGAACAGCAGACGGCCGTCGGGCGTCGTACGGAAGAAGTTGACGAAGTTCTTCGTGTCGGTGGCCATCCGGCGCGTCGGCAGCAAGCGGTCGAGCCACTCGCGCGGCAACGGCTCGGTGACGATGATGAAGGCGCCCACCGGCACGACCCTGCGGCGAATCCAGCCGAACGGCCCGACGTGCGAAATGCCGCTTGCGAGCAGCACCTGACGCGCACGGATCTCGCCGCGCGGTGTTTGCACCGCATACGCGCCGCCCGCTTGCCGCTTCAGGCCCAGCACCGGCGCCTGCTCGACGATGTGCGCGCCGCGCGCCTGGGCGGCGCGCGCGAGGCCGCGCACATAACGGCCGACATGCATGCCCGCACTCTTGCCGAACAGCAGCCCGCCGTGATAACGATCCGAGCCGATCTCGTCGCGCAGCTCGGCCTTCGTCACGAGGCGCGTGTCGGGGTCCACGCTCGCCGCGAGCAAAGCCTGGCTGCGCGCGAGCTTGTCGTAGTGTTCGGGCTTCGCCGCGAGCTTCAGCTTGCCGGTGCGGGCGAAATTGCAATCGATCGACTCTTCGTTGACGAGCCGCTCGACCGTGTCGACGCCCGCGTCGAACGCCAGATAGAGCCGGTTCGCCAGTTCCGTGCCGATGCGCTGCGACAACGACGCGTAATCCTGCGCGAAGCCGTTGTTGCACATGCCGCCGTTGCGTCCCGATGCCGCCTGGCCGACGGTGCCCGCCTCGCAGACGATCACGCGCGCGCCCTTCTTGGCCAGCGCCAGCGCGGCGGCCGATCCCGTGATCCCGCCGCCGACCACCACGACGTCGCAACCGCCGTCGGGAAACTCGGGCGAGTGGCTCACGAATGGCTCCGACGTATCGAGCCAGTACGAACTGAAACGCATCAGGCACTCCCAAGCTGGCGCACCGCACTGCCGGGCCGGCGAACGTTCACCGCACCGCTCCGGCCGCTCGCGGGCGGTCCGGCTCGATGCGCGTCGGAAACAGGCGGCCTCTCATCCACGTGACGGCGTTGCATCAGAAATCCGCGACCTTGCCCCACGCGGACTCGCTGAACCGGCCGGGCCGGTACGGCGCCGGGTCCACGAACGGTTGCGCACCGGACGCCAGATCGGCGATCAGGTGCCCGGCGCCCGGCCCGATCCCGAAGCCGTGCCCGGAAAAACCCGCCGCGAGGATCAGCCCCGGCACGCCCGGCACTTCGCCGATGCCCGGCACGCCGTCCGGCGTACTGTCGACGAACCCGGCCCACGCGTGCGTGATCTTCGCTTCGCGCAGCTCGGGCAACAGTTCGGCCGCGCGGCGGTACGTTTCAGTGACGGTCGGCATGTCGGGCTTCGGATCCAGAATGCGCACGGCCTCCATCGGCGTCGGCGCGTCGAGGCGCCAGTGCTTCAACGTTTCATGGCCGCCGCGCACGCCTTCGAAGCCGCCCGGCAGCAGGTTGCGCCAGCGCTTCGCGAACATCGGCACGAATTGCGGCGCGAAGCGCAGGAACTGCGGCGTCAGGTCCACCCGCGCGCGACCGCTGATCGCCAATGCGTAGCGTCCATCGCTGCGGCGCGTGACGGACACGCCGGACGTGTACATCGCATCGGGCAGCGGCGTGTCGACGGGCGACACGCTCAGGATCGACTGACGGATCGACGCCTGCGGAAACCGGATGCCGAGCTGGCGGCAGAATGACGACGCCCAGGCGCCGCCGGCCATCACGACCGTGCGGGTCTTGATGACGCCGGCCTCGGTGACGACACCGGCAACCCGGCCGCCCTCGAGTTCGATGCCGCGCGCCGCGCAGTGCTGATGGACGCTGCCGCCCAGCTTCATCAGCGCGGCGGCCACGGCCGGCGCGGCCTTGCCCGGATCGGCCGTGCCGTCGGTCGGCGAGAACACGCCGCCCTTCCACTGCCGCCCGGTTGCCCGTCCGCGCTCGGCGGCCTGCTTGCTGTCGAGCATGTAGGTGGTCACGCCGGCGGTCTTCGCGAATTCGCCCCAGCTCGCCCAGCGGGACAGCTCGGCCTCGTCATTGCTGAGATACAGCAGCCCGCAGCGATGAAAGCCGGTGTCTTCGCCGGATTCGGCCGCGAAGCGTTCCCACAGGTCGATGCTCTTGCTCGCCATCGGCAACTCGCGCGCATCGCGGTTCTGCTGGCGGCACCAGCCCCAGTTGCGGCTCGACTGTTCGGCGCCGATGCGCCCCTTCTCGACGAGCGCGACCGAGATGCCGCGGCGGGCCAGGTAGTAGGCAGTGAACACGCCGATGATGCCGCCGCCGATCACGACGACATCGGCCGCGGCCGGCGGCGTGGACAAGGTTTCGATATGGCGCAGCGGAGGGGACATGCTCAGTCTCGTTCGGTGGAAGGTTTGACGTTCTGCATCACGTAGAACTTCGCCACGCGTTCGCTGCTTTCCCACCCGATCGACGCGCCGCGCGGCACGAACAGCGCGTCGCCGGTACCGAGCGACTGCACGCTGCCGTCGGGCGCCGCGAACCGGACGCCGCCGTCCAGCAGGAACATGAACTCGTTCGCGCGATGCGGCCGGACGATCCGGTGATACGGCGTCGAATCCCAGGTGCCCGCGCAGTACCCGGCGCCGTCGTCGGTGAACACGTTGTCGCTGCGGCATTGCGGCGCGGGGCCGAGCAGCGCCTCGGCCGGCAGCGTGGCGGACGGCTTGAAGTCGGCGTCGGCGCGCAGCTCGAAGACGCCGCGTTTCGTCGGTTGCGCGCACGCTGCCGCGCAGAACGTCAGCAGTACCGGCGATTGCGCGACGATGCGCAGTGCGGTGCCGGCGCCGATGACGGCGCCTTGCCCCGGGCCGACCACCAGCGGCGCGGCCCCGGCCGCTTCGAGCGTCAGCTCGCCCTGGATGACGGCCAGGGTTTCGATGTGCGGAAAGCTCGCCACGTCCAGTTCGCCGACGAAAACGATCCGCCCCGCGGCCATCGCGTCGGGGCCTTCCCACGCCATCTCGCGATGCGACGCGAACGGATCGCTCGCGCCGAACGCCCGCTTGCGGAATGCGGTGGAAGACGGTGCGCCGTCGGCGCGGTGCAACACGAAAACTGCGGTCATTTCTGCTCCTGTGCAGTGCGTGACGGATTCGCTCGAAAGCGGTCACGCGATATCGGAAATCGTCGTTCGCCGGCGCTTGTGCCGGACATCCTCAGCGGGGCATGTCGTCCATGCGTGCGCTTACGCCGCGTGACACGACGCTTCGCGGCGTTCGGCGCGCACGCGCGTCGATGGCGGTCGCACCGGCGCGCCGCCCGTTCGGGCGACCACGTAATCGCGCGGCGTGATCCCGAGCACGCGCCGGAAATGCCGGCACAGATGGCTCTGATCGAAGAAGCCGACGTCGGTCGCGACGACCGACGGCGCGAGACCGTCGCGCAACAGGTCCTGCGCCCGCCGTATCCGCACGAGACACAGATACCGGTGCGGCGACAGCCCGGTTTCGCTACGAAAACGCGCGGTGAATCGCGACACG
Source organism: Burkholderia sp. AU31652 (assembly GCF_002223155.1). NCBI lineage: Bacteria > Pseudomonadati > Pseudomonadota > Betaproteobacteria > Burkholderiales > Burkholderiaceae > Burkholderia > Burkholderia sp. AU31652. The sequence continues at coordinate 195,189 of NZ_NKFG01000008.1, read as the reverse complement.
CTCAACCCGGCCACCGCCGCGAGCGTGTCCAGGTTCAGCGGCTGCGCGAACGATGCATCGATCGTGCGCAGCACGTCGCCGATCGCGGGCGACACGGGCTGCGCGCCACGCGGCGAGCCAACCGAGCCAATGAATTGCACTGTCATATCGAATTCTCCCGGCGCTCGCTTCAATGCAGGAAATCCTGCATCCGGTAATACGCGCCGACGAGCGGCAAGAACCACGCGTGCCCGAAATGGCCCGGTATCGCCGGCCATTCGAGCTCGCGCCACGGGTTCGACGCGGCCGCGCCATACAGCACGTCGGCCATCACGCGGCCCATGTGCACCGACATCTGCACACCGTGGCCGCTGTAGCCCATCGAGTAATAGAGGCCGTCGTGCTGGCCCGCGCGCGGCAGCCGGTCGGCGGTGATGTCGACGAGCCCGCCCCAGCAGTAGTCGAGCCGCACGTTCGCCAGTTCCGGGAAATAGCCGGCCATGCCCGCACGCAGGACGTCGCCGCTTTTTGCATCGGAGCGCGGGCTCGACATCGCGAAGCGCGCGCGGCCGCCGAACAGCAGCCGGTTGTCGGGCGTCACGCGGAAGTAGTTGCCGATCTGGCGCGACGTGACGTATGCGCGTCGATGCGGAAACAGCCGGTTCAACTGCGCGTCGGGCAGCGGCTCGGTCACGACGATGAAGCTGCCGACCGGCGCGATGCGTCGCCGGAACCACGCGAACGGCCCGTGCTGCGATGCGCCGGTCGCGACCAGCACGCGGTCGGCGACGATCGTGCCGCGGGCGCTGGTGATCCGGTGGCGCTCGCCGTCCAGCCTGTCGAGCTGTGTGACGGCCGCGTGCTCGTACACGTGTGCGCCGGCACGCACGGCCGCTTGCGCGAGCCCGACGCCGAACTTGCCCATGTGCATCTGCGCGCCGTTGCGCTGCAGGAGCCCGCCGTAGAAACCGTCGGAGCCGACTTCGTCGCGGATGCGTGACGGCTCGATCAGTTCGATGTCCGGATCGACGTCACGCCGCAACGCGTTGAAGGTCTTTTCAAGCCCCGCGAAATGCTGCGGCTTCGCGGCGAGCTTCAGCTTGCCGGCGCGCCGGAAATCGCAGTCGATCGCCTGTTCGGCGACGATCGTCTCGACGCTCTTCACCGCGCTTGCGTAAGCGCGGTAGAACGCTTTCGCCTGCTCGACGCCGATGCGCTCGGCCAGCGACGCATAATCCTGCGCGACACCGGTATTGCACTGGCCGCCGTTGCGGCCGGACGCTTCGCCGGCGACCTGCGCGGCTTCGAGCACGACCACCGACACGCCGCGCTGCGCGAGCGCGAGCGCCGCCGACAAGCCGGTGAAGCCGCCGCCGATCACGACCACGTCCGCGCGTCCGTCGACGGGCCCTTCGCTGCCGGCGCGAAACGCGGGACGAGTGTCCAGCCAGTACGATTCCAGTTTCATCGAATTCTTCTCGCGTATTCCGGCGACGACGATCGGCGACCGTCCAATGAGAATCATTTAATCATCATCAAAAAGCGCAGTTGTCGCGTATTCGTGCGCGCCACACGTGTCATTTGCCGTTTTGCCCGCCTGCCGCAGCACACTATGCGCAACGTCGAGCGCCGGCGCGGGCGGGTGCGATGAACGAACGACGGCGCGCATTACAGCCGGACCGGCTGCACCGTCGTGCCGCCTGCCGGCACCGGCTCCGGCTCCGCCTGGAAGCGCGCGAGATCCTCCTCGCTGCGATGGCACAGCACCTGCGCGCCGTTGCCGAGCGTGCGCAACGACGGGGCCGTGCGATTGCACACGCCGTCCACGCGCATCGCGCAGCGCGACAGGAACGGACACAGCTCGGCCTCGTTCTCGCGCTCGCCGATCGGCACCAGCGGCCGATGGCAACGCTCGGTCGCATCGTCGAGCCAGCCCGCGCGCAGCTCCGGCGCGGACGACACGAGCAGATGCGAATACGGGTGATAAGGCGGCGCGCACAGCGCGTCGCGGCTGCCCGTCTCCACGCGGCGGCCTGCATACAGCACGACGATGTCGTCGCTGATCGCGCGCACCTTCGCGATGTCGTGCGTGATGAACACGTACGACACGCCAAGCTTCGCCTGCAGGTCGCGCAGCAGCTCGATGATCGCGGCGCCGACCACGGTGTCGAGCGCCGACGTGACCTCGTCGCACAGGATCAGGTCGGGCTCGGCCGCGAGCGCGCGCGCAAGGTTCACGCGCTGCTTCTGCCCGCCCGACAGCTCGCCGGTACGCCGCGAGGCGACCGCCGGCGGCAGCCGCACGAGTTCGAGCAGCTCCGCGACACGCTGGCGTGCACGCGCGCCCTTGATCCCGTGATAGAACGCAAGCGGCCGCGCGAGCGTGCGCTCGACGGTATGCACCGGATTGAGCGCGGTATCGGCGTTCTGGAACACGATCTGCACGCGGCGGTGCTGCTCCTTCGTCCGTTTGACGATATCGCGCGCGAGCGGCTCGCCGTCGAGCAGGATCGCGCCGCCGGTCGCCGGCACGAGGCCCGCGATCACCTTCGCGAGCGTCGTCTTGCCGGAGCCCGATTCGCCGATCACGCCGACCGTCTGCCCGCGCCCGATGCGCAGGTCGACTTCGTGCAGGATCACCTTCGCGGGCCAGCCTTTCGCGGTACGGCCGCCGTAGCCGGCGATCGCGCCGCGCACCTCGAGCAGCGGCGCCGGCGCGGCCGGCTCCTGTGCTAGCGCCTGCGCGTCGCGTTCGGCATCGTTCGGCGTGACCGCCGCGATCAGGCTCTGCGTGTACGGGTGCGCGGGCGCATGCAGGATCTGTTCGGTGTCGCCCGCCTCGCGGATCACGCCGTCGCTCAGCACGACGATGCGATCGGCCATCTGCGCGACCACGGCCAGGTCGTGCGACACGTACACCGCACTCATCCCGTAGCGCCGGATCACGTTCTTGAACGCCTGCAGCACGTCGATCTGCGTGGTCACGTCGAGCGCGGTGGTCGGCTCGTCGAGGATCACCAGCTCCGGATCGGTGATCAGCGCCATCGCGGCCATCAGCCGCTGCAGTTGACCGCCCGACACCTGGTGCGGATAGCGCTTGCCGATCGTCTCCGGCTCCGGCAGTGCGAGCGCGCGGAACAGCTCGACCGCCTTCGCCTGCGCGTCGCGCTTCGTCAGCGTCTTGTGGATCAGCGCGCTCTCGATCACCTGGTCGAGAATCGTGCGCGACGGGTTGAACGCGGCGGCCGCGCTCTGCGCGATATACGCGACCTTGCGGCCGCGCAGCGCGGTCAGCGCCTCCGCGGAAAGCGTGCACACGTCGGTGCCGTCGAGCTTCACCGAGCCGCCGGCGATCCGGCAGCCGGCGCGCGCATGGCCCATCAGCGACAGCGCGATCGTCGTCTTGCCGGAGCCCGATTCGCCGATCAGCGCGAGCACCTCGCCGCGCCCGATCTCGAAGTCGACGCCGTGGACGATCGTCGTTTCCTCGCCGCCCGGCCGGCCGCCGACCACGCGCAGCCCGCGCACCTCGACGAGCGGGTTCGATTCGTGTCGCATCAGTGTCCTCCGGCGGCGCCGGCCGCGCCCTTGCGGCGGCCGCGATGCGGCAGGCCGTCGATCAACAGGTTGACGCCCACCGTCAAGATCGCGATCGCGACCGCGGGCATGATCGCGACGGCCGAGCCGTCGCCGAGGCTCGCGATGTTCTCGCGCACGAGCGAGCCGAGGTCCGCATACGGCGGCTGCACGCCGAGCCCGAGAAAGCTCAGGCCGCTCAGCAGCAGCACGACGAACGTGAAGCGCAGCCCGGTGTCGGCCAGCATCGGGTGGATCATGTTCGGCAGCATCTCGACGCACGCGATGTACAGCGCGCTTTCCCCGCGCGCCTTCGCCACCTGCACGAATTCGAGCGTGCTGATGTTGACCGCCAGCGCACGCGCGATCCGGTACGAGCCCGGCATGTAGCTGACCGCGGCGGTGAGCACCAGCAGCGGCAGCGACGAGCCGAACGCGGCGACGAACATCAGCGCGAACATCTTCGACGGAATCGACGTGAGCGCGTCCAGCAGCCGGCTCATCGTCTCGTCCACTGCGCGGCCCGACACGGTCGCGAGCAGCCCGAGCGTCGTGCCGGTCACCGCGGCGAGCAGCACCGCGGCGAGCGCGAGCAGCACGGTCAGCCGCGTGCCGTACAGGATCCGGCTCAGCATGTCGCGGCCGAGGAAGTCGGAGCCGAACGGCAGCTTCGCGCTGAACGGCGCGAACACGTCCGGCGTGACGATCGTGCCGACGTCATGCGGCGCGATCAGCGGCGCGAACACCGCGACGAACAGCATCAGGCCGGCCATCGACAGGCCGACGCGGCCGCCGGCGGTCAAGGTGATGCGCACGGCGCGGCGCTTGCGCGGCTGGTCGGGCGCAGGCGCGACAGGCGGCACGCTGCCCCGCCCCACGGGCGGGTCGCCGGAGGGCGGCAGCGCGCTGCTGCGTTGTACGGGTTCGATCGGTTGCATGGGCGGCATCTCGGAAGGAAGACGAAACACTCAGGTGCGCAATCGCGGGTTCGACACGATCGAGCACAGGTCGGCGAACAGCACGAGCGTCAGGTAAGCGACGCAGAAGATCAGCGTGCACGCCTGGACCAACGGGAAATCGCGGTTGCTGACGGCGTCGACCATCAGGCTCGCCAGGCCCGGATAGTTGAAGATCGTCTCGACGACGATCACGCCGCCGAGCAGATACGACAGGCTCAGCGCGATCGCATTGGCGATCGGGCCGATCGCGTTCGGCAACGCATGGCGCAGCACGACGCGTGCGGGGCTCGCGCCCTTCAACACGGCCATCTCGACGTACGACGCGCTCAGTTGCTCGATCACCGCGGCGCGCGTCATGCGTGCCATCTGCGCGATCACGACCGCGCACAGCGTCAGCACCGGCATCGCGTACGCACGCAGGAAATCGTGCAGGCTTTCGATCGGGCCGCTGTACGACAGCGCGGACAGCCAGCGCAGCTTCACCGCGAACACGAGCACGGCGACCGTCGCGATCAGGAATTCCGGCGTCGCGACGAGCGACAGCGTGCCGAGGCTGATCACGCGGTCGATCACCGACTCGCGCTTGACGGCCGCGAGGATCCCGAGCAGCAGCGCGATCGGCACCGACACGGCGGTCGTGATCGCCGCCAGCGTGAGCGACTTCGGCAGGCGCCCGCCGATCAGCTCCGACACCGGCATGTCGCCGGACAGCGACCGGCCGAAATCGCCGTGCAACAGGCCGGTGAGCCAGTGCACGTAACGCACGTGCGCCGGCATGTCGAGACCGAACTGCTGGCGCAGCGCGGCGACCGTCTCCGGCGTCGCCGACTGGCCGAGCGCGGCCTGCGCGGCGTCGCCCGGCAGCAGGTTCGTGATCGTGAAGATGATCGCGGACACGATCAGCAGCGTCAGCGCGGTGACCGCGATGCGCCGGCCGATCAGCCCGATGAGAATTCGGTTCATGGAGAAGCACTCCTGAAAAGCCCGCGCGTGGCCGGCGCGGTGGCCCGCACCGGCCGCGCGACGGCGGCCAGCCACAACGTCATGCGTTCCACCACACGTTCTCGGCGAACGTGAAGCCCATCATCGGCCCGGTGGGGATCGAGCCGAGGCCCGCGAGCCGCTTGTCGTAGCCGTCGAGGAAGCTGATGAACGCCGGAATGCCGACCCGGCCCTGCTGCGCGACGATCACCTGCATGTCGCCGTACATCTGCTTGCGCTTCGCGTCGTCGGTTTCCGAGCGCGCGGCGAGCAACAACTGGTCGAACTTCGCGTTCTTCCAGCCCGACTCGTTCCACGGCGCATCCGACTTGAAGAACTGCGTGAACAGCACGTCGGCGCTCGAGCGCGGGTTGATGTTGCCGAACGTGAGCGGGTGCTTCATCCAGTGGTTCGACCAGTAGCCGTCGGGCGACGCGCGGTTGACCTGCAGGTTCAGCCCGATCTTCTGGCCGGCCTGCTGCAGCAGCACGGCCATTTCGATCGACCCGTTCGCGTCGGACGTCGCATAGATCGGCGGCAGCGTGGCGCCCAGCGCACCGGCCTTCTGCAGCAGGAACTTCGCCTTGTCCGGATCGTGCGGCCGCTGCGGCAGCGACGCGTTGAAGTAGCGGTGCCCCGGCGGAATCGGCTGGTCGTTGCCGATCACCGAGTAGCCGCGGAACACCGCGGTGCGGAGCTGCTCGCGATCAAACAGGTACTTCATCCCTTCGACGAAATCGGGACTCGAGACGATCGGGTTGTCGCTGCGCATGATCAGGTCGGTATAGAGGCCCGACTTGGTTTCCTTCAGCGCGTAGCCCGGCGTCGACGAGACCCGCTGCGTCGAGCGCGGATCGATCGCGTTGATCAGGTGCACGTCGCCCGACAGCAGCGCGTTCAGGCGCGCGGCGCTGTCGCTGATGCCGATCAGCTCGATCTCGTCGAGATACGGCTTGCCCGGCTTGAAGTAGCTGTCGTTGCGCACGCCGACGGTCGACACGCCCGGCTTGAACGACTTCAGCTTGTACGGGCCGCAGCCGATGCCGGTCGAGAAGTCGGTCGTGCCGTCCTTGACGATCACGAGCTGCGGCGTCGCGAGGATCACCGGCAGATCGGCGTTCGCGCTGGCGAGCGTCAACGTGACTTCGTCGGGGCCGCTCGCCTTCGCATCCGTGAACTGTTCGGCAAGCGTCTTGACCTTCGACGCGGTGGCCGGGTTCTTGTGGCGCATCAGCGAAAACACCACGTCGGCCGGGCCGACCGGCTTGCCGTCGTGGAACGTGACGCCCTTGCGCAGCTTGATGATCCAGGTCTTCGCATCGGTCGTCTGCAGCGATTCGGCGAGGTTCATCTGCGGCGTCAGGCTCGCATCGAGCTGCGTGAGGCCGCTGTAGAACATGAAGAAGCGGGTATAGTCCGCGCCCGTCGAGCCCTTGGCCGGGTCGAGCGTATCGGCCGTCGAACCGGCTTCGTTCGCGACCCGGATCTTGCCGCCGCGCTTCGGCGCGGGCGCGGCGAACGCGGCGCCGGGGGTCATCAGCAGTCCGCCGGCGCCGGCGGCCATCATGCCGCTCGCCGCCATGACCTTCATCATGTCGCGGCGCGTGAAGCCGCCCTTGCCGCCATTGTCGATATCGTCGCTCATCCGAACTGCTCCTGACTGTGGAAAGTGGGGTCTTGGGTCCAGCGTGGTTGTTCAATCCCGCCGCACCCGCGTGCTGGTGGCGGGCGCGGCGTCGTTCACATGCAATTCATTTAAGCATCGCCAAAATGCCGGTTGTCCCGATTCGGGCCGCCCTCACGATACGAATCGACCGTTTTGGGTGGCCTGCGCAGCATGATTTGCTGCGTGCACTCCGGCCGGTTTCGCCGCGCCGATCCGACGCGCATCCCGCACGCATGCGGTGCATCGGCGCAGCCGGCGCGTGCGGGTCGATGTCGGCTGATGTCGACTGATGTCGCCCCATACCGGCTGCGTGCCGATGCGCGGCGGCCCACCGCGCGCGGCAGGTGCCCGTGAAAGTTCAGAGGATTGGTCGCGGCCTCGATGCGTCGAAACGTGGAGCCCGACGGTGCGGTGCAAGGCGCGCACCCGTGTGCGCCGCTGCGGCGCCGGCCGCATGGGCGGGTTTTCCCGTCGCGCGGCCGCCCGGCAGCGGCCCGCGCGACGCACGCCGCGCAGCCGACGTACTGCTTACAGGCCAAGCTGCGTCGCCAGCTGGCCAATATCCGACACTTCGTAATAGTTGTAGAACGGCGTGCCCGGCTCGTGGCCGCGGTTCACGAACGCCTTGTGCCTGATCCCGAGATCCTCGGCCGTCATCAGGTCGTAGCGCAGGCTCGACGACACGTGCAGCACGTCCTCCGGCTTGCAGCCGAGCTTGTCGAACATGTACTCGAAGCCCTGCATGCGCGGCTTGTACGACTGCGCCTGCTGCGCGGTGAACACCGCATGGAACGGCGCGCCGAGCTTGTCGACGTTGCTCATGATCTGGTCGTCCATCGCATTCGACAGGATCACCAGCTTGTACTTCGACGCCAGCCGCGACAGCCCGGCCGGCACGTCCGGGTGCGGGCCCCAGGTCGGCACCGCGTGATAGAACAGCTCGGCCTCGGCTTCGTCGAACGTCACGCCGAGCCGCGCGCAGGTGCGACGGACCGAGTTGACGACGACGTCACGGTACGGCTTCCATGCGCCCAGCACCTCGTCGAGCCGATAGGCGGCGAACGCGCGCACGAAGGTCTCCATCGTGGCCGGCGACAGGCGGTCCGCATAGATTTCGCGCGCCGTCTCGGCCATCCGGAAATGGGTCAGCGTGCCGTAGCAGTCGAAGGTGATGTACTTCGGTTCAAACTGGATCATGGTCAGGTCCTGTCGGTGTGAAGCCCCGGCAGGGCCGGGGATGGGCTGGGTTTAACGAAATTGAATCAGGGCAAAAAGTCGTGCGCGCATCGTTCGGCGCCGCTCAAAACGCACAATCGCCGCAAGTTGCCCGGCGCATGCAGCACGATCTGCGGTGCGATCGGGCGCGGCGCGGCTGGGCGGGGCCGGCCGGTGGCCGCCGTGCTGCCGCAGCGGGCTCGCCTACCGTGCGGCCCGCCGGCAGGCGGCAGCGCCGCCGTGCATGAATCGTAGTGGCGTTCGCACAGCACGAGTGGCGGGATTGACCGGCCGCGCCGGCACGATCCGCGCGTTCGTCCGCGTCGATCGAACGGGTTTGCATCGATCTCGCGGGCGCGCCCGTCAGCGGCGGAAAACAGGCGAATCGTCCTATCCGCGCCGCACCCGCGCTGGCAGAGTGAATGCGTCATTTCCACCCATCCGGAGTCCGGCGTGTCCGACCTCAACCCTTCCCGCACGCTCACCTATCGCCCGTTCGCCGAAACCGACCTGCCTGCCGCCCATCGGCTGTCGGAGGCGGTCAAATGGCCGCACCGGCTCGAGGACTGGCGCTTCGTGCTCCAGCTCGGCGGCGGCATCGTGGCCGAAGACGAGACCGGCGTCGTGGGGACCGCGCTGGGCTGGCGCCTCGGCGAATCGCACGCGGCGCTCGGCATGGTGATCGTGTCGCCCGAGCGCGCGGGCGGCGGCATCGAGCGCGAGCTGCTCGCCCGCGCGCTCGACGGCTTCGGCACACGCACCGTGTTTCTGCATGCGATGCCGGGACGCGAGCCGCTGTACGCGGCGTTCGGCTTCGAGCCGATCGATACGATCAACCAGCATCAGGGCGCGGCGTTCCGGCCGCCGCTGATCTCGCTGCCGCCCGGCGAGCGCCTGCGCCCGCTCGGCACCAACGACGGGCCGCGCCTCGCCGCGCTCGCGTCGCGCGCGGCCGGCTACGAACGCGGCGCGGTCACCGACGCGCTGCTCGACGTCGCGAACGGCATCGCGCTCGATCGCGACGGCGAACTGCTCGGCTTCGCACTGTTCCGCCGCTTCGGCCCGGGCCACGTGATCGGCCCGGTGATCGCGCCGGATGCGCTGCGCGCGCAGGCGCTGATCAGTCACTGGCTCGCGCTGAACGAAGGGATGTTCGTGCGGGTCGACCTGCCGAGCGACAGCGGGCTGTCCGACTGGCTGGACGGGCTCGGGCTGCCGCGCGTCGATACCGTCGTCACGATGGCGCGCGGCACGACGCCCGCGCGCGACCCGGCGCTGCGCGCGTTCGCGATCGTGAGCCAGGCGCTCGGCTGAACGGGACACACGATGAGCTTTCTCTACAAGGCCGACCCGGTGCGCGGCGCGCAGTGGGCGGCACGCTTCGCGCAACAGGCGCCCGATCTGCCGTTCCGGATCTGGCCGGACCTCGGCGACGCCGCGGCCGTCCGCTATCTCGCCGCCTGGCAGCCGCCGGACGATCCGGTCGCGCTGTTGCCGAATCTCGAAGTCGTGTTCTCGGTCGGCGCCGGCATCGACCAGTTCGACCTGTCGCGCGTGCCCGCACACATTCCGGTCGTGCGGATGATCGAGCCCGGTATCGTCGAAGGGATGGTCGAGTATGTGACGCAGGCCGTGCTGACGATCCATCGCGACCTGTTCGACTATGCCGCGCAGCAGCGCGAGCAGGTGTGGCACGAGAAACCGGTGCGCGCGGCCGCGTCGCGGCGCATCGGCGTGCTCGGGCTCGGCACGCTCGGCCAGGCCGTGCTCGACACGCTGCGGCGCTTCGGTTTCCCGTGCGCCGGCTGGAGCCGCACGCCGCGCACGCTCGACGGCATCGACTGCTACGCGGGCGACGCGGCGCTCGACGCGTTCCTGGCGCGCACCGACATCCTGATCTGCCTGCTGCCACTGACCGACAGCACGCGCGGACTGCTCGGCGCACGCGTGTTCGATGCGCTGCCGGCCGGCGCGTCGCTCGTGCAAGTCGGGCGCGGCCCGCAGCTCGATGAAGCCGCGCTGCTCGCGGCGCTCGCGAGCGGCCGCCTCGACAGCGCGGTCCTCGACGTGACGGATCCCGAACCGCTGCCGGCCGGCCATCCGTTCTGGACCCATCCGCGCATCCGCATCACGCCGCACATCGCCAGCGCGACGCGGCCCGACACCGCGGTCGACGCGGTGCTCGCGAACCTCGCGCGCCATCGCGCGGGCCAGCCGATGATCGGCGTCGTCGATCGCGCGCGCGGCTACTGACGTCCATGTCCGGCCGCACGGGGCGCGCAGCAGAAAATGCCGAAGCGCCCCGCACAAACGCCGCGCGCATACGTTTCGGGCCGCAAATTGAAGACGCATCCGGATTTCTCGCCCGTTAGCATGAACTCACCGCTGACACCTGACGAGAGTCCCGCCTTCCCATGAACCAAGCCGCGCTGATCGAAGCCGATCGTCAACACCTGATCCACCCCGTCGTCAATTACCGTGCGCACGAGGCGCGCGGCGTCACCGTGCTCGAATCCGCGGACGGCGTGTTCCTGCGCGACGCCGCCGGCCACACGCTGCTCGACGCGTTTTCGGGCCTGTGGTGCGTGAACGTCGGCTACGGCCGCGACAGCATCGTGAAGGCCGCCGCCGACCAGCTGGCGAAGCTGCCTTATGCGACCGGTTATTTCCATTTCGGCTCGCAGCCGGCAATCGAACTCGCCGAACGGCTCGCCGCGCTCGCGCCGCCGTCGCTGAACCGCGTGTACTTCACGCTCGGCGGCTCGGACGCGGTCGATTCCGCGATCCGTTTCATCACGCACTATTTCAACGCGACCGGCCGCCCGTCGAAAAAGCACATGATCGCGCTGGAGCGCGGCTATCACGGCTCGTCGTCGATCGGCGCCGGCCTCACCGCGCTGCCGGCGTTCCATCGCCATTTCGACCTGCCGCGGGCCGATCAGCACCACATTCCGTCGCCCTACCCGTACCGCCATCCGCTCGGCGACGATCCGCAGGCGCTGATCGCCGCGTCGGTCGCCGCGCTCGAAGCGAAGGTCGCCGAACTCGGCGCGGACAACGTCGCCGCGTTCTTCTGCGAGCCGGTGCAAGGCTCCGGCGGCGTGATCGTGCCGCCGGTCGGCTGGCTGAAGGCGATGCGCGATGCGTGCCGGCGCCTCGGCATCCTGTTCGTCGCCGACGAGGTGATCACCGGCTTCGGCCGCACGGGCCCGCTGTTCGCCTGCGAGGCCGAACAGGTCGATCCGGACCTGATGACGGTCGCGAAGGGCCTGACGGCCGGCTATGCGCCGATGGGCGCGGTGCTCATGTCCGACGAAATCTACGAAGGGATCGCGGGCGACCGCGCCGATTCGCCGGTGGTCGGCCACGGCCATACGTATTCCGCGCATCCGGTCAGCGCGGCGATCGGCCTCGAGGTGCTGAAGCTCTATCACGAAGGCGGGCTGCTCGCGAACGGCCAGGCGATGGCGCCCCGCTTCGCGGCGGGCCTCGACGCGCTGCGCGCGCATCCGCTCGTCGGCGACTCGCGTTCGGTCGGCCTGCTCGGCGCGCTCGAACTGGTCGCCGACAAGGCGCACAAGACGCGCTTCGACCCGGTGCTGAACGTGCCGGACAAGATCGCGGCCGCCGCGTACGCGAACGGCGTGGTGTTCCGCGCGTTCGGCGACGGCGTGCTCGGCTTCGCGCCGGCGCTGAGCTTCACCGCGGGCGAGTTCGACCTGCTGTTCGAACGCGTGCGCGACACGCTCGACGACGTGCTGGCCGAATCGGGCGTGCAGCGCGCGCTCGACGCCGCGCACGCGCAGCCGGCCTGACGGGCCGAGGGAAAGCCGGGCTTGTGGCGGATATCTTTCGACTCTAAAGTAACCGGACATTCCATTTTTCCGACTCCCGACGCACGTGAACATGACGGACAGCAAGCTGGATCGCATCGACCTGCGCATCCTCTCCCAGTTGCAGAAGCGCGGCCGCATGACCAACGTCGAGCTGGCCGATGCGGTCGGGCTGTCGCCCAGTCCCTGCCTGATCCGCGTGAAGCGGCTCGAGAAGGCCGGCTACATCGGCGGCTACGGCGCGCACATCCAGCTCGAGAAACTCGGCGACGTGCAGGTCGTGTTCACCGAAGTCACGCTGGCCGACCATCGACGCGAGGATTTCGACCGCTTCGTCGCGGCGATCCGCAACGTCGACGAGATCGTCGAATGCCACCTCGCGAGCGGCGGCTACGACTATCTGCTGAAGTTCATCACGCGCAGCGTGAGCCATTACCAGACGATCGTCGAAGGGCTGCTCGAGCAGAACATCGGCATCGAGAAGTATTTCAGTTACGTGATCATCAAGTCGCCGTTCGTCAAACGGCACTACCCGCTCGAATCGCTGTTCGGCGAACGTCACTGACGCACCGCGCGCGGCACCCGCGAATACGGCAGCTTCGCTGTCCGTACGGGACAGTCGCGCGCCTGCCGCGCCGCCGTCGCCGCCGAACCGCTTCATCCAAGGACCTGTCATGCCGCTTACGCTGTCCCGAACCGAACTCGTTCGCACCGCCAACCTGATCGACGGCGCCTGGCGCGATGCGCTCGACGGCCGCCGCTTCACCGTCACCGATCCGGCCACGCTCGACACCGTTGCCCACGCACCCGACAGCGGCGCCGCAGACGCACGCGCAGCGACCGACGCGGCGGTACGCGCACTGCCCGCCTGGCGCGCGACGCCCGCTCGCGACCGCGCGGCGATCCTGCGAGCATGGCACGCGGCGATCGTCGCGCATACCGACGATCTCGCGAAGCTGATGTCGCGCGAACAGGGCAAGCCGCTCGCGGAAGCGCGCGGCGAGGTCGCGTACGGCGCGTCGTACGTGCTGTGGTTCGCCGAGGAAGCGACGCGCACGTACGGCGACATCATTCCGCAGCAGCAGCGCGGCAAGCGGCTGAGTGCGGTGAAGGAGCCGATCGGTGTCGTCGCGGCGATCACGCCGTGGAACTTCCCGCTCGCGATGATCGCGCGCAAGATCGCACCGGCGCTCGCGGCAGGCTGCACGGTCGTCGCGAAGCCGGCGGAGGACACGCCGCTCACCGCGCTCGCGCTCGCGTTCCTCGCGCAGGAAGCGGGCGTGCCGGCGGGCGTGCTGAACCTGATCACGGCGTCGCGCGAGCGCGGCATCGACGCGGCCGCCGACTGGCTCGCCGACAGCCGCGTGCGCAAGATCACGTTCACCGGCTCGACGGCCGTCGGCAAGCTGCTCGCGCGCGATTCGGCCGCGACGCTGAAGAAGCTTTCGCTCGAGTTGGGCGGCAATGCGCCGTTCATCGTGTTCGACGACGCCGAGCTCGATGCCGCGGTCGACGGGCTGATGGCGGCGAAGTTCCGCAACGGCGGGCAGACGTGCGTCTCGCCGAATCGCGTGTACGTTCAGGCCGGCGTTTACGATGCGTTCGCGCAGAAGCTCGCCGCGCGCGTCGCCGCGTTGAAGGTCGCGCCGGCGACCGACCCGGCCGCGCAGATCGGCCCGATGATCAACGCGCGTGCGGTCGACAAGATCGCGCGCCACGTCGGCGATGCCGTTGAACGCGGCGCGCGCGTGCTGACGGGCGGCAAGCGCCTGACCGAGCTCGGCGCGAACTATTACGCGCCGACGGTGCTCGCCGACGCCACCGCCGACATGCAGCTGACCTGCGAGGAAACCTTCGGCCCGATCGCCGCACTGTTTCGCTTCGATACCGAGGACGAAGCCGTCGACGCCGCGAACGACACGCCGTTCGGGCTCGCCGCGTATTTCTACACGCAGGACGTGCGGCGCATCGCGCGCGTGTCGGCACGGCTCGAAACGGGCATCGTCGGGATCAACGAAGGCGCGCTCGCAAGCGAGGCCGCGCCGTTCGGCGGCGTGAAGGAATCGGGCTATGGCCGCGAAGGTTCACGCTATGGGCTCGACGATTACCTGTCGATCAAGTATCTGTGCCAGGGCGGGCTGGACTGAGCCGGCGGACGCGCGCCGTCCGCGACGACGGCATTGCGCTGCCCGGCCGGAAAGCGCACGTTGAAACAGGAACCGATCGGTCCATATCATGCGTTCCATTCCTGAACACCGCATCGTTTGCGAAACCGATCCGGGCGAGCGCTGCGGATCGGCTGCCCACTGACTGATATCGGGCTCACTACGCGGATGGGGAGACGCCCTGCGTCGAGAAACAACCGCTTGACGCTTCACAGCGCTTGGCGTTCTCGACGTTCGTACGTCAGGTGGCCAGCCGTTTTCGACTCCTCAACTTCCGAAATGGCATCCCGGTTGCGCCGATCCTTTCCGTGAATCGATGCCAGCAACGATGCGAGGACGATCAGCCCGCCGCCGATCGATGCGAGCACGGATACACGTTCTCCAAGCCATGCACATGCGAACACGGCACCAAAAACCGGCTCGCTGCCCATCAATAGCGCGACGCGTGTCGGGGTGCTGCGACTGACCGCGTAGTTCTGCACAAAGAACGCAAACAACGTGCAGCCGACGACCAGGTAAACGACGATCATCCAAAAAGTTTCATTTCCGGCGAATGCAGGCAAGGGCTGCCATTGCGACCTCGCGACGCTCACGGCGAGCATGGCGCAGCCAAGCGACACGACGCCGGATTGCACGGCCGTCATTGCCAGTGGAGACACGGCCTGATTCTGCATGACGCGTTTCGTTGCGCACACGTTGATCGCGCGTAACAGCGCGGCAAGTACCACCAGCGCATCACCCGGTGTGAAATGGAATCGCCCTCCTCCGAGCAGAAAGGCGCCCAGAACGGAAAGTCCGGTTGCCGCCCACTCGATACCGCGCGGCATGCGTCTGAGCCATGCCCATTCAACCAGCGGCGTCATCACCACGCACAGGCTGATCAGAAACGCAGCGTTCGAGGCGGTCGTCATCCCCACACCGAACGTCTCGGCCAAGAAAATCCCGAGCAATACGCACCCGGCACCGACGATCCTGCCCCACTGAGAAAGCGACAACCCGCGTATCGACCACAGGGATGGCGACAGCAGCACGAACGTGATGCCGAAGCGCAACGCCAAAAGAGCTAACACCGGGTAGACGACCAATGCGCTTTTCACCACGGCATAGCTGGTGCCCCAGATAAAAGCCACGACAAGCAACAACAGATCGGCAGATATATTGAACCGGAAGCGCATGACGAATCTCCCACACGAAAGATCCGCATTGTCCGGCAGTGCACCGACAGTGATAATCCGGTCGAAGCGAACAAGTTTTGTGCGTCTCGCGCATAAATTGAACGGACATCCCGCCTACCTTTGCTACCCCCATGACACCGACCGAACTTCTCCCGTTGTTGCCGGATCTCGCTGCCTTCGCCCAGGTGGTCGAGGCCGGTAACTTCTCGGCAGCCGCGCGGCCGCTTGGCACGACACCTTCGACAGTCAGCCGTCAAGTGCAGCGGCTTGAACGAGCGCTGGGCGTGAGATTGTTCGAACGCTCGACCCGACGCATCCGGCTGACGGAGTCCGGCATGCAAATCTATCGTTACTGCAGGGACATGATGGAGGCAGCGTCCGGAGCCGTCGACGCGGCAAGCCAGCTGACAGCGCAGCCACGCGGCCGAGTCAGCATCGGCGCGCCGATTTCGCTAGCGAAGAGCCTGATTCACCCGAAGATTCCAGGATTCTTGCGCGCCTACCCGGAAGTAGAGGTCAAGGTCATATTTGACGACCGCGATCTGGATCCGATTCGTGATCATGTCGATCTCGTCGTGCGGCCAACCCCGAAACCGCCACAAGGCCTTGTCGCAAGACAACTCGGCACGGTACGGTGGATGCCGTGCGCCTCTCCCGGCTATCTGCGTGCACGAGGTATGCCCGTCGTTCCAGACGATCTTGCGCAGCATGATTGTCTATTTCTCGGCGATGCACCGGACGACAATCGGTGGACGTTCCGGCAAGGTAACCAAGTAGAGACCGTCGATGTCAAAGGACGCTATATCGCGAATGATGTGAGTGCACGGCGTGAGGCTGCACTGGACGATTGGGGCGTGGCAAGCCTGCCGGAGTTTGCGATAGGGGACGATCTCCGCGCCGGCACGCTGGTACACATCCTGCCCGAATGGCTATTCGAGCCGCGCGCCTACAGCGGGCCAGTCTGGCTCCTGTATCCGCCGAATCGGCTCCTTCCGCCGAAAGTTCGAGCGTTAATTGACTGGCTCGTCGAGCAGTCCGGTTGCCCACTCGACTGAGTCCGCACGCCGAAAACCCCAAGCATGTCAGCGAGCAACGCTGGCCCTGCCTTGTTTTCACGTAAAGCACGTCATGCAGCGGCGCCTAGGGTTTCCTGTCGTGCACCATCCGGAGAAATTGCCACACATCCATATTCAGCGGCTTTCCGGTTGCCAAATCGTCTTTCACGTACTGACACACGCGTTCAGCACGTTCCTGTGCGAGCTCGCCAGTATCGAACAGAATGACATCGTCTGCTTCAGGACGAACCTGAATCTCCCAGCCTTGGAAACCGGGTAAGTGGACGTACAACTCCCCGCTTCCCAACTCGGCAACCACGAAGAATTTCTTGACCAGCATTCCTTCGTCGTTTTTTGTCCGGCCGATACGGAACACTTCGTTGGCGACTTCGACTTTCACAACGTTCTGCATCATTGCAATTGTTACCGGATAAACACCCCAAAGAAGCTGGCGGGTCTATTGAGCAACACTCATCTCAAGACTCGTGATCGATTCGTGGAAGCGGCCGAAAAGTACATGCCGGCATGATTGCTGCCTTCACCCTCGACCTTCCTTAGCGCATCACCGCCGAAAAGAAGATTGCGCCGATGTAGAGCGCAATGCCGTAGTACAGGTGCGAGATCACGCCCTGGCGACGTGCCGCCCAGGGATCCGGCGTCCGCGAGCACAGGACACCCATGCCGAACGCAGGAACGACGATGAAGAACGGCACCGCGAGCGTCAGAAGACCTGCAGCGATTGCAACTGCCCACGTCGGATTGGCAATCCAGTCCGTGCCGCCACCAAGCAGGATCGGCAAGAAGCCAAACGCAGCGCCCAATGCGTAATGTGCGATCCAGCCGATCGCTTTTTCGCCCGGAATCGGAGGCGACGCGAAAATCGGCTTGTGGAAGAATTGTCCGCGTGCCATGTGCCCAATCCAGCGGCCCACGACATCAAAGCCGTAGTTCGGCAGCTTGAACGCCTTTTCGAGGAATATGGCCCACAAATCCGACAGCGCCGTGGCAATCAGACCGATAAAGACGCCTGCGATGATGATGTCACTCATGTTTTTTCTCTCAGGATTCTAGACACGAGGCGTGTCGACGCCACCTGCATCGGGTGAGGCGTTCCACGTATCAGGACGAAGCCATCATCGAAGGATCGAACGATGGCAGTTCACGTCGCTCCGCCATCGCTGAAACGCCCTGCTCGCTCGACGCCTACTGCGCGTTCAGAATCATGTTCAGCACGCGTCGCAGCGGTTCAGCCGCCCCCCAGAGCAATTGATCGCCCGTGGTCAACACGCTGTACATCCGCGGCTCGACGTTGAGGCGACGCAGTCTGCCCACACCGATCTTCAGCGATCCGCTGACGGCGGCGGGCGATAATCGATGGATCGTTTCCTCCCGGGTGTTCGGCACAAAATCGACCCACTCGTGTGCCCCGCGAATCAACCTTTCGAGACGATCGAGTTCGACGTTCTCCTTCAGCTTCAGCGTGATCGCGGCCGAGTGGCTCTGCAGCGCAGCGACGCGAACGCAGAGTCCGTCAACTCTAATCGTGCCCGGCGGCAGCCCGAGAATCTTGTTCGTCTCGACTTCGCCCTTCCATTCCTCGCGGCTCATGCCATTGCCGAGGTCGCTGTCGATCCACGGAATGATGCTGCCCGCGAGCGGCGCGCCGAACGCTTCGATCGGGTAATCGCTGGCGCGCGATGCTGCCTGTGCTTTCGCCAGCACATCGAGCACGGGCGTGGCGGGTGCGGCAAGATGGTCGTCGACCCGTCTGGCGACGGCCGACATCTGGCCGAGCAGTTCCTTCACATGCTGTGCGCCGGCGCCCGACGCCGCCTGGTACGTCATCATGCTCATCCATTCGACGAGTCCGGCGCGAAACAGTCCGGTCAGGCCGATGAGCGAGAGCGTGATCGAGCAGTTGCCGCCGATATAGTTGCGCACGCCCGCGGCGATGCCGGCCTCGATCTGCTCACGGTTGACCGGGTCCAGCACGATGATCGAGTCGTCATCCATCCGCTTCGCGGACGCCGCATCGATCCAGAAGCCGCTCCAGCCCGACGCGCGCAGTAACGGATAAACCGCCTTCGTATAGTCGCCTCCCTGACAGGTGATGACGATATCCATCTCGCCCAGTCTTTCGACCGAGTTCGCGTCGAGCAGAGCGTGCTCGACGCCAAGCGGGTCACGATACGTGCGCCCTGCAGCGGACGTGCTGAAATACGTCGGCGATATTCTGGAAAAATCGCCCTCGTCGCGCATCCGCTTCAGCAGCATCGAACCGACCATGCCGCGCCATCCCACCAATCCGACCTTCATCATTGCTTCTCCTGCTTCATTGAAATCATGTCGATCCTGTTCAACCTTGGTATTCAAGATGAATCAGCGGGTACGGCCTGCCTTGATCGTCGACGGGGGAACGGCCAATGCGCCGGAAGCCCAGGTTTTCATAAAACCCGATTGCCTGACCGTTCTGTTCATTAACGTCAGTCGTCATGTTCGGGTGAAGCGTCAAGCCGTGGCGAACCAGCGCCGCGCCAATGCCAGTCCCTCGACACGCCGGATCAACGAATAACGCCTGCATGTGCCCGTGTTCGATGAACATAAAGGCCAACGGATAATCATTGGCATCGACGGCGAGCCAAAGCGGCACTTGAGGCAAAAAGCCGCATACCATCTCGTCAATCGCGCGGCGATCCTCCGGTGACAAAAAATCATGTGTCGCATCAACTGCACGCCGCCAGATTTCCACTGCGCGCGCACCGTCTTCGGGCCGAGAGACCCTGATCTCACTCATTTTCATATTCGCAGTCGTTGAATAATTCAAAACCCGCACGACGCAGGTTTCCACTCTCGATCAACCCACGGCCACCTTGACCGGCCGCCCGTGGCAGGCCCCGATGAATATTTCGGATGACTCATTGGCTGAAACCCGCCCGTACACGCCAACCGCAACGATGGGGCGAAACCGGCCGGTTCGGGAGACGGCAGCGCTCAACGCGACGATCCCGCCATCGCGTAGCCCGCGACCGTCCTCGCGACCACTTGCCGTTACGTGACAACCTTCAAGCCCGCCCACGCATCAGCTGCATGGCGACCTCTGCCACGCGTTGCCCCAGATGGCTTGCCGTCGCCAGATCCGCTTCCGGTGGCGCGATATCGGCCGCCTGATCGACGTTGGATTGCGCCCCTGCACCGAGCCAGAATCCGAGACGGTTCAAGTCCTGATCCGAGCCGGTCGTCGAATTGTTCGCGGGCGGCAGTGCAAGGTTGACCCAGTGCATGCCGTGCTGGGCGGCAAACAGCGCAATCTGGATCAGGGTGGCAAGCTTGTCGCCGGCGTGAGCGCCCGAGTTTGTAAACCCTGCGGCGACCTTGTCTTTCCATGCGCCTTTGGCCAGGACCGCATTCGAGGTCGCCTCCTGAAAAGTCTTGAATGCTGCAGACACGCTGGCCATATAGGTGGGCGAGCCGAAGATGATGCCGTCAGCCAATGCCAGATCGTCCCAGCGAGAAGACGCCTCCTCGGTGGTCAAGAGAAGCGCTTCCGCGCCGTGAATGCGTTCTACACCGGCGCGCACCGCATCAGCCTGCCTGGCAGTGTGGCCATACATGCTGTGATAGATGATTGCGATTCGGACAGTCGACATACCTGCTATTCCTTTGGACGTACGGCCGAAGCCGATGGCTCGCGACGGGCAAGCATTACCCCTGGGGCCGGCCAGCAGGCAGGCCCCATCGGGAAGAAAACAGAGCGTTGATGTTCAGTCGCCGGAACTAGCCGATGAGCTGATCCAGTTTGTCCAGAAAGCGCGGCCAGGCCGCGCCGAGGCGCACGTAGCTGAGTGCCGTCGGAGACGGAAAACCCGACTGCTCCATGTGCAGCAAGGTGCCGCCCTCATGTGGCGTCAAGGTCCAGGTGACGATCGTCTTCAGACCGCTCGCGGATTCCGTGCCATCGCCCCAGCGATAGCTGAGCAGCCGTTCCGGCTCCACCGCGATGACCTGGCAATTCGTGATACCCGACCATCCGGGCAACGGCTGCGCGCGCAGCGTAAAGCGGTGACCGACCTCAGGCACAAAGTCGTTGGCCATCAGCCACTCCTCGATCAACCACGATTGCGTGAGCGCGCGCCACACCTTGTCGGGCGGATGCCGAAGATTCCGCTCCACGACCAGGCTGTGCGATTCTCGCGATGCCGTCATGTGTCTATCCGGTCCAGCAAGTCCGACAACGCGTCGATTCGATCCCGCCAGAAGACGCCGTAGACACCGATCCAGTCGACCAAGGGCGCGAGTCCCTCCGGTCGGGCACGGTAATAGGTTTCTCGTCCTTCCGGGCGCCCTTCCACCAACCCGGCCTGTCGCAAGACGGCCAGATGCTTGGACACGGCGGGCTGCGATACGCCCGCATGCGCGGTCAATCGTCCGACGGTCTGCCCGCCTTCATGCGAAAGCCGTTGAAAGATTGCCCGGCGGGTCGGTTCGCCCAACGCGGCGAACAGGTCGTTGGCAGTAGGGTCCAATGCATAGCTCAAAAGTTATGAATCTCAATGATAACCGTAGAGTTATGGATTTTCAACCCTGCCGCCCGATGTTTGAGCGGGCAATCGGGGCGTAGTGGCAATGTTCTCGAGCGTTGATCCCGATGCCGGGATCGGCATGCGACAGTGAATGGCCGTTCCGGGGCGACGCGAACGGCGCTGAACGCGCCGTTGCGGTCGGTGCGATGCACTCGTTGTGATGCACGGAAGCCCAGCGATCGCACTCAAAGCGTATAGACATCCACTGACGCCAAGTTCACCGATCATTCGATTGATTGCAGGCGGCCGGACCGACCGTCGTTAGCTGAATCGACGGCGTTGCACCGGTGTGCAATCGTCATCCAGGGCCCAGTGGGTGGTGCGCGGCAGTATCTGTGTGCCGCCTACCCATCGCGGTACGTCGCAATGATCCTGCCAATTCGCGTTTGCTTGCAGCACCTGCTCGCCAAGCGGCGTCAGGCCAACGATGCACCTTTCGCGCTCGGGATGGTCGTCATGGATCTTGATCAGCGGACGGTCGCCTTCTGCCAGCGGGCGCATCATCGCATGGAACATTGCGTCACCGAGGAACGGCAGCGGATCGCGACACAGGTTCAACTCGGCGAACACCTGCGACAACGCAAGCCCGTCACCGTCGCGAATGATCTCCAAGGCGAGTCTTTCCGTCAGACCGAGGCCATCACGTACCGATGGCAATTCCTGCAACTGGCGTTTCAGTGCCGGGGCCAACAGCGGAAGGCTGGGACTCGCCTCTTTGCAAAGCGCGGCCCAGGCAAGTGGAGTCGCATCGCGATAGGCGTCCCAAGCCTCGCGAGCGAGCGAGAACACGTCGTCAGTCAGCTCACGACGGCGTGGCCAAAGCCACGCAAGCACCTGCGGCGTCAATTGCCCCATGCCGACGAATCGATCGACGCCCGGCACGCTGTCGACCTCGACCAACTCCAGCGATTGCGGCCGTCCCGTCATGTTGGCAAGCACAGCTATCAGGAAAAGCTGATCGTAAGCATCCGCTTCGCACCACAGTACGGCGTGCCTGGCCCGGGACAGCTGCGACAACGCGCCATACTCGGTTAGCGCGCGCCGTCGAACCGTCGCCAGCGGGATGCCGAAACACTGGCTGATGAATTCGCAACGCGTGTCGATGAATGCTTCCGGCTCCAACCTGGGAACGGGTCCCATGCAGTACGGATCGGCGAACACGTGGAATTCCCCCCGAAACCCGGCCACGCCCAGACCATGCGCGATGTCGTTGCCACAACGCCAGTGCTGGGTATCAGCCGTGTCATTGGCGGCAAATTCCGGATGCCGTGCGGCGAACTCGATGGCATCCGCATGAGACTTGAGTTTCGGCCAGCTGGCAAATCCCAGTTCGCGAGCGATCAGCCATTGAGCGTCAGCAAGCACGGGGGAAGCCGCACGACGCAAATTTTCGCCTGGTCCGCCAACCGGAATTCCCGCCTGGAGCTGCTTGAGAAGTTGCTTGGCACGCTTGCGCTGCCGAACGAGGTCGATGTGACCGTTTTGCGCCGTGGCGCGAGGATCTTGAGGCATACGATCTCCAAAGGCAGCCGTATCCGCTTGTCGGCTGGGAGTCGCATGAATATGCGGTGAGACGGTCGACCTGGGTGTGAACCCTTTCCGCGGAATGGAGGCGCGGTGATACGCCGCTGCTGACTGTATCACAAGCACAAACAAGTTGCCGCATCGTCGCCCGATCGATGTCGCGCGAATCGACCGGGGAGCTGCCCCGAGGGACGCTCGGCGACTTCGTTGGCGAGGCATGCGATTGATCGGCCGATGAAAAAGAAAAGAAAAACTGTAGCGCGGGTACTGCCAGGTTGTTGCGAGGCCGGCAAATATCAGAGCCCCTCCAATTAACTTCACCTCCATACCATTTCAATCAGTCGAATCAGACTTCGGCAACCCGTGAAACTCGAATATCCTTCGGTAAATTTCCTCAACGGTATCACGCTTTTTTTCGTTGTAAGATTGAACATTATCAACGCGATTTTTCGCCAGCGCTTTCGTCAGTGCGTAGTGCTGTCGATCTTCAGGGTGTGAGCAAAGCCAGTCCCGAAAGAGAATGTGACGAACATGCTCCGGGCAATTCGGGCCAAACACATGCAGATTCACGCGCGGCGAATCCAGACGAAGCATCCGATGCTAATACCACGACAGTTCACGAACCGTGAGCGTATAACCCATCGCCTCCAGCACGGGCACATACAACGCTTCCGCGTGCGGATTCTCGACTATCAAATCGATGTCGATGACTGGTTTCGCGGCGAGCCCAGGTACGGCAGTGGAACCAACATGCTCGATGTTCAAAAAATTTCCCGCCAGAGCGGTTTCAATGTCAGCTTTCAGCGCAAGAAATAATTCCGGCCACTTCGAATCATATGGTACTACCTCGATCGACTCGATCTTTGGTACGCCCCAAACCCACGGATTCTCATTCGGGTCGCCGGTCTCAAATACAGTTATCTCATCCGATAACAGCCGCGAACTATTGCTGCCTACCATATCGATCACCCTCTTCAATTTTCCGAATTGGCTATTGTCGCATCACTCACCCCCGGACAATCCCTCCGCACACAAAACCGCACAATTTTCGATATACCCAGAGGACAAACGCTGCACATAAAGCATAAAAAACACAATTACCGGATAAAACCCAATTAGATCTTTTGTGAAATATTGAACATCGCCCCAGCCAGATCATTGATGGCTAATTTTATGGCGAACGCCGCAGGGAAAGAACATGAAATGCTCCAGCAAGCATTTCCGCCACTCTGCAACCATATTGGCATTTAGGCTGCAAAAACCCCGTGCTAACATCCGCTCGATGTTACCGGTACCAATCCGGTGCGCAACAATGAACGAGGCCCCTTCGGAGACAGCCCGCCATGTCACAGCCCCCTCGCCGCCTGCGCAGCCAGGAATGGTTCGACGATCCCGCGCATGCCGACATGACCGCGCTCTATGTCGAGCGCTTCATGAACTACGGGTTGACGCGCGAGGAGTTGCAGTCGGGCCGCCCCGTGATCGGCATTGCGCAGACGGGCAGCGACCTCGCGCCGTGCAACCGCCACCACATCGAACTGGCCGAGCGCACGAAGGCGGGCATCCGCGACGCGGGCGGCATTCCGATGGAATTCCCCGTGCATCCGCTGGCCGAGCAAAGCCGCCGGCCGACCGCCGCGCTCGACCGCAACCTGGCCTACCTCGGGCTGGTGGAAGTGCTGCACGGCTTTCCGCTGGACGGCGTGGTGCTGACGACCGGTTGCGACAAGACCACCCCCGCCTGCCTGATGGCGGCCGCGACCGTCGACCTGCCGGCGATCGTGCTGTCGGGCGGGCCGATGCTCGACGGCTGGCACGACGGCAAGCGCGTCGGCTCGGGCACGGTGATCTGGCATGCGCGCAACCTGCTCGCCGCCGGCGAGATCGACTACGAAGGCTTCATGCGGCTGACCACGGCCTCGTCGCCGTCGATCGGCCATTGCAACACCATGGGCACCGCGCTGTCGATGAACAGCCTGGCCGAGGCGCTCGGCATGTCGTTGCCGGGCTGCGCAAGCATCCCCGCCGCGTACCGCGAGCGCGGCCAGATGGCGTACGCCACCGGCAAGCGCGCGGTCGAGCTCGTGCGCGAAGACGTGCGCCCGTCGGCGATCATGACGCGCGCGGCGTTCGAGAATGCGATCGTCGTCGCGTCCGCGCTCGGCGCCTCGACCAACTGCCCGCCGCACCTGATCGCGATCGCGCGCCACATGGGCGTCGAACTGAGCCTGGACGACTGGCAGCGCCTCGGCGAGTCCGTGCCGCTGCTGGTCAACTGCATGCCGGCCGGCGAATACCTCGGGGAGAGCTTCCACCGCGCCGGCGGTGTGCCTGCGGTGCTGCGCCAGCTCGATGCGGCCGGCCTGCTGCGGCGCGACTGCGTGACCGTGTCCGGCCGCGCGATCGGCGAGATCGCCGACACCGCGCCCGACGCCGACCGCGACGTGATCCGCACGCCCGACGCGCCACTCAAGCATGGCGCCGGCTTCATGGTGCTGTCGGGCAACTTCTTCGACAGCGCGATCATGAAGATGTCGGTGGTCGGTGAAGCGTTCCGCCGGACCTATCTGGCCGAGCCGGGCGCGGAGAACACGTTCGAGGCCCGCGCGATCGTGTTCGAAGGCCCCGAGGACTACCACGCGCGCATCAACGATCCCGCGCTGAACATCGACGAGCGCTGCATCCTCGTGATTCGCGGCTGCGGCACGGTCGGCTATCCGGGCAGCGCGGAAGTCGTCAACATGGCGCCGCCGGCCGAACTCGTGAAGCGCGGCGTGAGCTCGCTGCCCTGCCTGGGCGACGGGCGCCAGAGCGGCACGTCGGCCAGCCCGTCGATCCTGAACGTGTCGCCCGAGGCGGCGGTCGGCGGCGGCCTCGTGCTGCTGCGCACGAACGACCGCATTCGCGTGGACCTGAATCGCCGCAGCGTCGACGTGCTCGTGGACGAGGATGAACTCGCGCGCCGCCGCGAGACGGCAAGCTGCACGGTGCCGCAGGCGCAAACGCCGTGGCAGGCACTCTATCGCCAGTTCGTCGGCCAGTTGTCCACCGGCGGCTGCCTCGAACCGGCCACGCTGTACCTGAAGGTGATCGAGCAGCGCGGCAACCCGCGCCATTCGCACTGACCCTCCCTGCCCACGACCCTTGCCGAGCCGACCATGCGTACTCTTTCCGTTTCCGACTGCCTGCCGCACGACCTGGCGCAAGCGCTGCTGATCGGCCGTGTGTGGCGGCACGACGGCGCCCATGCGGGCCCGAGCGTCGTTGCCGTGCGCGACGGCGAAGTGATCGACATCACGCGCACCGTACCGACCACCGCGGACCTGTTCGACCGCCCCGACGCCGCCGCCCTCGCCCGCACGGCGCCCGGCGAATCGCTCGGCCGCGTCGAGCCGCTGCTGCAGGCGGCGCTCGACGGCACGCGCGGCGCGACCCACCTGCTCGCGCCGTGCGACGTGCAGGCCATCAAGGCCTGCGGCGTGACCTTCGCCGTCAGCCTGATCGAGCGCGTGATCGAGGAACAGGCCGGCGGCGACCCGGTGAAAGCAGCGGACGTGCGCGCGACCACGCGGCCACCATCGGCACCGATCTGTCGAAAATCGTGCCGGGCTCGGACGCCGCGATGCGGCTGAAGGCGGAACTCGAGCGCCGCGGCGCGTGGTCGCAATACATGGAAGTCGGCATCGGCCCTGATGCCGAGGTGTTCTCGAAGGCGCAGCCGATGTCGGCGGTGGGCTTCGGCGCGGACGTGGGGCTGCTGCCGGTATCGGTATGGAACAACCCCGAGCCGGAGATCGTGCTCGCGGTTTCCAGCGACGGCAGGCCGGTGGGCGCGACGCTCGGCAACGACGTGAACCTGCGCGACATCGAAGGCCGCTCGGCGCTGCTGCTCGGCAAATGCAAGGATAACAACGGCTCGTGCGCGATCGGCCCGTTCGTGCGGCTGTTCGACGACGGCTTCACGCTGGACGACGTACGGCAGGCCAGCGTGTCGCTGCGCGTCGAAGGCGCGGACGACGGCTTCGTCCTCGACGGCATCAGCCACATGCGCGAGATCAGCCGCGACCCGGCCGACCTCGTCGCGCAAACCTGCGGCGCGCATCACCAGTATCCGGACGGCTTCATGCTGTTCCTCGGCACGATGTTCTCGCCGATCCAGGACCGCGACGCGCCCGGCGGCGGATTCACGCATCACCTGGGCGACCGCGTCACCGTCTCCACGCCCGCACTCGGCGCACTCGTCAACACCGTGCGGCTGTGCACCGAGATCGCGCCGTGGACCTTCGGCGTGCGCGCGCTGTATGCCAATCTGGCCGCGCGCGACCTGCTTGCGCCGTAAGGCCCGGGGCCGCGACGCCCCACTCGACATCGACGCACGGTGGATCGACGGCTAGGCCGCCCCTCACGCACGCGGTTGCGATCAAGGGTTGCGCGGATGCGTGCCGCGCCGATACGGTCGGCCCGGCGAAATCATGCAAAATACGCCCCATCTGAGATGCGGAGACGCGCCCGTGGGGATCAACTTCGACTTGAACGACTTGCAGGCGTTTCGCGCGGTCGTGGAAACGGGCAGCTTCCGAAAGGCCGCGGAATCGGTCAGCATTTCCCAGCCCGCGTTGAGTCGCCGGATCGACAAGCTCGAGGAAGCGCTCGGCGTGCGCCTCTTCGAGCGCACCACGCGTCGCGTCGCGCTCACCACGGTCGGCCGCGTGTTCGCGCAGAGCGCCGAACAGCTGCTCGACGATCTCGACGCGGCCCTGCTCGGCATTCGCGACGTGTCGTCGAGCCGCCTGGGCCACGTGACCATTGCGTGCGTGCCCTCGGTGGCCTACTACTTTCTGCCGGCCATCATCGCGCGCTATCATCAGCGCTTTCCGCGCATCCGGGTCAAGCTGCTGGACGCGAGCGCGAACGAGGTGCTGGGCGCCGTCATCAGCGGCGAAGCCGATTTCGGCGTGAGCTTCATGGGCAGCCAGGAAGCCGAGATCGAGTTCAAGATGCTGCTCCAGGAGCGCTTCGTCGCCGCCTGCCGCCGCGACCATCCGCTCGCGCGCAAGAAGCGCGTGACCTGGAACGAACTGTACGAGCACGATTACGTGTCGGTGGACAAGACTTCCGGGAACCGCCTGTTGCTCGACCAGGCGCTCGCCGCCGTGGCGCCGCGTGGGCCGAGCGTGTGCGAAGCGCGCCACGTGACGACCCTGCTCGGCTTGATCGAGGCGGGGCTCGGCGTCGCCGCGGTGCCCTCGATGGCGATGCCCGGGCACGACCACCCCATTCTCACGAGCGTGCCGCTCGTCGAGCCGGTCGTCAAACGGCGCGTAGGCATCGTCAAGCGGCGCGGACGGCCGCTCACGCCGGCCGCCGAAGCATTTCACCGGATGATCGTCGACGCGAAGCGTGACGGCATCGCAAGCAGCGATGCATCGGTGTGACAACGACACAAGAGACACGAAGGAAGACCGTTCCGTGAGGTTGGCCAGGCTGCTCAAATCGCTCTACGTGCAGGTCCTGCTCGCGATGCTGCTCGGCGTGACCGTCGGTCACGCATGGCCGGCCGCAGGCGCGATGCTCAAACCCCTCAGCGACGCGTTCGTCGGCCTCGTGCGGATGACCATCGCGCCGATCGTCTTTTGCACGATCGTCTCGGGCATCACGTCACTGGCGAACGGGAAGGCCATCGGCCGCACGATCGTCCGGGCGCTGGCGCTCTTCTATCTGCTGACCGCCGTCGCGCTCGCGATCGGGCTCGTCATCGCGTTCGTGCTGCGCCCCGGCGCCGGCCTGCACATCGACGTGCATCATCTCGATGCGAGCATCCTCGCACAGTACGCGAAGGAGGCGCAGCCGCGCGGGCTCGTGGCATTCGGGCTGAGCGTGATCCCCGATACGATGCTCGGCGCGTTCGAGCAAGGCGAGGTGTTGCCGGTGCTGCTGCTGTCGCTGCTGTTCGGCTTCTCGCTGAATGCGCACCGGCGGGCCGGCCAGCCCGTTCTTGCGCTGATCGACGGGGTCGCCCAGGTGATCTTTCGCGTGCTCGCGATGATCATGCGGCTCGCCCCACTCGGCGCATTCGGCGCGATGGCCTTCACGGTGGGCCGCTTCGGGATCGGCTCGGTCGGCTCGCTCGCGAAGCTGGTGGTGTCCTTCTATGCGGCCTGCGCGCTATTCGTCGCGCTGGTGCTCGCGCCGCTCGCGCGCCTGCACGGCTTCGCGCTGTGGCGGCTGTTGCGCTACCTGCGCGAAGAGTTGCTCATCGTCCTCGCGACGTCGTCGTCGGAGCCCGTGCTGCCGCGCCTGATCGTCAAGCTGGAATCGCTCGGGTGCGACAAGGGCGTCGTGGGGCTCGTGCTGCCGGCGGGCTATTCGTTCAACCTGGACGGCACCGCGATCTATCTGACGCTCGCGGCCTTGTTCATCGCGCAGGCATGCGACGTGCCCCTTTCCGCGTCGCAGATCGCCTTGATGCTCGCCGTGATGCTGGTCACGTCCAAGGGCGCGGCCGGTGTTTCCGGTAGCGGGCTGGTCGCGCTGGTCGCCACGCTCGCCGTCATGCCCGACCTGCCCGTCGCCGGGGTGGCACTGCTGGTCGGCATCGATCGCTTCATGTCCGAGGCGCGTGCGCTGACGAGCGTGATCAGCAATGCGTGCGCGGTGATCTTCGTGTCGATGTGGGAAGGTGCGTGCGATCGTGCGCGTCTTGCTCAGCGGCTCGCTGCCGGCGGGCCGGTCGCCCCGAACGGGGTCGATGCGGACCGTGCCGCCGCGGATGCCGGCGGCAACGGTGACGGTGACGGGAAGGCGGTCTGACGCCAACCTTCCCGTCGATCAGGCTCAATGAGCGGGGACGGAATCCAGCCCGGTCGATTTCACCTCGGCCTGCACGTCGGGCGACGCGAGATAGTCGAGCAGCGCCTTCGCTTCCGCCGGATGCTGCGCGCCGACGGGGATGCCGGCCGCGAAGCGCGTGACCGACTGCAGCGATTCGGGGATCTTGCCGACGAAGGTCGCCCCCTTGACCGGCAGCAGCTCGCTCACCTGCTGGAAGCCGATCTCGTAGTCGCCGTTCGCGACGACCGATGCCACCGGAATCCGCGGAATCATCTTCGCCTTCGACTTCACCTGGTCCTCGATGCCGAGCTTCCTGAACAGCTCGCGTTCGATATACACGCCGCTCGCGCTGTCCGAGTAGGCGATCGACTTCGCGTGCAGCAGCGCCTGCTTGAGGCCTTCGGGGGAACCGACGTCGGGTTTTGCCGAGCCGTCGCGCACGACCACGCCGATACGCGAGTCGGCCAGCTCGACGCGCGATCCGGGGATGACCTTGCCCTGCTTGATCAGGTCGTCCAGCGCATAGCCGACCATGATGACGGCGTCGGCGGGCTCGCCGCGCGCGAGCCGGTTCGGAATCGCCTCGGGCGACTTGCCCATCGACGGGCCGAGCGCGGTATCGAGCGTGTTACCCGTGGTGGCAGCGAACCGGGGGCCGAGCAGCTTGTAGGCGGCGGTGAAGCCGCCCGAGCTCATCACGTGCAGTTCGGCGGCCTGCACGTTGGCAGCCACTGCCGTGGCCAGGACGAGCGCGGCCGCGCAAAATTTCGGGAGCAGGTTTCTCATGATCGTGGTCGTGGTCGTGCGGATTCGTAGGTGTTGGCAAGCATTCCGGATGGATCGGGCATCAATGCGCCGGCGTCAGCGTCGCCGTGTGGCGACGATAGAGCGCGAACGTCGCAAGCAGCGCGCACACCGCGGCGAAGCTCATCCAGTAGCCCGGTGCGGCCTTGTCGCCGGTCGCGTGAATGAGCGCGGTCGAAATGGCCGGCGTGAAGCCGCCGAACACGGCCGTCGCGAGGCTGTACGCGAGCGAGAAGCCTGCGACGCGCACCTGCACCGGCATCACCTCCGTGAGCGCGACGACCATCGCCCCGTTATAGATCCCGTACATGAACGAGAGCCACAGGAGGACGAGCAGCATGTTGACGAACGACGGCGCGTGCGCGAGCAACGACAGCGCCGGGTAGGCGGTCACGACGGTGAGCACCGTCATGCCGACCAGCAGCGGCCGGCGGCCGATCCGGTCGGACAGCGCACCGCCGATCGGCAGCCACACGAAGTTCGACACGCCGACGCAGAGCGTCACGAGCAGGCTGTCGGCGGTGCTCAGGTGCAGCACCGTCTTGCCGAAGGTCGGCGCGTAGACCGTGATCAGATAGAAGCTCGTGGTGGTCATCGCGACCAGCATCATGCCGGCCACCACGACGCCCCAGTTCTGCACCAGCGTACCGAACACTTCCTTCATGCCCGGGCGATGCTTGCGCGCCTTGAACTCCTGGGTTTCCTCCAGGTTACGGCGCAGCATGAAGATGAACGGCACGATCATGCAGCCGACGAAGAACGGCGCGCGCCATCCCCATGCGGCGATGGCCGACGCGCTCAGCCATTGATTGAGCGCAAAGCCGAGGCCCGCCGCGACGACGATCGCGACCTGCTGGCTGGCGGATTGCCAGCTCGTGAAGAAGCCCTTGCGGCCCGGCGTCGCCAGTTCGGCGAGATAGACCGAGACGCCGCCCAGTTCCGCGCCGGCGGAGAAGCCCTGCAGCAGCCGCCCGAGCAGCACGAGCGCGGGCGCCAGCAGGCCGATCGTCGCGTAGCCCGGCACGAACGCGATCAGGACGGTGCCGCTCGCCATGATGGACAGCGTGACGATCAGGCCCTTGCGGCGGCCGACGTCGTCGATGTACGCGCCCAGCACGATGGCGCCCAGCGGCCGCATCAGGAAGCCGGCGCCGAACACGGCGAAGGTCATCATCAGCGACGCGAACTCGCTTTGTGCGGGAAAGAAAACGTTGGCGATCTGCGTGGCGTAGAAGCCGAACAGGAAGAAGTCGAACTGCTCGAGAAAATTCCCGGCGGTGACGCGGAAAACCGCAGCGGCCTTCGAACGTGCGTTCGGAAGGCTGGACGAGGGGTGCATCGGGTGTCTCCTGAAAATCCGGAAATACGCGGGAGGGGTGGATCGATTGTCGTTTTCCGGCATGTTCGCTCGTCGCCGCGCAAACGATAAGTGCAATTTTTGGAAGGATTGATGTCGATGGGTTATCAATCGACGTGCCGGCGGCGCGTGTCGCCGCGCATCGTTCCGGGCGCGGTGAACGCCCGATGCAACGCTTTGCCGGACGGGCCACGCGGGCTCGCACACGTTTGCGCTCCCGCGCGCGATTGCCCGCGCCCACTGGCGGCCCCGCCGGCCTCGATTTTCTGTTAACCGTGCCGTTAACCCGGATTTGACCCGCGCCGGAGCCGTTGCAACCGGCTGCCCATACGAGCACGAGCATGCCCGCAACCACCTCGATCGAGAAAATCGCCGACTGGGCCGGACGCAACCATCTTGTCGTCGGAGCATTGGGCACGTTGATGTCGCTGGCGGCGCTCGGAATCAGCGCGGCGACACTGTGGATCGGGCGCAGCGAAGTGATCGAGCATGCTCACGAGACGTCGCGCAACGTCGCCGCCGTGCTGGTGAGCCAGATCGCGCGCACCGTCGAAACGTCGAACAACGCACTGGTCGCGCTCGCGTCCGATCTCGGCAAGCCCGCGGTGCGGCGCATGGATGCCGGGCTGCGGCATGACCTGCTGTTCGAGCGCACCGCCGCGCAATACGTGACCGGCATGGGCGTGACCGACCGCCACGGCCAGTTGATCGACGGCTGCTGCGGCACGACCCATCGTTGGGATTTCAGCGATCGGGACTACTTCAAGGTCCATCGCGATGCCGACAACGTCGGCCTCTACGTGTCCGAGGCCTATCGCGCGCGCTCGCGCGGCGACAAGGAATCGATCGCGCTGTCGCGGCGCATCGAACGGCCGGACCATACGTTCAACGGCATCGCGGTGGTCGCCATCGACATCGCCTATTTCGAGCAGCTCCTGTCCGGCCTCGATGTCGGGCCGAACGGGGTCAGCGCGATCCTGCGCGCGGACGGTGCGATCCTCGCGAGAAATCCGTCGTTGAACGACAACCAGATGAACCACCTGCGTCGTTCGAAAGCGTTCGAGCGGATGGTGCACAGTGAGTCGGGCTTCTACCCCGCGCGTTCGATCATCGACGGCACCAAGCGGCTGTATACGTACCAGCGGGTGCCGGGCACGCCGCTGATCGCCGTCGTCGCGCCGGCCGAGCGCGACGTGCTGGCGAGCATCACGCGCCTGTCGTGGACGGTAGGCGTGTCCGCCACCGTGATCAGCGCATTCTTCTGCGCGGTGGTCTGGCTGCTGGCGTTTGCGCTGCGCGACAACCTGCGCAAGCAGACGCTGCTCACGGACCTCACGCGGACCGATCCGCTGACGGGCTTATGCAACCGCCGCGCGCTCGATATCGCGCTCGCCGACGAATGGGAACGGCTGCAGCGCGGCAGCAACGGCAGCCTGTCGATCCTGTTCATCGATGCCGACCACTTCAAGCAGTACAACGACCGGCACGGGCATGCGGAAGGCGACACGGCGCTGCGCTTTCTCGCCGAATGCATCCGCACCCACACGCGGCGGCGCGGCGATCTCGCCGCGCGCTACGGCGGCGAGGAGTTCGTCGCGGTGCTGCCGGACACCGACGAAAGCGGGGCCGCGCAGGTCGCGGAGGCGATTCGCCGCGAAGTCGAACGCAACCGGCTCGACGGGTTCGCGGAAACCGTGCCGGCCTTCACCGTCAGCATCGGCTGCGCGACCGGTCATCGCGCGCGTCCCCCGTCCGTGCATGCGCTGTCGCATCAGGCGGACATGGCGCTTTATCGTGCGAAGCGCGAAGGCCGGAACCGCGTGTGTTGCGCAGAAACCGAGCAACACGCTCGCGTGGCCTGACCGGCCACGGATCGGGTCTGCATTTTTTCGGCAGCGGAGCACACGCAAACGATTGCCTCGGAAAACGGTCCCGAATTGTTCATGCACCAATCAGATAATAAGGAAAACTACTCGATGTCAACGAAACTGGAACTCTCACATGAATGATCAACGATTAACGGTTCGCACGAAGCTGACCCTGGCTTTCAGCCTCCTGACGTGCATGGTTCTGCTCGTCTCCATTCTCGGCATCGTATCGCTCGGCAATGCGAACGCGGCATTCGAAAATTACGTCAACGGCACCAACGCCCGTGCAATCCTGGCGGACAAGGTTCGCGTCGCGGTCGACCGGCGTGCGATCGCCGCCCGCAACCAGGTGCTCGCGACCGCACCGCGCGACGCGGACATCGAGAAGGACGCGGCGCTGCAAGCCGACCGCGAGGTCGGCGCGCTGCTCGGCGAACTGACGAATGCGGTCCGCGAGGGGAGCGGCGCGACCGACAAGGCCCGCGAACTGGTCCGGCAGATCGGCGCGGTCGAAGCGCAGTACGGCCCCGTGGCGCGCGCCATCGTCGACGCGGCGGCAAACAACCGGCGCGACCAGGCCATCACGATGATCAACGAACAGTGTCGGCCGCTGCTGGCCAGGCTTGTCACCGCCACCGACGCCTATGCGACGTTCGCCCGCACGCAAGGCGCGCAACTGGTAACGGAATCGGCCGACCGCTATGCATCACAGCGGCTGATGCTGATCGTCATGTGTATCGCGGCGGCAGCCGCCGCCGCGATCCTGGGCGTCTTCATCACCCGCGGCCTGCTGCGCGCGCTCGGCACGGAGCCTGCCGCGCTCAGCGACATCGCGCGCCGTATCGCGGCCGGCGATCTCGGTACCGGATCGTCGACCGGTGCCGCGCCGGCCGGCAGCGTCCTGGCTTCGATGCGCGACATGCAGGCGAACCTGACCCGCCTGATCGCGGAAGTCCGCACTGCATCCGGCAATGTCGCGACAGGCGCCGGCGAAATCGCGTCCGGCAACCAGGACCTCTCCTCCCGCACGGAACAGCAAGCCGCCTCGCTGCAGGAGACCGCCTCGAGCATGGAGCAGCTGACCTCCACCGTGCGCCTGAACGCCGACAATGCGCAGCAGGCGAGCGGGCTGGCCAACAACGCGTCGGAAGTCGCCCAGCGCGGCAGCACGGCAGTCGGCCTGATGGTCGACACAATGACGGACATCCGCGCCAGCTCCACCAAAATCGCCGAGATCACCGCGATCATCGAAGGGATCGCCTTCCAGACCAACATCCTCGCGCTCAACGCGGCCGTGGAGGCCGCCCGCGCGGGCGAACAGGGCCGCGGCTTTGCCGTGGTGGCCAGCGAAGTCCGAAGTCTCGCGCAGCGTTCGTCGGGCGCCGCGAAGGAAATTCGCGAGCTGATCTCGGAATCGGTCCGGAAAATCCAGGACGGCTCGCAGATCGCGAACAACGCCGGCGAGACGATGACCCAGGTCACGCATGCGATCGCGCGCGTGACCGACATCATGGGCGAGATCGCGGCCGCGTCGAACGAGCAGAGCCGCGGCATCGAGCAGGTCAATCTGGCCATTACGCAAATGGATGAAGTCACCCAGCAGAACGCGGCGCTCGTCGAACAGGCCGCCGCCGCCTCGAAGTCGCTCGAGGAACAGGGAGGCCGGCTTGCCGAGGCGGTATCGCTGTTCCGGCTCGACACGCGGGCGGCCGGCGCCTAGCCTCCCGCCGCGCGCGCCCTCGATCGACGCATCGAATCCGTCGCCCGACATGCTCAGCACCCGAAATTAACCAGATAGTGGGAATTCGCGCGCCTTGCATCCGACGCGAAACAAATCCGTAACGGCCGCGTAACGATCCATCACCACAATTCGCCATCTTCGACCATCAGGATGGAGTCTTGCATGTTTGCGTCACGAAGCCGTTTCCCGCTGCACGTCGCAGCCTTGTCGAGTGCGATCGTGCTGGCGGCC
Organism: Burkholderia sp. AU31652; assembly: GCF_002223155.1. NCBI lineage: Bacteria > Pseudomonadati > Pseudomonadota > Betaproteobacteria > Burkholderiales > Burkholderiaceae > Burkholderia > Burkholderia sp. AU31652. The sequence continues at coordinate 159,649 of NZ_NKFG01000008.1, read as the reverse complement.
TGCGGCGGCGGCGATGATGTCGCGTCGACCAGCACCCTGGCGGCGGCCGTTCCCGCGCCGCCCGCCGACCCCGGCTTCGTCGACAGCGCACCACTTCCGAGCGTGCCCGCGTTCGTCGACAACGTCGCGACCAACCAGCGCGGCGATGCGCGCTATGCGACGCTGTCGACCAACGCCGCGGTGCGCGTGGTGAGCCGCTTCCTCGATCTCTGGCAGCCGGCGACGATGCTGGTCGACGCGGGCGTGAGCGCGCCGGCGTTCGGCACATTCCCGGCCATCTCGCCGTCGACCTGCTCCGGGCTGCCGAACAGCGGCGTGTCGTGCGGCACGATCCTGAACGATGCGGTGCTGTCGGCCAACGTGCAGTACGTGATCAACGCGACGACCGCTCGCACGCCGCAGCAGGCCGATGCCGCGTACTACGACGACCGGCGCGGCAAGGGATACAGCGTGACCGACGGCATGGGCCCGCTCACCGCCGCGTGGCGCACCGCGGCCCAGCAGACGACCAGCATCACCAGCGTGCCCGCCGATGCGACGACGGTGCTGTACAACGACTCGGGCAACAACGTCGGCGTCGGCAGCAGCAGCGGCAACGCCAGCTTCGGGAAGGTTGTCGACCTGCTCAACGAAATGGGCAACAACGCATCGACCGAACCGTCGAAGCGCTTCTTCAAATATGCGCGCCCGTACCGCTGGAGCACCAGCGTGGTGGTCGCGCCGACGCTCGTGCCGGCGGAAAGCACGACGCCCGCGACCGACGGCGGCTTCATCAGCGGCCACACGGCCGAGGCGGTGCGCGATGCGACGACGATGGCGTGGCTCGTGCCGGAACGCTTCCAGGAAATGGTCAGCCGCGGCCTCGAACTGGGCGAGAACCGGATTCTCGCCGGCATGCACTCGCCGCTCGACGTGATCGGCGGGCGCATGCTCGCGCTGGCCGTCAGCGCGGCGAACCTGACCGCGTATGCCGATGACGCGCAGACCGCCTATACGCAAGCCCACCAGGCGCTGCAGCAACTGACGGGGACGAGCGCGACGACGTTCTCCGCCTTCGCCCACTCCGGTACGACGGCCACTGACCGGTTCGCCGACTACGCGACGAACAAGGCCGCGTTCCTGCGCCGCATGACGTTCGGCTTCGCCGCGATCGAATCGACGGACGCGCCGCCGGTCGTGCCGAAGGGCGCGGAGATCCTGCTGCAGACGCGCTTCCCGTACCTGAGCGCCGACCAGCGGCGCGTCGTGCTGAAGACGACCGAACTGCCGTCCGGTTATCCGGTCATGGACGATGCGGAAGGCTGGGGCCGCCTGAACCTGTTCGCGGCCGCCGACGGCTACGGCGCGTTCAACGGCAACGTGATCGTGTCGATGGATGCGTCGCAGGGCGGGCTCAATGCAGCCGACCTGTGGCGCAACGACGTCGCGGGCGCCGGCAAGCTGACGCTGCAAGGCAGCGGCACGCTGACGCTGGCGGGCAACAACCGCTACACGGGCGGCACGCAGGTGAGCGGCGGCACGCTCGCGGCCGCGTCGACGACGGCGTTCGGCAACGGCGACGTGTACGTCGGCTCGGGCGGCGGCGTGAAGATCGCGGCCAACGCACCGGTGACGATCGCGACCCGCTATACGCAACTCGACAACACGACGCTCGAACTCGACATCGACGGCAACGGCGGCGGACGCCTGCGCGTGGGCGGCCCGCTCACCGTCACGGGCGGCACGCTGCACGTGAAGTTCGTGAACGGCTATACGCCGAAGGCCGGCGACACCATCGCGCTGATCGACGGCGCGGCGGCCGCCGCGAAGTTCTCGACGGTGACGGTCGACGGGTTTAAGGCCACGCCGGTTTATACCGCGACGGGCGTGTCGGTCACGCTGTCGGCGGCGTAGCCGGCAGCGGGCATCGATCCAGGCAGTGAGGTCGCTCGAGGGCGGCTTCGGCTTGGGCTTCGGCTTCGGCTTCGGCTTCGGCTTCGGCTTCGGCTTCGGCTTCGGCTTCGGCTTCGGCTTCGGCTTCGGCTTGGGCTTGGGCTTGGGCTTGGGCTTGGGCTTGGGCTTGGGATTGGGCCTGTGCCTGGGCCTGGGCTCACGCGAAGCGGGCGGGCATCGCTGCAGCTCGATGATCGTCGGCAGGTTGAAGTCGTGGACATCCGGCGTGGCGCCGCCCTGCCGCCGGTTCACCTCGGCACAGAGTTCCAGCGCCCGCGTCTCGGCGAGCAACCGCAGCGCCTCGCCGAGCAAGCCCTTCTCCCGTTCCGGCAGTTGATCGCCGCGGCTCGTCCATCGAGCGCCATTCGAAGCCTCAGATCGTCTGCCCGTACGACTCGCCATCTCAAATGGCGACCGCGCCGAACCGGACGACCGCCGTGCCGTCGGGCCCATCTCAAAATTACGATTGCAAATGCCTCTCATTTGCATTAAATTGCCGCGCAAATGTACTGTTTGGAACACAGATGCCGGCGCGAGGCCGCCCGCCGTGCCCGAACGCGAACGACACAAAAAAGGAAAAGGACGGGTATGAGCAGGAGGAACTGGGCGGCCGCACCGATGGCCATCGTCGTCGGCACGGCCGGCATGGGCGCAGCCGACGCGCAGGAAACGGCGCTGCCCGCCATCGAGGTGTCCGCGCAACGCGCGACGGCGCCGTTCCGCACGCGCGAATCGACGAGCGCGACGCGCAGCGAGGCGGACGTGATGGAGATTCCGTTCGCGGTCAGCAGCGTCGATACGAAGCTGATCCAGACGGTGGCCGCCACGCGCGGCGACGATCTCTACGACTGGGTCGCGGGCGTCTCGCGCCAGAACAACTTCGGCGGCCTGTGGGACAACTACGCGGTGCGCGGCTTCGCCGGCGACGGCAACACGTCCGGCACCGACTACCTGGTCAACGGCTTTTCGTGGAATCGCGGGATGAGCGTGCCGCGCGACACCGTCAACCTGGAGCGCATGGAAGTGCTCAAGGGGCCGGCGTCCGCGCTGTATGGCCGCGGCGATCCGGGCGGGATCATCAGCTATACGACGAAGCAGCCGCAGTTCGCCCGCGCGAACACCGTCGGCGTGTCGGCCGGCAGCTACGGCGCGTTGCGTCAGACGCTCGATTCGACCGGCCCCGTCACGAAAACGCTCGCGTACCGCTTCGTCGCGATGAACGAGAACAACGGCAGCTTTCGCGACACGGTGTCGAGCAAGCGCTACCTGTTCTCGCCGTCGTTCACGTGGGACATCGGCGCGAACACGACGCTCCACTACGAATTCGAGAGCGCGCGGCAGCGTGCGCCGCTCGATCGCGGCGTGCTGGCGGTCAACGGCCAGCTAGGCGTGATCCCCGCGTCGCGCTTTCTCGGCGAGCCGCGCGACGGCGACTACGACGTGCGCAACACGGGCCATCAGTTCACGCTCGAGCACCGCATCGATTCCAGCTGGTCGATCAATGCCGGCGTCGCGCAACGCAACACCGACCTGTCGGGGCGCTCGTCCGAGGCATTCGCGTTGCAGCCGGACGGCCGCACGCTGTGGCGCCGCTACCGGCAGGTCGCGTTTCACTCGAACGACCTCCAAGGCCGCGTCGAAACCACCGGCACGTTCCGCACGGGCGGCATCGGCCATACGCTCGTGATGGGCGTCGACGCGTATCGCTTCAACTACGACCAGTTCGTCACGCGCTCCACGCCGAGCGCCGCGGCGCCGTATGCGATCGACATCTTCGATCCGGTCTACGGCCAGCCCGCGCCCGCGCCGCGCACCGCGACCAACCTGCTCGAACGCGATAACGGACAAGGCGTCTACGCGCAGGACACGCTCGCGTTCGGGCCGCACTGGAAGATCCTGGCCGGGCTGCGCTGGGATCGCTTCCACCAGTCGATCGACAACCGCCTGAAGGGCATGACGACGAGCCAGCTGCAGACCGCGGTGAGCCCGCGTCTCGGCGTCGTGTATGAAATGAGCCCGGCGTGGTCGTTCTATGCGAACACCGCGTATTCGTTCCGGCCGAACAACGGCGCGGACGTCGGCGGCAACGCGTTCGATCCCGAGAAAGGCCACGGCTACGAAGCCGGCGCGAAATGGGCGGGCACGCGCTCGCTCACGACCGTTTCGGCGTTCTACGTCACCAAGCGCAACGTGCTGACCGCCGATCCGGCGAATGCCGGCTTCTCGCGCGCGGCCGGCGAAGTACGTAGCCGCGGTGTCGAATTCGAATGGAGCGGCGACCTCGGGCACGGCCTGCGCGGCCTCGTCAACCTCGCGTACGTCGATGCCGAAATCACGCGCGATACGGTGCTGACGCCCGGCGCGCGGCTCGTCGACATACCGCGCCTGAGCGGCAGCGCGCTGCTGATGTACGAGACGACCCTGCCGTTCGCGGACAAGGCCGGCGCCGGCGCGGGCGTGATCTATGTCGGGCGCCGCGCCGGCAACACGGCCAACACGCAGGACGGCTTCGAGCTGCCGGCCTACGCGACCGTCCAGCTCAACGGCTACGTGCAGGTCAACAAGCACCTGCGCGCGTCGGTCGTCCTGAACAACCTGTTCAATCGCACCACCTACGTCAGCTCGTACAACAGCCTGTGGGTCACGCCGGGCGCGCCGCGCAGCCTGTTCGCGTCGCTCGCGTACTCGTTCTAGCGCGGCCGGGACGGCTGACGCGACGCGCATCGCGCGTCAGCCGCCGACCACGAACCGCGCGCCCAGCGCGAGCAGCAACGCAGGCGGCATCACGCACGCGCCGACCGCGAGGAATGCGCGGAAACCGACCTGCAGCCCTTCGCGCCGGATCGCCGCCAGCCACAGAATCGTCGCGAGCGAACCGGTGATCGACAGGTTCGGGCCAAGATCCACGCCGATCAGAATCGCGTCGACCACCGTCTGCGGGCTGTGCGCGGCGTGGATCGTCGAACTCGCGATCAGCCCGGCGGGCAGGTTGTTGACCGCGTTCGACACCAGCGCGACCGCGACGCCGGCCACGGCCGCCGCGACGTGCTCGCCGCTTTGCATCAGCAGGTGCAGCAGGCCCGCCAGCGCGCGCACCGCGCCGGTCCGGTCGAGCGTCTCGACGACGACGAACAGCCCCGCGACGAGCGGCAACACGCTCCATGAAATCGCGCGCACGATCGGCACGCACGCCGCGCGATCCCGCATCGCCACGCACGCGACCGTGACGACGGCCGCCAGCGCGGTGGGCAACCCGAGCGGGCGATCGGCGACCGACACCGCCATCAGCGCGACGGCCGTTGCGGCGATGCCCGCCAGCGCGATGCGACCGCCGCTGGTCAGCGGCTGCACCGGCAGCCCGGACTCGCAACGGCCGGACAGCGCACGCCGCTGCACGATCCGCAGCATCACGAACGTGCAGACGATCGACGCGACGGACGGCGCCGCGAAGTGCGCGAGCCAGACGCCGAGCGCCGGCATGTGTGCACCGTACAGCACCAGGTTCGCCGGATTCGAAATCGGCAGCACGAAACTCGCGGCATTGGCGACGAGCGCGCAGCTGTACAGCTGCGGCATCGGGTCGGCCTTCGCGCGGCGCGCGGCGGCAAGCACCGCGGGCGTCAGCACGACGGCGGTCGCATCGTTCGACAGGAACACCGTGGTGACGACGCCGACCCCGTAGATCAACGCGAACAACCGCCACGGCGAGCCCTGCGCGAGATTGACGACGTGCGTCGCGACCCAGTCGAACAGCCCCTCGCGACGAGCCGCCTCGGACAGCAGCATCATGCCCGTCAGGAAGAGGTACACGTCGCCGCCTTTCGCGACGGCGTCCAGTGCCTGCGCCGCGGGCAACAGGTTCAACACGACCAGCAGCAGCGCGCCGCTCACGGCCCAGATGGCCTCGGGCCAGCCGAACGGACGCGTGATGACGCCCGCGGTGGCGAGCGCGGAAATCAGCCAGGCAAGCGAAACAGGATTCATAGGCAAGTGGATCGAGGCATGGAAATCGACATCGCCTTCACGACGATGTCGCCGATAGATCGGCGGGCTTGCCGCACACGCGGCCCAGCGAGCGCGCATGACCGAGCCACAGCGCGAGCGAGCCCGTCGACACGGCGCCCAGTACGACGAACGCGGCCGGATAGCCGAAGTGCTGCGCGAGCACGCCGCCCAGCACGGGACTGAGCGCCGCGCCGATGCCCTGCGCGGTCGCGACGGCGCCCTGCCCGGCATTCACGCGGCCGGAGCCATGCAGCAGGTGAACGACGAGCGCGGGCACGACCACGCTTTGCAGGCCGGCGCCGATGCCGTCGAGCACCTGCACCGGCCACACGCCCGCTTCGCTCAGCCACGCCGCGGCGACCAGCCCGCGCACCGGCAGCACGAGGTACGAGAACAGCAGCACCCGCCAGTAACCGTGCGCGCGAATCAGCCGGGGCGCGAGCCACGCCGCCGCGATCATCACGCACTGCGCGATGACGATCGTCTGGGCGGTGAACGCGCTCGCGTTGCTGCGATGCGTGACGACGACGCCCATCCCGTAGAGCGGCAGCATCGCCGCGTTGCCGAGATGAAACAGCGCGAGCGACGCGCCGAGCAGCACCAGCGGCCGGTTGTCGGCGAGCGTGCGCAGGCCGCCGACGCGCGATGGCGATGTCGATGCCGATGCCGACGCCGCATCCGACGCATGCGGATGCGCAGCATCCATTCCCGGTGCGGCACCGGCGGGATCGAGACCGCGTGCGGACGCGTGATCAATCGAGTGCCCGGGAATCGCCAGCGCGCTCACAATGGCGAGGACCGTGAACACGCCGACCAGCGCGAACACCGCGTCGAATCCGACATGCCAGCCGAGCCACCCGGCGAGCGCCGCACCGGCGACGTTGCCGGCGTGGTTCGCCATCTGGTTGCGCCCGAACTGCCGGTCGAAACCTTGCCGGCGCACGATGCCGAGCGTCACGCCCGCGGCGGCCGGCGCCAGCACCGCGCCGCTGACCGCCGCCACGACCTGCGACGCCGCCACCGCCGGATAGCCGTGGACGAACCTCATCGCCAGCGACGCCAGCGCCGTCACCGCGGTCGCCACGACGATCAGCGCCCGCTTCGCGCGCACCGTATCGACGAGCGCGCCGGCCAACGGCGTTGCGGCCATCGCGGCGAGTCCGGCCAGCGTCATGACCGAGCCGATCGCATCGGCGCCCCAGCCGCGCGACAGCAGGATGACGCCGATGAACGGGCCGATGCCGGCCTGCACGTCGGCGAGGAAGAAGTTGAGCGCTTCGAGCGCGCGCGCCGCTCTCATGGCCGTCTCAGCGTCGCACGATCATTCGGCATCCGCATCGACGAGCTCGGCGATCTCGCTCACGTCGAGCGTCGTGCCGTGCGGCGTGACGACGCCGTGCCCCCACGCCTGCACATGGACACCGGGACGCAGATACTCGTGCAGCGCTTCAGCCGCATGCGGCGGCACCCGCAACGCGACGCCGCTCGTCAGCAACGCGCCGTTCAACTCGCCTTTCGGGCCGTGCAGCGCAAACGCGACTTCGCCGCTCGATTCCAGCGGGGTGCGAGTGGGGTGCGTCGGCTTCACCGGCGCAGCGTGCGCGGGCCCGTCGTCGACGATGTCGACGCCGTCGCGGCCGGTCAGTTGCACGGCCGCGATCATCGCCGCGCGACGCGGCTTGACGCCCCGCACGCGGATGCGGTCGCCGACCGCGACACGCCGCACCAGTTCGCGGCCCAGATGCGGCGGCACGTGAACCTGCAGGTCGCCGTTCAGGATCAGGCCGTCGATGTCTCCGTGCGGATTGAGCAGGAACTGCGTGACGAGGCCGCGCGTTTCGGGCAGGCAGGCGGGATCGATCCAATGCATGGCAGGACTCCTTTCGATGGGTTTCGGAATGGCGTCGCGCTCAGCGCGCGACATCGTCATAGAGATTGACGACATGGCCCGGCGCGCCGAACGCCGTCGCCTGCAGCGCTTCGCCGTAGGCGTTGCGCGTGCCGTAGCCGACCGCGGCCACGCGCTCGCCGGGGACGAGCAGCGCGCCGAATTGCTGGGCGGCCGGAACGGTCAGCTTGACGATCGCGCCGCTGTCGAGCATCACGCCGTCCGGCTCGCCGCGCGGCGCGCGCGTCACGCGGCGCACGACGCCGGACACGCTCAGGCGGGCGAGGTTGACGCCGCGCAGCATGGGCGGCACGGGTGCGACGGGCGCGGGCGGCTGATCGGACAGCGACGCGCCGGTGCCGTCGTTGCGGACGACACGGGCACGGATCTCATCGTCGACGCGTCGATCGCCGGCGACCGTCACACGGTCGCCCGTCTTCACGAGCGCAGTCAGTTGCGAACCGAGATGCGGCGGCAGGCGGACGAGCGTGCCGTCGGAGAGCACGAAGCCGTCGACGGCGCCTTCCGGGTTGATCGTCAGGCGCGACAGCGTGCCGGACACCAGCGCATGCCGTGCGGTGTCGTTTCCGGGCACGGCAGGCACCAGTGCGCGAGGCCGAGGAGGAGCAGGCGGCGGCATGGCGCCGGCCGGATCTTCCGCGCGCGGTGCGGGCGGCACCTGCGCCACGCTGACCGTTGCGACGGCAACGAGCGCGGCCGCGCAGAGCATGCGAGACGAGCGGCGCACGGCGGCACGGCGCCGCGGCCGCGATCGAACGACAGGCAGGTACGACTTCATGACGGGCTCCGGCGACGGGTTGCGATGCATCGATATCCGCAATACCCGTGCCAACCCGCGACGCCCCGCGTGGCCGTGCGCCGAACGACGACGCGCGCGAAAACTGTCGGATTTCCCGACACGTCGCGTCGCCGGATGTCGGCATTCCCGACAGTCGAAACGGCGCGCCTCACTCCTTGCACTACGACCGGCAACGCGCGTTCGCAAGCCCGTTATTAGCGTGAACAGGCCCTAGTCGTCGCGCTCGATCCCGAGATTCGCCATGCGCGCATAGAGCGACTGGCGGCCGATCCCGAGCAGCCTCGCGGCTTCCGCGCGGTTGCCGTTCGCGCGTTCGAGCGCGCGCAGAATCGCCGCGCGCTCGACCGTCGCCAGTGCATCGGGCAGCGGCATGTCGAGCAGGTGCGCCGGCACCGCATCGGCGTGCGGCTCGCGCGCCGGCACGGCGGCCAGGCCGAGATCGGCCGCGCCAATGGCCGGCCCGGGGGCGAGCGCGGCCGCCCGCTCCATCACGTTACGCAGTTCGCGCACGTTGCCCGGCCAGCGGTGATCGAGCAGCGCGCGCTGGGCGTCGTTCGTCAGATGCAGCGCGCGCATGCCTGCCGCGTTGCACAGGAAATGCGCGGCGAGCGGAAGGATGTCGGCCACACGCTCCGCGAGCGGCGGCAGGTGCAGCGGAATGACGTTCAGCCGATAGAAGAGGTCTTCGCGGAACGTGCCGTCCGCGACGGCCGCGACGAGGTCGCGGTGCGTCGCGGCCACGACGCGAATGTCGATCGCCGTGGCGCGATCCGCGCCGAGCGGCATCACCTGGCGCTCCTGCAGCGCGCGCAGCAGCTTCGCCTGCATCGCGGCGGGCATGTCGCCGATCTCGTCGAGAAAGAGCGTGCCGCCGTCGGCCTCGACGAGCCGCCCCGCGCGATCGGCATGCGCGCCCGTGAACGCACCGCGACGATGCCCGAACAACTCGCTTTCGAGCAGGTCGGCCGGGATAGCCGCGCAGTTGACGGCGACGAACGGCCCCGCATGCCGGGCCGATGCCGCATGCAGCACGCGGGCGGCCACCTCCTTGCCCGTGCCCGTCTCGCCGGTCAGGAGCACGGTCGCGTCGCTCATCGCGGCGCGGCCGACCTGCTTCTGCACGTCGCGCATCGCGGCGCTCACGCCCAGCAGCCGCGGTCGGTCCGCCGACGGCTCGCCCGCGAAATCGCTGTCGCCCGGCGCGCGCACGGGCGGCTGATTCGCCGACACGATGCGTTCGAGCAGTTGCGCGATGTCGCGACGCCCGATCGGCTTCGTCAGGTGATCGAATGCGCCGAGCCGCATCGCTTCGATCGTGTTGTCGCTGGTCGCATGGGCCGTCACCATGACGACCGGAATCGCGGCCAGCGCAGGATCGTCGCGCAGTCGCGCGAGCACGGCCAGCCCGTCCAGATCCGGCAGGCGGAAGTCCAGAAAGATGCATTCGACGCCCCCGCCGTCGCGCAGCGCGCTGAGCGCGGCGCGGCCGGAGGCAGCCTCGACGGCGCGATGACCGAGATCGGCGAGCGTTTCGGCGAGGCTGTCGCGAAAGGCCGCGTCGTCGTCGACTATGAGGATGTTTGCCATGGAATTTCAATCACGAATGCAGCGCCCCCGTCGAGGCGCGCGTGCCCGCCGTGCGCCGCCGCCACTTCGCGCACGACGGCCAGACCAAGGCCCGTGCCCTCCGCGCGGCCGGTCACGAACGGCTCGAAAATCCGCTCGCGCTGCGCGGCCGGCACGCCGGGGCCGCTGTCCGACACGGTGAGGCACAGCCAGTCGCGCCCGGCGAACGTGCGCCGCTTGGCGGCGAGCGTGACCGCGCCGCCGTCGCCCGCGTGGTGCAGCGCGTTGAGCAGCAGATTGTCGAGCGCCCGCCGAATCTGGTCGGGATCGAAAGCAGGACGATCCGACGGCCATGCCAGCCGTTCGCCCTGCCCCGCGAGCGACAGCGTCAGGTCGATCGCTTGCCGCTGCGCCAGCTCGCGGTGCGCGTCGACGACCTGCGCGAGCCACGCGTCGACGTCGACCCGGGTCGCTTGCGGGCGCACCGGCTGCGTCAGCGCGAGCAGGCTCGACAATTGCGTATCGATGCGCTCGATCTGCGCGAGGATCACGCGCAGCGCGTCCTGCTGCCGCCGGCCATCGCCGGCCAGCGCGTTTTCCGCCTTCAGCCGCATTGCGCCCATCGGATTGCGAATCTCGTGCGCGACCTGCGCGGCAAGCTTGCCCAGCATGCCGAAGCGTTCGGCCTGCGCGAGGCGCGTGCGCAATTCGTCGGCCTGCTGTTGCAGCCGGTCCGCGCGCCGCGCCCGCTCGTTGAACGCGTCGATGACGCGGTCGAGATCGGGCTCGCCGACGTACGGCAGATGATGCTCGCGACCGTCGGGGCCCAGCCCGCTCTCGATCCGCGCGAGATTGCGCTTCCATCGGCGCAGCGCCACGGCCAGCGCGGCCGCGATCGCCAGAATCACGGCGAGGACGGCCGCGAGGCCCGTGGCCAGCAACTCGCCGTGCCGGCCCAGCGGCGGGCGCGCACGCGTCAGCATCCACACGTACAGCCCCGATCCGCCGCGTACCGGGCAGGCCGCCGCGACCACGGCATCCTGCGCGCCTTCGACGACGTTCGCGGTTGCGGCACGCGTCGCGGCCGCGGCGCGCAGCGTGCGAAGGATCAACGGCGTTTCCGCTTCCGGTACGTCGTGTTTGACGCCGCTGCCCTGGTAGGTGGGAAAGGAATACGCGAGAAAGCCGTTCGCCGCAGGCGCGGCGCCGGGCATCCAGAACCCGCCTTCCATGTCGGGGGCGCGGGAAAGCACGATGTCGAGGATCGCATGCATCAGCTCCGGGGCGGGCCCGGCGCCCGGCGACGCGGAAGACGCGCTGTAACGCGACGCGACCGCTTCGCAGGCCGACGCGCCGGCGGCCTTCGCGCTCGCGACCTGCTGACTCTCGGCGGAACTCGCGGTGATCCAGACGACCGCGACCAGCGTCGCGCACAGCGACGCGACGAGTGCCCAGAGCATGACGAGTTGGGTGGAAAACGACGGACGCTTCATCGGATCGGGCTGGCGGCTGAGGACGACAGCATAGCGTATCGCCTGTCATGCGAAGCCGCCACGCTCGCCATGCAGCGCACGGGCGTCCTGCCGGGCCGGCGGCACCGGCTCGCCCCGGAAAGCCGGGCGAAAGCCTCGGGCGCTAGACGGCCTTTGGTCTAGCGTCCAGCCCGACGCTTCCCGTCGAACCCCCATGCGCATCGTTTCCGTTAGCACCTTGCTGCACCCGCTCCGGCCGCCGCAAGTCATGCCATCCCGAACGCAGACGATGACAGTGGCGGGAAGCGGCGGCGACCGCGCAGGGTGCGCGTCGGGAGCGGGCGGGTCAATGACGCGTTATCAGGCAACGGCCGCGTCAGCCCGCGACTCGCGGAATCCTCGCCCCCCGACCGGCGTGCGATTCGATGCGCCGCGTCGAACGTCGACCGCGCGGCATGCGCGGCGCATCCGGTTTTCGGCTGGCGCGTTGGCCGCGTCGGCCGCCTCTCCCGTCAGCGCGCGTCCACGGGCACGGCAGCGCGCTTCGCCACGCCGTCCCGCTCGATCCGCTCGACGATACGAGCGAGCCGAATGATGTCGGTCAGCGCGAAATCGGCCGCATCGGGCCGCGGCCTGCCGCACTGGTCAGCCATGCGCATCGCGAACGCGAGCGCTTCGGCACGCTCGCGCAGCAGCGCGCGCAATGCATCCGCGATCACCTGCCGGTCGCGCGGATCATCCAGGCCCAGCACGGAACCGTCATCCGGCATCACGAACGGCCCAGCCGCCAGCACGGCAACATCCGGCACGCGCATCGTGTTTCGTTCCATGGTCTTCCTCTTTGTCGACTCGCGACCGACCGGCGTCTCACCGCCGGTTCGACCGCGACACCACGTCGATCCACACCGCCAGCACCAGCACGGCGCCCTTGACGATCATCTGCCAGTACGCGTCGACGTCCAGCATCGACATGCCGTTGTCGAGGCTCGCCATCACGAGCGCGCCGATCAGCGCGCCGTAGACGGTGCCCGACCCGCCGCGCATCGACGTGCCGCCGATGAAGCACGCGGCGATCGCATCGAGTTCGCCCATCGTGCCGGCGGACGGCGACCCCGCCGCCAGCCGCGCCGTGTTCACCAGGCCGGCAAACGCACACATCAGCCCCATCAGCGCGAAGATCGCGAGCTTCACGCGGTCGGTATCGACGCCCGACAGCCGCGTCGCCTCCAGGTTCGAGCCGACGGCGTAGATGCGCCGGCCGAACACGGTCTGCGTCGCGATCCACGAGAACACGCCAAGCAGCACGAGCAGCAGCAGCACCGGCACCGGAATACCGCCGTAGCGGTCGAGCGTCGCGACGAACGCGAACAGCACGGCGCCGGCGCCGACGATCTTCGCGACGTCCTGCCAGTGCGGTGCGACCGCGAGCCGGTAGCGCCGCCGCGTCGCGCGCTGCCGCACCACCAGCAGCAACACGAGCCCGAACAGCAGGATCGCGAGGCCGTCCCCCACCAGGCGCGGCAGATAGCCCTGCCCGATGAACACGAAGCCGTCCGACACCGGCGCGATCGTCGAGCCGCCCGTCACGCCGAGCAGGATCCCGCGAAACGCGAGCATCCCGCCCAGCCCGACGATGAACGACGGCACGCGCCGATAGGTCGACCACCAGCCGTTGAAGAGCCCGATCACCACACCGAGCGCGAGCACGGCCGGGATCGTCGCCGCGACCGGCCAGTGGCGGTTGACGTCGAGGATCGCGGCAACACCGCCGAGCAGCCCGAGCAGCGAGCCGACCGACAGGTCGATCTCGCCCGCGATGATGACGAACACCATCCCGCACGCGAGCATGCCGGTGATCGACATCTGCCGCAGCAGGTTCGATACGTTGCGCGGTGTGACGAACGCGCCGTCCGTCAGCACCGAGAAGAACGTCCAGATCACGACGACCGCCAGCAGCAGCGCGAGCAGCTTGTAGCGCGCGAAGATCTGGCGAAGCGGCAGCCGCGCCGTGCGGCCGGCGGAACGCTGCGCGTCGGCATCCGGCGTCGCCGGGGTCGAGGAAGAAAGTTCGGAATTCATGTCGCGCTCATTGCGGTGGGTTCGGTGGACAGCCGCGCGGGCTTCAGCGCGGCGCCGAGTATCTGTTCCTGCGTGAGGCCGTCGTTGACGAAATCGCCGCGCAGCTCGCCTTCGCCGATCACCAGCACGCGATCGGCCAGCCCGAGCACCTCGGGCAGCTCCGACGACACGACGACCAGCGCGACGCCGCGCTGCGCCAGCGCGAAGATCAGCCGGTAGATCTCCACCTTCGCGCCCACGTCGACGCCGCGCGTCGGCTCGTCGAGGATCAGCACCTGCGGCTCGGCCAGCAGCATCTTGGCGAGCACCGCCTTCTGCTGGTTGCCGCCGGACAGGCTCGCGATCGGCAGGAACGGATGCGCGGCGCGCACCGACAGCCGCTGCATCTCGGTGCGGATCGCATCGAGTTCCGCGGCCGCGTCGATCCGCCCGCGCGCCGCGAAACGCCGCAGCACCGCCAGCGTGATGTTGTGGCCCACGCCGAGCTGCGGCACGATGCCGTGGCGCTTGCGGTCCTCGGGCACCATCGCGATCCCGGCGCGGATCGCGTCGGCCGGCGAGCGGATCGACAGCACCCGGCCGTTCATCAGCACGGTCGCCGTGCACGCGCCCGGATACGCGCCGAAGATCGCCTGCATCAGCTCGGTGCGGCCCGCGCCCACGAGCCCGGCCACGCCGAGGATCTCGCCGCGCCGCACGCTGAACGACACGTCGTCGACCCGCTTGCGGCGCGCGTTCGTCACGTCGCGACAGGTCACGTTGCGCGCTTCCAGCACGACCTCGCCGATCTCGTGCGGCTCGCGCGGATACAGGTCGCGAATCTCGCGGCCGACCATCATCGCGATGATCCGGTCGGTGGTCAGCGCGCGCATCGGCTCGGTCGCGACATGACGGCCGTCGCGGATCACGGTGACCGTATCGCAGACGGCCGCGACTTCGTCGAGCTTGTGCGAGATGTACACGCACGCGACGCCGCGCCGCTTCAGGTCGCGCACGATGTCGAGCAGGATGCGCGTTTCGGCGGCGCTCAGCGACGACGACGGTTCGTCGAGGATCAGCAGCTTCGCGTCCTTGTTCAACGCCTTCGCGATCTCGATCAACTGCTGGTGGCCGCCGCCGTAGTTCATGACCGGCTGCGCGACGTTGATCGAGTCGATCCGCAATTCGCGCAGCAGTTCCTCGGCGCGCCGGACCATCGCGGCGAAGTGCATGCGCCCGCCCGGCAGCGTGATCTCGTTGCCGAGGAAGATGTTCTCGGCCACCGACAGCTCGGGCACGAGCATCAGCTCCTGGTGGATGATCACGATGCCCGCCCGCTCCGTGTCGCGCACGCCGGATGCCGCGAGCGGCGCGCCTTCCCAGCGGATGTCACCGTCCCACGTGCCGTGCGGATAGACACCCGACAGCACTTTCATCAGCGTCGACTTGCCCGCGCCGTTCTCGCCGCACAGCCCGACGCATTCGCCGGGCCGCACGGTGAGGTCGATGCCGTCGAGCGCTTTCACGCCGTCGAATGTCTTGACGATGCCGCGCATCGTCAGCAAGGGTTCCGTCATTCGTTCTTGCCTCGCAGTCAACGCGGCCGCCGTCGCGGCGGCCGCGCATCGCGTCCGTCGTACGCTTACTGGCTCGCCAGCTGCGCCTGGGTATAGAAGCCGTCCTTCACGACGACGTCGACGTTGCGCTTGGTCAGCAGCGTCGGCTGCAGCAGCACCGTGTCGACCTTCTTCCTGCCGTTGTCGTATTGCGCGTTGAACGCGGGCTTCGCGCCCTTCGCGAGATCCACGGCAAGCTTGGCGGCTTCGCTCGCGATCAGCTTGAGCGGCTTGTAGACGGTCATCGTCTGCGTGCCGGCGATCACGCGCTTGACCGCCGCGAGGTCCGCGTCCTGCCCGGACACCGGCACCTTGCCGGCCAGATGCTGCGCGGCGAGCGCCTGGATCGCGCCGCCGGCCGTGCCGTCGTTCGACGCGACGATCGCATCGATCCGGTTGTTGTTCGCGGTCAGCGCATCCTCGGTGATCCGCAGCGCGGTCGACGCGCTCCATTCGGGCACCCACTGCTGGCCGACGACCTTGATGTCGCCGCGATCGATCGCCGGCTTCAGCACCTTCAGTTGTCCTTCGCGCAGCATCTTCGCGTTGTTGTCCGTCGGTGCGCCGCCGAGCAGGAAGTAGTTGCCCTTCGGCTTCGCATCGTAGACGCCCTGCGCCTGCAGCTCGCCGACCTTCTCGTTGTCGAACGAGATATACGCGTCGACATCGGCGTCGAGGATCAGCCGGTCGTACGACACGACCTTGATGCCGGCCTTCCTCGCTTCGGCGACGACGTTGCCGAGCGTCTTCGAGTTGAACGGCACGATCACGATCACGTCGACGCCGCGCGAGATCAGGTTCTCGATCTGAGAAATCTGCCGCGCCTCGCTCGCGTCGGCCGACTGCACCGACACCTTCGCGCCGAGCTTCGTCGCGGCCGCGACGAAATAGTCGCGATCGCGCGACCAGCGCTCGACGCGCAGGTCGTCGATGCAGAAGCCGATTTCAGGTTTGTCCTTGCTCGCATGCGCGAGCGGTGCGCCCAGCGCGAGGATCGCCAGCGCAGCGGCGCCGGCAAGCGAACTCAATACGGTACGACGCGTCACGGATTGCATGTCTCCACTCCTTGTTTTTGGACAACTTCACGAACGCCGGGCGAACGCCGAAATGCGCCGCCCGCATCGAGTCACTGCAAAGCACGGCATCGTGCGACGCGCAACGCGTCAGCGATCCGCACGTCAAACGCCCGTGGCAAACACCGGTGCGAGCGCACGGTAAAGCGCGCGAAACGTCGGCCGCCGCGCGTCGCGATACCACGCGTGGCGCGCCATGTCCGGCTCGCGTACCGCGATGATCGGCGGCTGCGGGCACACGTCGTCGAGCGGCGCATCCGGTTCGAGCGCGAGATGCGCGAGGCGCGCGGCGCCCAATGCCGGCCCCACCTCGCCGCCCGCGCGCAAGGTCAGCGCACGGCCGCTCAAATCGGCGAGCATCTGCGTCCAGTACGCGCTGCGCGAGCCGCCGCCGATCACCGTGATGCTGTCGGGCGCGAGCCTGGCGGCATGCAGCGCGTCGATGCCGTCGAGCAGCGCGAAGCCGACGCCTTCGAGCGTCGCGTTCGCGAGATCCGCACGCTGCGTGTCGGGCGTGAGCCCGTAGAAGACGCCCTTCGCATTCACGTCGTTGTGCGGCGTACGCTCGCCGCTCAGGTAAGGCAAAAACCACGGGCGGCTCGCGCGCGCATGCGTCTCGGCGTCGTCGAGCAGCGCCGCGACGCCGTCGTAACCGGCCAGTTGCGCGGTGAAGTCGAGACAGCCGGCCGCGTTCAGCATCACGGACATCAGGTGCCACGTGTCCGGCAGCGCGTGACAGAAGCTGTGCACGGCCGATTCGGGATTCGCGCGGAACCCGTCCGACACCGCGAAATAGACGCCCGACGTGCCGAGCGACAGCAGCGCATCGCCGGGCCGCACGATGCCGACGCCCACCGCGCCGGCCGCGTTGTCGCCGCCGCCCGCCACCACCGGGATCTCGCGCAGCCCGAGCGCGCGCGCGACGGCCGGCAACAGGGTGCCGGTGATGCGGTTGCCTTCTAACACGGCCGGCATCTGCGCGCGCGACAGCCCGCAGGCGGCCAGCAGCGTGTCGTCGTAGTCGCGCTTCGCGACGTCGAGCCACAGCGTGCCGGCGGCATCCGACGGATCGGTCGCGAATGCGCCGGTCAGCCGGTAGCGCAGGTAGTCCTTCGGCAGCAGCACGTGGGCGATGCGCGCGAATACGTCGGGTTCGTGACGACGTACCCACAGCAGCTTCGGCGCGGTGAAACCCGGCATCGCGATGTTGCCGGCCACGGCGCGCAGCGTGGGCGCGAGTCGTTCCAGTTCCGCGCACTCCGCATCCGCCCGACCGTCGTTCCACAGGATCGCGGGGCGCAACACGTCACCGTGCGCATCGAGCAGCGTCGCGCCATGCATCTGGCCGGTCAGTCCGAGTGCGTCGATGTCGCGCGGATCGATACCCGCCGTGCGCGCATCCGAGACGAGTGCGGCCAGCACGCCACAGGCGGCATCCCACCAGTCGCGCGGGGCCTGCTCGGACCAGCGCGGCTGCGGCCGGCTCACCGTGAGCGGGCGGCTCGCGCTCGCGCGCACCGCACCGTCGCGGTCGAGCAGCACCGCCTTTAAGCCCGACGTGCCGAGATCGAGTCCGATGTACATGGCGTCAGCGCAGCCCGTAGATCGCCTGGTTCACGATGTTCTCGCACCGCTCCTGCGCGCCACTCGCGTGCTGCGGGTTCACCCCGCGCGCGAGCGCCTCGGCCGCGAGCGACGCCAGCGTATAGTCGCCCGACAGGATCTTGCGGCCGAATGCGTCGTCCCACTGCGCATAGCGTTGCCGACGCAGCGCGTCGAGCCGGTCGTTCTCGACCAGCACCGCCGCGCGTTCGAGCGCGAGCGCGAGCACGTCGATCGCGCCGACGTGGCCGTAGAACAGATCTTCCGGATCGATGCTCTGGCGGCGCACCTTCGCGTCGAAGTTCATCCCGCCGGTCGTGAAGCCCCCGTGGCGCAGGATTTCGTAGAACGCGAGCGTCAGCTCTTCGACGCTGTTCGGGAACTGGTCGGTGTCCCAGCCGTTCTGCGGATCGCCGCGGTTCGCGTCGACGCTGCCGAACACGCCGAGCGCGAACGCATTCGCGATCTCGTGATGGAACGAGTGGCCGGCGAGCGTCGCGTGGTTCGCCTCGATGTTCACGCGGATCTCGTTCTGCAATCCGTACTGCACGAGAAAGCCGTGCACCGTCGCGACGTCGTAGTCGTACTGGTGCTTGGTCGGCTCCTGCGGTTTCGGCTCGATCAGCAGCGCGCCCTTGAAGCCGATCCGGTGCTTGTGCTCGACGACCATCGACAGGAAGCGGGCAAACTGGTCGCGTTCACGCTTCAGGTCCGTATTGAGCAGCGTCTCGTACCCTTCCCGCCCGCCCCACAGCACATAGTTCTCGCCGCCGAGCCGGTGCGTCGCATCGAGTGCATGGCACACCTGGGTCGCGGCCCACGCGAACACGTCGGGGTTCGGGTTCGTCGCGGCGCCGGCCGCGAAGCGCGGGTGCGAGAACAGGTTCGCGGTGCCCCACAGGAGCCGCACGCCGCTCGCCTGCTGACGCTCGCCGAGATAGTCGACCATCCGCGCGAAATTCGCCGCATATTCCCGCAGGCTGTCGCCTTCCGGGGCGACGTCGGTGTCATGGAACGTATAGAAAGGCGTGCCGAGCTTCGTGAAGAATTCGAATGCGGCATCGGCCTTCATCCGCGCCCGTTCGAGCGCGTCGCCCGGCTGCTGCCACGGCCGCTGGAATGCGGCCTGCCCGAAGATGTCGTGCCCCGGCCACACGAACGTGTGCCAGTAGCACACCGCGATCCGCAGATGCTCGGCGAGCGTCTTGCCCAGCACGCGCCGCTCGGGGTCGTAATGGTGGTACGCGAGCGGATTGTCCGACTGCGGGCCTTCATAGCGAATCGCGGGAATGTGTTCGAAATACGACATGGCGTCTCCGTGCTGGGTCTTGTTGCAGCGCAACGTGCGTCGGGGTGGCGCACGCGGCCGAATTCGGTAGGCTGGATCGTGCCCGCGCCCCTGCCGGGCGGCAATTGCGAAATTGCGCAGCACGCTTAATGTTTCTTGCCAGCCGCTGCGCGCGGCACACGTTCCGCCCTACAATCGCCAAACACCAGACACCGCGCGCCGCCGACCCGGGCGCGCCCCGGAGACAACGGCACCGCGCCCCTCGACGCGCGTGCCCCGAGAGCGAGATGACACGCGTCCCTTCCGCCCAGACACCGCATCGCATCGCGCTGCTGTTCAACGCGAACAAGGTCTACGACCGCGAGATCATCAGCGGCATCGGCCAGTACCTGCACACGACGCGCGTCGTGTGGGACCTGTTCCTCGAAGACGACTTCCGCTGCCGGCTCACCGGCATCGAGCGCTTCGACGGCGACGGCATCATCGCGGACTTCGACGATCCCGCCGTCGCCAGCGCGCTCGCCGGCTCGCCGCTGCCGGTCGTCGCGGTCGGCTCGTCGTATGAGGATCCGGCCCAGTATCCGGACGATGTCCCCTATATCGCGACGGACAACCCGAAGCTCGTGTCGCTCGCGTACACGCACCTGATCGGTGCGGGACTCGCGCATTTCGCGATGTACAGCCTGCCGATCGCGCAGGAAAACCGCTGGGCGCAGCAGCGCGAACTCGCATTCGACCGGCTCGCACGCGCGGACGGGCTCGATGCGCCGATCTACCGCGGGCTGTCGACGAGCGCGTCGGGGTGGAACCACGCGATCGAGCAGCTGATCGGCTGGCTGCATGCGCTGCCGAAGCCCGTCGGCGTGATCGCCGTGACCGATGCGCGTGCACGGCACCTGCTGCAGGCCTGCCTGATCGCCGGCATCGCGGTGCCGGAACAGGTGGCGATCATCGGCATCGACAACGATCCACTCACGCGCACGCTGACGCGCATTCCGCTGTCGTCAGTGATCCAGGGCACCGAGGAAATGGGCCGTACCGCCGCGCACCTGCTGCACCGGATGTTGCGCGGCGCGCGCTTTCCCGGGCAGCGCATTCTCGTGCCGCCGGTCGGCATCAACGTGCTCGAATCGACGCGCCACCAGCCGCTCGCGAGCCCGCACGTGATGCGCGCGCGGCATTTCATTCGCCAGTACGCGTGCCAGGGGATCAAGACCGAACAGGTCGCCGACTACGTCGGCGTATCGCGTTCGCTGCTCGAGGAGCACTTCCGGCGCGAACTGCAGCGCACCGTGCACCAGGAAATCCTGCGCCACAAGCTCGAAGCCGCGCAGGCGCTGCTCGCCGGCCGGCAGGCGTCGAGCGCCGAGGTCGCGATCCGCTGCGGGTTCACGTCGCTCCAGTACATGTACGCAGTGTTCAGGCGCGAGCTGGGCTGCACGCCGCGCGAATACCAGGAACGCGCGGCCGCCTCAGCCTCCTGCTGACGGCCGCCGACCATCTGACCTCTTCCCATGCACATCGATACCGATTCCTCCTCCCTGACGCACGGCGCGGCGCGCGTGCCTTCCGAACCGTGGGGCACGCTGCCCGACGGCGAGCCCGTTCGGCGCTACACGCTGCGCAATGCGCACGGCATGCGCGTCGTCGTCAGCGACCTCGGCGCGACCGTCGTGTCGTGGCTCGCCCCCGACCGCACGGGGCGCTTCGCCGATATCGTGCTCGCGCACGACACGCCGGCCGAGTACCTCGAATCCGGGGCCTACCTCGGCGCGACGATCGGCCGCTGGGCGAACCGGATCGCCGGTGCGCGCTTCGAACTCGACGGCATCGGCTACCCGCTCGACCGCAACGAGAACGGCAACCTGCTGCACGGCGGCGCGAACGGCTTTCATCGCGCGCGCTGGGACGTGATCGACGACTGCGGCGGGCTGACGCTTCGACTCGATTCGCCGGAAGGCGACGCGGGTTTTCCGGGCAACGTGACCGTGCAGGTTCGCTACACGCTCGACGACGACGGCACGCTGACGATCGACTATACGGGGCGGACCGATGCGCCGACGCCGTTGAAC
Source organism: Burkholderia sp. AU31652 (assembly GCF_002223155.1). NCBI lineage: Bacteria > Pseudomonadati > Pseudomonadota > Betaproteobacteria > Burkholderiales > Burkholderiaceae > Burkholderia > Burkholderia sp. AU31652. The sequence goes on along the minus strand of NZ_NKFG01000008.1, from coordinate 138,257 downwards.
CTGACGAATCACAGCTACTTCAACCTGAACGGGCGCCCGGGCAGCGACGTGCGCGGCCATCTGCTGCAGATCGATGCCGACGCGTTCCTCGAAGTGGACGAGGCGCTGATCCCGACCGGCACGGCCGACGTGACGGGTACCGCGTTCGATTTCCGGCACAGCGCGCCGATCGGCGCGCGCCTCGACTGGCCGAACGCGCAACTGGCCCGCGCGCGCGGCTTCGATCATTGCTTCGTCCTGGGCGACGGCGCGCGCGAGGCCCGGCCCGTCGCACGCGTCTACGATCCGGAAAGCGGGCGTGAGCTGATCGTGTCGACCGATCAGCGGGGCCTGCAACTCTATACAGGCAACTATCTCGATGGCCTGCGCGTGAGCGGCGGCACACGTTGCACGCCACACGCGGCGCTGTGCCTGGAGGCGGGCGGCTTTCCGGATCAGGTCAACATGGCCGGCCTCAGCGGCGCCGTGATTCTCTATCCGGACGCCGTCTATCGACAGACCACGCGGTATCGGGTAGGCGTTCATGCGTAGCGTGCGTGGGACAGCACGGCCCGGCATTCGCGGCAGAACCTCGCACCGGGAGAATCCTCGGAACCGCATAGGGCGCAGCGCATAAAACCCGCTTCCAGCCAAGGGGCGACATCAAAATATTACGCGCCACGCCCCGTGGATATTCAGGTTGACTACACGATTCGCGTGCCGACTGGCGTCGCGTGTGCGGCGCGCCCGGGGCTGCCCTCGTCGGAAGAATCGCTGCGCAAGACGCCGGTTGCGCCGGTTGCGCCATTTGCCCGCTCGTCCGCCTGCATGCAATCCACGCGCCGGCCGCTCGTGACGCATCGGGCGGGCGACACCCCGCGCCGGGCGGCGGACACCGGTTCACTTCGCGCCCCTTTCGCGCAAGACTAGCCGACGCCGTCATGCAGCGCCGGGATGTCCGTACGACGCGCGTTGCAACCCGCGCTGCCGGGAAAACCCGCCCTCCACTACGCACACCGCGATTCGACGCCGCCATGCACGGTCCTCATGCCGCGCATGAAAACTAATCGATTGTTGGCACCCCGGATCGACGCCGACAATCCGCACCATGCCCCCTTCGTTTGCGGTACGGGCCACTCACCCTCCCAATCGGCACACCACGATCCATGAACCATCCCGCCACCGTTTCCTCGATCGCCGGGGCCCGCAAGGCCACGCCAGCGCCCTGCCATGCGCGCGCCCGCACCTGCGGCGAAGCGCTCGTCGACCTCCTCGAACGCCACGGCGTCGAATGCGTGTTCGGCATTCCCGGCGTGCATACCGTCGAGCTCTATCGCGGCCTCGCCGCGTCGTCGATTCGCCACGTGACGCCGCGCCACGAACAGGGGGCCGGCTTCATGGCCGACGGCTATGCACGCGTCACGGGCCGGCCGGGCGTCTGCTTCATCATCACCGGGCCGGGGATGACCAATATCGCGACCGCGATGGCACAGGCCTATGCGGATTCGATCCCGATGCTGGTGATCTCGAGCGTCAACGCACGACGCGAACTCGGCCGCGGCGACGGCCGCCTGCACGAGCTGCCGTCCCAGCGCGACGTGTTCGCGGGACTCACCGCGTTCTCGCACACGCTACTCGACGCGGCCGACCTGCCGCAGGTGCTCGCGCGCGCCTTCGCGGTCTTCGCCAGCGCGCGGCCGCGGCCCGTGCATATCGAGATTCCGCTCGACGTGATCGTGATGCCGGCGCCCGCGCTGTCCGACGCCCCGCCCGCGCTGCCGGCGCGGCCCGCGCCGGATGCGAACGCGCTCGCGGCGGCCGCCGACCTGCTCGCGCACGCGCGCCGGCCGCTGATCCTCGCCGGCGGCGGCGCGATCCACGCGGCAGCGGAATTGCGCGAACTCGCCGAACGCCTGCACGCGCCGGTCGCGCTGACGATCAACGCGAAGGGGCTGCTGCCGGCCGGCCACCCGCTGCTGATCGGCTCGACCCAGTCGCTGCCGGCCACCCGTGCGGCGATCCGCGATGCCGACGTGGTGCTCGCCGTCGGCACCGAGCTGGGCGAAACCGATTACGACGTCACGTTCGACGGCGGCTTCGCGATCGACGGCCGGCTGATCCGCATCGACATCGACGCGCAACAGCTGATGCGCAACGCCCGCGCCGAGATCGCCATCGCCGGCGATGCACAGCTGGCGCTCGGCGCGCTGTCGACCCGCCTGCACGAAACGCCGGCCCCGACACCCGACGCCGACTGGGGCGCGCCGCGGGTGGCCGCCGTGCGCGCCGCGATCGCGTCGATGCACGACGGCGCCGCGCAGTCGCAGGCGCGGCTGATCGACACGATCGTCGCCACGCTGCCCGGCGCGATCATCGCCGGCGATTCGACGAGCCCCGTCTACGTCGGCAATTTCACCCACGATGCACCGGCGCCGCGCAGCTGGTTCAATTCGTCGACCGGCTACGGTACGCTCGGCTACGGGCTGCCCGCCGCGATCGGCGCCAAGCTCGCCGCGCCCGCGCGCCCGGTCGTGTGCCTGATCGGCGACGGCGGCCTGCAGTTCACGCTGCCGGAGCTCGCGAGCGCGGTCGAGGCGCGGCTGCCGGTGATCGTGATCGTCTGGAACAACCGCGGCTACGGCGAGATCCGCAAATACATGGTGGCGCGCGACATCACGCCGATCGGCGTCGATCCGTATACGCCCGATTTCCAGACGCTCGCACGCGGCTTCGGCTGCGCGGCGCACACGGCCGCGACACCCGGCGCGCTGGCCGCCGCGCTGCGCGACGCCGCGGCGCGCGCGATCCCGACCGTGATCGAAATCGACGAGGCAACCTGGTTCGCGCAGGTGCAACGATGAGCACGACACCCGCTCTCGCGTTCGATCCGCCGCTGCACACGCGCCACTTCATCGACGGGTCCTGGCGGGCGAGCGTCGACGGCGCGACGTTGCCCGTCGTCGATCCGTCGACGGAAGCCGTGCTCGCCGACGTCAGCGCAGGCGGCGAGGCGGACGTCGAGCAGGCCGTGCAGGCCGCATCGCGCGCGTTTCCCAGCTGGCAACGCACGACGGGCGCCACGCGTGCGGCGTTGCTGCGCGCGATCGCGCGCGGCGTCGACGCACGCCGCACGCGGCTCGCCACCCTGCAGTCGCTCAACAATGGCAAGCCGTTCGCCGAAGCCGAAATCGACGTCGCGGACGTGATCGCCACCTTCGACTACTACGCGAGCCTCGCGGAGCGCCTCGACACCGACGGCGAAACCGAGATCGCGCTGCCCGATGCCGACCATCGCGCGTGGATCCGGCGCGAGCCGGCCGGCGTCGCCGCGCTGATCGTGCCGTGGAATTTCCCGATGGTGACGACCGCGTGGAAGCTCGCGCCCGCGCTCGCGGCCGGCTGCACCGTCGTGCTGAAGCCGTCCGAGATCACGCCGCTGCCCGAGCTCGAGCTCGCCGCGATCGCCGCCGACGCGGGGCTGCCGCCCGGCGTGCTGAACGTCGTGACGGGCACGGGCCACGACGTCGGCGCCCGACTGTGCGCGCATCCGCGCGTCGCGAAGGTGTCGTTCACCGGCAGCACCGCCGTCGGTGCGCAGGTCATGAAAACGGCCGCCGACACGATCAAGGGCGTCGGCCTCGAACTCGGCGGCAAGTCGTCGATCGTCGTGTTCGACGACGCCGATCTCGATCACGCGGTCGAGCTCGTCACGGGCGGCGGCCTGTTCAACGCCGGGCAGATGTGTTCGGCGACCTCGCGCGTGCTCGTCGCCGCGCCGCTCGCCGATGAACTGATCGCCCGCCTCGCACGGCGCATCGACGCGACCGTCGTCGGGCCGCCGTTCGCCCCCGGCGTGCAGATGGGCCCGCTGACGAATCGCGCGCAATACGAGCGCGTGAAACGCCACATCGCGCAGGGCCTGGCCGACGGCGCGCGGCTCGTGACGGGCGGCCACGCGCCCGACGGCCCCGGCTATTTCATCCGACCGGCACTGTTCGCCGACGTGCCGGCCGACAGCCCGCTATGGTGTGAAGAAATCTTCGGGCCGGTGCTGTGTGTCCGCCCATTCGACACCGAGGACGATGCGGTCGCGGCCGCCAACGACACCGAATACGGGCTCGTCGCCACCGTCGTCACCCGTGACACGGCACGCGCCAGGCGGGTAGCCGACGCGCTCGAGGCGGGCGTCGTGTGGATCAACACGCCCCAGCTGATCTATCCGCAAACCTCATGGGGCGGCTACAAGCGCAGCAGCATCGGACGCGAACTCGGCCCGTTCGGGCTCGCCGCCTTTCAGGAGATCAAGCAGGTCATGATGCCGGCCGGCTGAGGTCGTCGGGCCATGCGTTTATGTCATGCCGCGCATGCGGATATTTCGTTTGTTGCGGAAATTTGACCTCCCTACAGTTCCTCCACACCCCGCGCCGCAGTCGGCGCCCGGCATCGAACCACCCGGCATCGTTCATCAGGAGACGGCCATGCAACACTTCAAGGCGGGCAGAAGGCAGGTGATCAAAACCCTCGGCACGGCGCTCGCTGCATCCGCCCTTCCGATGCCATTCATCAGTACTGCGAAGGCACAGACGAGCAGTTTCGCAGGCAAGACGCTGCGCCTGCTCACGTGGTCCGACGATACCGGCGCGGCCGCGCTGCGCAACATCGCGGAAAGCTTCAGCAAGCAGACCGGCGCACGCGTGATCGCCGATCGCGCGGACGGCACGTCGGGGATGGTCGCGAAGGTCAAGGCCGCGGGCGAGCGGCCGACCTACGACGTCATCACGCTGGCCGGCGTCGGCGCGGCCGGCCTCGCGGAAGCGGGCCTGCTCGCGAAGCCCGACCTGAACCGGCTGCCGAACCTGAAGGACGTCGCGCCGCAGTACCGCACCGGCGCGAACGGCTTCGGCATCGGCTACCTGCTGTGGTCGGACGGGCTGATCTACAACACGGCGACCGTGAAGAGCGCACCGTCGAGCTACGAGGCGCTGTGGGATCCGAAATATGCGGGCCGCCTGTTCCTGCCGCCGCCCGAGTGGGCGGAAGCGGTCGACCTCGCGATCATCGCGGCGAAGCTGGCCGGCGGTTCGCAGCAGAACATCGATCCGGGATTCCGGAAGCTCGCGCAACTGAAGGACCGCGTGATGACCCTCGGCGAAAACCCGAACCAGGTCGCGGACCTGTTCCGCACGGGTTCGCTCGACCTCGGCGGCATCTATTCGCCCGCGTTCTTCCCGGACCAGATCCGCAAGCCCGACTACAAGATGGGCGTGACGTACGGGATGAAGGAAGGCTTCGCGACGCAGCTGATGTTCACCGTGATCCCGAAGGCGCACCCGGGCGACCTCGACCTGATCCACGCATTCATCAATCATTCGCTCGACGCCGGCGTGCAGGGCCGGATGGCGGCCGACGTGCTGAACGGCCCCGTGAACGGCAAGGCCGTGATTCCCGCGGAAAGCCGCGCGTTCGTGCCGTCGCCGCAGCAGATCGCGGAGAAAGCCGTGCTTCATGACGACAAGGCGCTCGCGGCCGTGCAGCCGGCGTGGATCAAGCGCTACACAGGCCTCTTCTCGGCGTAACGACATGGCCTCCCTGTCCTCTCCCCGAGACGCCGCGCCGGCCGCCGCCGGCACGGCCGGCGCGGGCGCCGATGCGCCCGCGCTGCCCGGCGTGCCGCCCTGGCTGCTGCTCGCGCCGATCCTCGCGTTCCTCGCGGTGCTCGCCGCCGCGACGGTCACGGTATTGCGCATGAGCGTCGGCGTGTCCGGTGACGAATGGCGGACCTTCACGCTGCAGAACTATCTCGACCTCGCCGACCCGTACTTCACGACGTCGTTGTGGCTCACGCTGCGCCTCGCGTTCCAGAGCATGGTGTGCGCGGTGCTGCTGGCGATCCCGGTGGCGCTCGCGATGGCGCGGACCGAATCGCGGCTCGCGCGCCGGTTGCTGCTCGCGGGCGTGCTGTTGCCGCTGCTCGTGAACCTGCTGCTGCAAGGCTATGGCTGGCTCGTGATGCTCGGCCCGGCCGGGTTGCTCAACCGCGCGCTGCTGGCCGGCGGCGTGATCGGGCGGCCGCTGCAGCTGCTGTACCGCGAGCACGGCGTGCTGCTCGGCCTGATCCAGACCGCGTTCCCGCTCGCCGTGCTGCCGCTGTCGAGCGCGCTGCGCGCGGTGTCCCGCGCCTACGACGAAGCCGCCGCGACGCTCGGCGCGAGCCGCTGGCAGACGCTGCGGCACGTGACCTTGCCGCTCGCGATGCCCGGCCTCGTCTCCGGCGCGCTGCTCGTGTTCGCGTACAACGCCAGCGCGTTCGCGGTGCCGCTGCTGCTCGGCGGCCGGCGCGTGCCGATGCTCGCCGTGCTCGTGCACGACCAGGTCGCACCGCTGCTCAACTGGCCCGCCGCGTCGGCATCCGGCGTCGTGCTGATGGGTGCGACGCTCGTCGTGATGGCGGTTTCGCAGCGCCTCGTGCGCACCCTGCAACGTGCCGACGAGGTGAACCGATGAATGCCCTGCGCCTGCGCGCGCCCATGCCCGGCCGCCTCGGACGCGTGACCGGCGCGCTCGCGACGCTCGTGCTGCTGCTCGCGGCGCTGCCGATCCTGACGATGATCACGATGTCGTTCGGCGCATCGGGCACGCTCGAATTCCCGCCGCGCGAATTCAGCCTGCACTGGTATCGCGCCGCGTGGCAGACGTTCGTGTCGTCCGATGCGGGCAGCGCGCAATCGATGGGCGCCGCGCTGACGACGAGCCTCGTCGTCGCGGTCGCGACGATGCTGATCGCGACCGCCGTGTCGGTGCCCGCGGCTTACGCGCTGTCCCGCTACCGCTTTCGCGGCCGGGTGCTAGTCGAGCAGCTCGTCGCATTGCCGATCGTCTATCCGCTGGTGATGCTCGGCCTCGCGCTGCTGATCGTGTTCAACGCGCTGCCGGTCGAACTCGGCATCGTGCGGCTCGTCGTCGCGCACGTGATCCTGACGCTGCCGTTCACGGTGAAGAACTGCGCGGCGTCGGTCGCGTCGATCGGCCCCGATTTCGAGGAAGCCGCGTGCCTGATGGGCGCGAGCCCGCGCCGCGCGCTCGTCGACGTCGTGCTGCCGCTGATGCGGCCCGGCATCCTCGCCGGCATGCTGTTCGCGTTCATCGTGTCGTTCAACGAATTCACGGTGACGTTCTTCCTGTACAGCATCGACACGATGACGCTGCCGGTCTGGCTCTACAGCCGCACCGTCTCGTCGCTCGACCCGACCGTGTTCTGCTTCGCCGTGTTCACCGTCGCGATCGACTTCGCGCTGATCTGGATGCTCGAAAAACTCGTCGGCGACAAGGGTGTCGCGCTCTGACGCGCACGCCGCCTCACCCTCGCCCGTGCAAGGAACCCTCATGACCCAGCTCATCCTCCAGAACGTGACGAAGCGCTTCCATCACGCGTATGCGGTCGATCACGTCGACCTGTCGGTGCCGGACGGCAAGCTCGTCTGCTTTCTCGGCCCGTCCGGCTGCGGCAAGACCACGCTGATGCGGATCATCGCCGGCCTCGAAACGCCGACCGCCGGCACGCTGACGTTCGCCGGCCGCGACCTCACGCACGTACCCGCCAACCGGCGCGACTTCGGCATGGTGTTCCAGTCGCTCGCGCTGTTTCCGCACATGACGGTCGCGCAGAACATCGCGTATCCGCTGCGGCTGCGCAAGACGGACAAGGCCGCGCAGGCGCGGCGCGTGGCCGAGCTGCTCGAGCTGATCCAGCTGCCGCACATGGCCGACCGGCTCGTCACGCAGCTGTCGGGCGGGCAGCGCCAGCGCGTCGCGATTGCACGCGCGATCGCATCGTCGCCGCGCCTGCTGCTGCTCGACGAACCATTGTCGGCACTCGACGCGAAGCTGCGCGAAGCGATGCAGGTCGAGATCCGGCTGCTCCAGCAACGGCTCGGCATCACGACGATCATGGTCACGCACGACCAGCGCGAAGCGATGACGATGGCCGACGAGATCGTCGTGATGGAAAAAGGCCGGATCCAGCAGGTCGGCCGGCCGCTCGACATCTATCGCGATCCGGTCAACGAATTCGTCGCGGACTTCATCGGCCTCGGCAACATCCTGCCGGTCGCGTGCGACGGCGACGACGCCATCGTGCTGCCCGGCGGGCAGCGTCTCGCGATCCGGCGCGCACCGGACACGCCGCGCGCGACCGATGGCGTGCGCCTGCTGATTCGTCCCGAGGACGTCTGCGTGCGCCCCGGCCAGCCGGCTGCGGCACCGAATACGCTGGCGGGCACGATCACGTTCGTGCGCGACGTCGGCGCGTCGATCGAAGCGACGATCGACTGCCGCGGCTTCACGCTGACGGCCGCGACGACGCCGCGCGAGACGCCCGACCTCCACGTCGGCATGCCGGTGCTCGCGGAACTGCCCGCCCATGCCTGCAAGCTCATCGCCGCCCGCGGCGCCTGATTTCCTGTCTTTCTCCCGCGCACTCCAGCCCAGCCACGAGGATCTCACCATGAACGCAACGTCCCAAGCCACCCGTCACGTGCAGCGCCTGCTCGCCCGTACCGTCCTCCTCTGCGCCTGCGCCGGCACCGCGGCCCTTGCCGCGTTCGCGCCGCTCGCGCATGCCGACGCGCTCGACACGATCGCGAAATCGGGCGTCGTGCGTATCGGCGTGTTCGAGGACTACCCGCCGTTCGGCTCGATCGGCCCGGACATGAAGCCGCAAGGCTACGACATCGACATGGCGAACCTGATCGGCCGCGCACTCAATGCGAAAGTCGAACTCGTGCAGGTCACCGGCGACAACCGGATGGCGTATCTCGCCGATCGCAAGACCGACATGCTGCTGTCGGTCGGGCAGACGCCGGAACGCGCGAAGGTGATCGACTTCTCGAACGCGTATGCCCCGTACTACCTCGCGGTGTTCGGCCCGAAATCGCTGGCCGTGAAGGGCAACGCCGATCTCGCCGGCAAATCGGTCGCGGTCGCGCGCGGCACGCTCGAGGATCTCAGCGTGAGCAAGGTCGCGCCGCCGAGCGCGACGATCAAGCGCTTCGACGACCCGAACGGCGCGATCGCGGCGTTCCTGTCGGGGCAGGCGCAACTGCTCGTGGTCGGCAACGACGTCGGCGCGACGATCATCGCGCGCCATCCGTCGATCGATCCGGAGCAGAAGTTCTCGCTGTTCAGCTCGCCCGACCACGTCGGCCTGAACAAGAACGAGCCGCGCCTGATGCAGAAGGTCAACGACGCGATCGCCGGCGCCCGCAAGAGCGGCACGTTGAATGCGTTGTCGCAGAAGTGGCTGCACGCGGCACTGCCGGCCGACCTGTGATGCGCGCCGCCCCCGCCACGCATTCACGACGAAAGGCATCGCGATGACCTACGTGTTCGACTTCAGCGATTTCGGCCTGTACGCCGGCATGCTCGCGCGCGGCATCGGCGTGACGCTCGGCCTCACCGCGGCCGCCACCGTGCTGGGCGGCCTGATCGGCACCACCGGCGCGTGGGTCGCGCTCGCCGGCCCGCGCTGGGCGCGCACGCTCGTCGCGGCCTATGTCGAGCTGATCCGCAATACGCCGTTCCTGGTCCAGCTGTTCTTCATCTTCTTCGGGCTGCCCGGGATCGGCGTGCACATCGACGAAGCGCAGGCGGCCGTGCTGGCGATGACGGTCAACCTGGGCGCGTACGCGGTCGAGATCCTGCGCGCCGGCATCGAATCGGTGCCGCACGGGCAGGTGCAGGCGGCGCGCGCGCTCGGGCTGCACGGCCGGCAAGTGTTCGGTCACGTCGTGCTGCCGCAGGCGCTCGCGAACGTGTACCCCGCGCTGCTCGGGCAGGTGCTGATCGTGATGCTCGGCTCCGCGGTCGTCTCGCAGATCTCGGTGCCCGACCTGACCTATGCGGCGAACTTCATCCAGTCGCGCAATTTCCGTGCGTTCGAGATCTACATCGTCGTGACCGCGATCTACCTGTTGCTGTCGATCGCGCTGCGCATGCTGCTCAATCGTATCGGCCGGCGGCTGTTTTCGGGCCGCATGCAGCGCGGCGCGACGGCCGCGCCCCGGCGCGGCTGTTTTGCCCGCCTCGCATGGCGGGCCCGTTCCCCTGAAACCCGCCTGTCGACGGAGCGTGCACGATGATCGAATTCACCTTCCAGGACATCGCGTGGAACCTGCTGCTCGCCGCGCGCTGGACCCTGCTGCTGTCGCTGATCACGTTCGTCGGCGGCAGCGTCGCCGGGTTCGCGCTGCTGGCGATGCGCGTCTCGGCGTCGGCCGCACTGCGTCGTTTCGTGATCCTGTACGTCGAAGTGTTCCAGGGCACGCCGTTGCTGATGCAGCTGTTCCTCGGCTTCTTCGGGCTGCCGCTCGTCGGCATCGACGTGACGCCGTGGGTGGCCGCGTCGGTCGTGCTGACGCTGAACGCCAGCGCGTACCTGACCGACATCTGGCGCGGCTGCGTCGACGCGGTGCCGCGCGGCCAGTGGCACGCGGCGGCCAGCCTCGGCATGACGTGGACCCAGCAACTGCGCTACGTGGTGTGGCCGCAGGCGTGGAAGATCGCGCTGCCGCCGACCGTCGGCTTCCTCGTGCAGGCCGTCAAGAGCACCGCGCTGACGTCGATCATCGGGCTGACCGAACTGACCAAGACGGGCAACATCATCACCAACGCGGTATTCAAGCCGTTTCCGATCTACGCGATGGTCGCGCTGCTCTACTTCGCGATGTGCTTCCCGCTGACGTGGTATGCCCGCGTGCTCGAAGGTCGCTATCGCGTCGCGAAGGCACGCTGAACCGGCGCCGCGTGCGCTTCATTACGATCCAGGAACTTCCATGATTTCCATCAGCAACGTTTCGAAGTGGTACGGCCCGTTTCAGGTTCTCACCGACTGCACGACCGAGGTCAGGAAAGGCGAAGTGGTCGTCGTGTGCGGCCCGTCGGGCTCGGGCAAATCCACGCTGATCAAGACCGTGAACGGCCTCGAGCCGTTCCAGCAGGGCGAGATCCTCGTGAACGGCCAGTCGGTCGGCGACAGGAAGACGAACCTGTCGAAGCTGCGCTCGAAGGTCGGGATGGTGTTCCAGCATTTCGAGCTGTTCCCGCACCTGTCGATCACCGAGAACCTGACGCTCGCGCAGGTCAAGGTGCTCGGCCGCGGCAAGGACGAGGCGAACGAGAAGGGCATGAAGCTGCTCGAGCGCGTCGGCCTGAAGGCGCATGCGCACAAGTTCCCGGGCCAGCTGTCGGGCGGCCAGCAGCAGCGTGTCGCGATTGCACGCGCGCTGTCGATGGACCCGGTCGCGATGCTGTTCGACGAGCCGACGTCCGCGCTCGACCCCGAGATGATCAACGAAGTGCTCGACGTGATGGTCGAGCTCGCGCAGGAAGGGATGACGATGATGGTCGTCACGCACGAGATGGGCTTCGCGAAGAAGGTCGCCCATCGCGTGATTTTCATGGACAAGGGCGCGATCGTCGAGGATGACCGCAAGGACGATTTCTTCTCGAATCCGAAATCGGAGCGCGCGAAGGACTTCCTCGCGAAGATCCTGCACTGAGCGATACCGTGGCGCGCCGTCGCGCGCCCGTTCCACCCCGACTCTCCCGATGAAACGACTTCCCTCCCTCAACGCGCTGCAGGTCTTCGACATCGTTGCCCGTCACGGCAGCTTCACGCGCGCCGCCGAGCACCTGTGCCTGACCCAGGGGGCCGTGAGCCGGCAAATCCTCGCGCTCGAGAGCTTCTATCAGTTCGCGCTGTTCAAGCGCACGCCCAAGGGGCTGACGCTGACGGCCGAAGGCGAACTCCTGTTGCCGACCGTGCGCGAAAGCTTCGCGCGCATCGAGGAGGTGTCGATGCGCCTGTCGCGCAGGCGAACCGAACTTGCACTGAAGGTGCCGACCTGCATGATGCAGTGGATGCTGCCGCGCATCATGCGGTTCCAGGCCGAGCATCCCGAACTGCAGGTGCAGATCACGACCACCTGGGATCATCAGGTCGACTTCCGCATGGAGCCGTTCGACGCGGCGGTGATCTACGCGGCCGGCGCCGGCCCGGACATGCATGCGATCCCGCTGTTCGACGAACGGCTCACGCCGGTCTGCGCCCCGAACCTGCCGGCACGGCAGCCGCTCGCAAGCGTCGACGACCTGGCCGGTCACACGTTGCTGCATCCGACCCGCGATCATCGGGACTGGAAGCGGTGGCTCGACCATGCGGGCGCGCCGCACGTCGACTCGACGCGCGGCTTGAGCTTCGAAACGCTGGATCTCGCGACGCACGCGGCGATCGACGGCTACGGCGTCGCGATCGGCGACCGGACGCTCGCGGACGAAAGCGTGGCGGCGCACCGGCTGGTGATGCCGTTCGACATCTCGTTGCCGACGGGGATGGGCTACTACTTCGTGTATCCGGACGGTGCCGAACAGCAGCAGAAGATCCAGCTGTTCGGCGGCTGGATCGCGGACGAGCGCAAGGGCGCGTCGTCGGGTGGCGCGCCTGCCAGCCCTGAAACCTCGACGCCCCACATCGCCTGACACATCGCGCCCCAGCGGGGCAAAAACTGCACCCGGCGGCAAAACGTCCCCTGAAACAGCTCGGTAAAGTGGCCGGCGGCCATGCGTCATGCATCACGGCCGCGCCAAAAAAATCCGATTCAGGAGACAAGCATGCAACGCATCACGAGATCAGCCATTCACCGATCGGCATGGGCCGCGTCGGGCACCGCGCTCACCCTGGGGCTGTTTGCCTGCGGCGGCGTCGACTCCTCTTCCCCGCCGGTCACGCAGCAGGACTTCGGCTACACGACGCTGAACCTGATCACCAAGGACGGCCTCAAGTTCAAGGACATGGACAAGAGCGGCCAGCTCGAACCCTACGAAGACTGGCGGCTGAGCGCAGAAGTGCGGGCACGCGATCTGGTCGGCCGCCTCACGCTGGCCGAGAAAGCCGGCCTGATGATGCACGGCACCGCGCCGGTGCTGAACGACACGACCGGTGCGGGCACCGGCTCCGCTTACGACCTGGCCGCGCTCAAGACGCTCATCAATCAGCGGGGCGTCAACACCTACATCACGCGCATGAGTGCCGATGCGCACACCATGGCCGTCCAGGCCAACCAGATCCAGACGCTGGCCGAGCAGTCCCGGCTCGGCATCCCGGTGACGATCAGCTCCGACCCGCGCAATCATTTCCAGTACACGCTCGGCGCAAGCGCAGGCAGCAGCGGTTTCTCGCAGTGGCCGGAAACGCTCGGCTTCGCCGCGATCGGCGACGCGGCACTCACGCGAAACTTCGGTGATATCGCGCGCCAGGAGTATCGCGCCGTCGGCATCACCGAAGCGCTTTCGCCGCAGGCCGATCTCGCGACCGAGCCGCGCTGGGCCCGCATCAACGGCACGTTCGGCGAGGACGCCGATCTCGCCCGCGCGCAGGTCCAGGCCTATATCGAAGGCTTCCAGGGCGGCAGCGACGGCATCCAGGCCAAGAGCGTCATCGCCGTCGTCAAGCACTGGGCCGGATACGGCGCGCAGAAACTCGGCTTCGACAGCCACAACTACTACGGCCGCTATGCGACCTATCCGGGCAACAATTTCGCCTATCACCTGAAGCCGTTCGAAGGCGCGTTCGCCGCCAACGTCGGCTCGGTCATGCCGACCTATTCCGAACCGGACATGACGGTGACGGTCGACGGCATCACGCTGGAGCCCGTCGGCGGCGCTTACGACAAGGCGTTGCTGACCGACCTGCTGCGCGGGAAATACGGCTTCAAGGGCGTGATCCTGTCCGACTGGCTGATCGCCGACGACTGCGACGCGAACTGCATCAACGGCGTGTCGTCAGGGTCCCCGTCGTTCGTCGGGCTGGGCATGCCCTGGGGGATGGAGGGCGCGACCCGCGTGCAGCGTTTCACGCGTGCGGTCAACGCCGGCATCGACCAGTTCGGCGGCGACGACGATCCGAGCGACCTCATCGACGCCGTCAACCGCGGGCAGTTGTCGGAAGACCGCTTGTCGGAGTCGGCCTATCGCGTCCTGCTGCAGAAATTCCAGCAGGGCCTGTTCGACCATCCGTATGTCGATGCGGACGCGGCCGGCAAGATCGTCGGAAATGCCGACTTCCAGGCCCAGGCACTCGATGCGCAGCGCCGCTCGATGGTGCTGCTGCAGAACAACGGCAAGCTGCTGCCGATGGCGGCGTCCGGCAAGAAAGTCTGGCTGTACGGCATCGATCCCGCCGTCGCACGGCAATATGGCTATCAGGTCGTCGCTACGCCGCAAGCGGCGGACGTTGCGATTCTCCGCGTGAGCACGCCGTACCAGACGCTGCACCCGAACTACATGTTCGGCTCGATGCAGCATGAAGGCAGCCTCGCGTTCGTCGACGGCAGTGCGGACTACGAAGCCATCAAGCAGGCCGCGCTCGCACCGAAGTCGATCGTCTCGGTGTACATGGATCGCCCGGCGATCCTGACCAACGTGCAGGACAAGGCCACCGCGATCCTCGCCAATTTCGGCGTGACCGATGCCGCGCTGTTCGACGTGCTGACCGGCAAAGGTCAACCGCAAGGGAAGCTGCCGTTCGAGCTGCCGTCGTCGATGGCGGAGGTCGAGGCGCAGCGGGAAGACGTGCCGCACGATACCGCGCATCCGTTGTATCCGTTCGGATACGGCCTCTCGTATTGATGCGTTGTCGACGCCGGCTTGGTGATCAGGGCCGGCGTCGGCCAGGGCCGCCGATTCTCGCGTTGCCGCTCGCTGGCGGCGACGCGAGCGTGCGCGACGGCCGACGTTGCACCGAGGCGAAAGACCGGGTTCAGCAACGATCAAGCACGACGGCTACGGGCTTTACGCGTGCTTTCCGCTGCGACCCTGGACTCGTTCAGCAACATCTCCGCCGCCTGCCAGGCCCTTGCGGCAGCCTGCGAATCCCCGATCGCACGCGCATCCGCGGTCGCCCCGCTCAGTAACATCACGTACACGCCTGCCAGCTGACGTGCCCGGCGACGCGGAACGATCTCGGCGAGCAGTTGCTCCATGAGGGCCAGCAAGTCGTCCCGATAGCGCACCGCCACGTCGGTCACCTTGGGGCAGGTCGCGCCGAACTCGGCCAGCGCACGCTCGAACAGGCAGCCCGCGAACGCCGGGCTGCTGAACCAGGTGCCGTACCAGTCGAAAATCCCCTTCAGGCGCGCAGCAGCGTGCGGCATGGGGTCGAGCTTCGCGGCGATGCTCTCCATGATGAAGGTGTAGCGCTGTTCCAGCACGGCCTTGATCAGATCGTCCTTGCCAGCGAAGTGATGGTAGAGCGTCATGCGGGCAACGTCCGCTTCGGCGATGATCCGGTCGATGCCGACCGGATGAAAGCCATGCAGGGAAAACAGCTCACCTGCCTTGTCGACCACCTGCTGGCGTTTGCTCGCGCGCATTCATGCATCTCCTGACTACAGGGCGGCATCTTAGCACCGCCGCCCGCACCGCTCCTTTCAGCCTGTCGGGCATGTGTGCCCGCTGCCGGATACCGGTTGACCAGGACGCGCAACCGATACGCCGCCAGCGAACAGCGTCACGCAGGCCGACACAAGTACGGGTATTGAAGCAGACGGCCCCCGTCGGAAACGGATGCCGCAATGACCGTTGCGCGCAGCGGTTTCAGCAAGGCACCCGGCCGCCGCCCATCATGCACCAGCGCTGCGTCTCCTGTGGCGGGGGCGCATACGGCAGTCCGGTCCTCGGATCGATGTGGTCATACTGCCCCATGGGGTGTCGAGCCCGCCACGCAGCCTGCTCCGCATACTGTTGCTCGATCGCGGCGTGCTCTCGTGCCAGATCCGCCTTCTGCGCGTCGTCCACTTTCTTCGTCATCGTCACGAGCCGCGCGAACTTCGGATCGCGAACATCCTGCAGCGGTGGAAACGGCGGCAAAGGCGGCATGATCAGCACCGGGCCGTTGTATTTCGGTATCGGCAATTTCGACGGCCGGCCAAAGTTCGCCGCCATATCCATCTCCCACAACGTAGCGCTCATGCCGAGCACATGTTCGTAGTCGCGATTGACGACCGCCAGCGCGACCGGCCCCGACGGGGCCGGCAATGGCTGCAGCGAAGGTGGAAGCGTCTGTCGAGCGTCGGGATAGATGATGCGGGCATACACGATCGCAGCGGCGGAGTACTGCTGGAGGACTGCCTCGTACGCATCCAGTATCTGCGCTCGACCGTAGCCGCCCGGATTCTCGAACATCGGCTTGTATGCCAATACCTTCTGGCTATACAACGCATTCGCACTCCGCTGCTCTGCGACAGCCTGTTGTTGAGGATCGGACGGCGCGGACGCCGATAGCGGCGCACACCCCGACAACACGCTGGCGACGAGCCATAGCCCGGCCGTCGCGCCAACAGCCGACGCGCATCGACGCGACCGGTCGGCGGTCGCCCGGTTGACCCAGGCGAACAAAACAGTGGCCTTCTTGATGGTTCTTGTCTGCACGGCAGGGCGTCCGGAAGGCGTGGTCATCTTGAGCTGGGTCCTGATCGCGACTGCGAATGCGATGCGTCGCAGTCGAAAGGAAAGCGGCATGAAGCCGTTACTGGGGCGGAATCTCAACCTGGCGCACGTCGCACGACGATGCCCCGATCGACGAACGACGCCAGCAACCCCGTGTACGTAGGACATGCGCCGGTCGCATGGTGTGCGAGCACATCGTCGATTTGGGCCGAGTCGTTGCGCACGCATTCGTACTGCCGCGCAGTCGATGGATGCAGCGATGCGAACGCGCCGCACAAATGCACGTACGCAACGACTTCCTCGAACATTCGCGTATTGATCTCGAGGGCGACCATCATTTCCGAGCTATATCCGCATTCCGAATCCACCTTTGCTGCATAGGCCCGCATGTCACAGGCGGGCAGCCAGGGTGGCTCCAACCCGTTCAGGCTACGGGCGATCTCATCGATACTGGCTGTCCGTGTCATCGTGAAATTCCTGCCCAAGCCACACTCGGCGCCCCTGCATCGCTTCGCATCCGGTCCACAGCCTGACGACGCGAGAAGAACGATATGATGAATGTATACTAGTCGATCTACTTTGACTAGAATTGCGATCAGTAAAGCCGAGGCAATCGGCGCACGCACAACGATCGCCGTGTTTCTACTTCTCGATATATTTTCCGATCCTAATATTTGGGAAATGAACACGTTTCATAAAAGGGCTATTCGGCGGTTAATACACGACCGTAATGCCGGCGACAGGCAAACACGTGTGCGCCGTACCTTGAAGTGGTGTGCGCTATCCGCCGGCGTCCTGCTGATCGGCCTAAGCGCGTGCAAGCGCGCCATGCCGCCCGCCAACCCGACGGCGGACCCCGCATCCGCGGTGTCGTTGCCGGCCGTCCATGTGCCGGAAACGACCCCTGCATCGCCGCTGCAAACGCTGCTGGGCGTATTCGGCGCGGCGAAGCCGGCAACCTGGCCGGCGTTCGACAACCTGCCCGGTGTGCACTGGAGCGACGCGAAGCCGCTCGGCAATCCGGACAGCCATTCCTCCGAGACCACGCACTACCGTAGCGGCAGCACGCTGCTCACAGGCTTCGGCGACGTGGATGTGCCGGACGGCAAGGTCGGCGAGGAAGCCGGCGTCAAAACGGACAACGAAGGCCACGTCGGCGTCGTCCTCAACGGCAACGCGACCACCGTCCTGTCGATCGCGCTGCGCAAGTTCTACCCGAGCGACGACACGCAGGACATCCTGCTGCGCCAGCTCGGCCGCCGCGCCACGGTCAAGCGCATCGCCGGCCGATGCGCACTCGACTACGGCACCACCGCGCCGAACACACAAAGCAACGTGTTCTTCCGGGTCACCATCGCCAACGCCGCCGTGCCGGTGTTTGCGGAAACCTACGTCGATGAAGAGGGCGGCAATCAGGGCCCGGGGGCGACGAACTTCGTGTTCTACCGCACCCGGCCGGACCAACGTATCGCGAGCATGAAGTGCAAGGGCGCCGACGCGTGAGCAGGCGTGCGCGGGCGTCAGGGCATTCGCACGAGCCGTGCATGCCGGCGCCTGCCTGGCACTGCAAAGGCGGCTGAAGCAGCGAGTTTCGGGCCGCGTGCGAACCGCCGCTCACGGTCAATTCGATGCTCGGTGGTAAGTCGCGATATATCGCGCCTGTCCAAGGATGTTTCCATGCATCTGATAGGCAACGACCGCCGGACTCGACGTCGGTTTCACGTCGACACGCGGAATGGACAATGCGGACACCGTCACGATATATCGATGAGACTCGCCTTGCGGCGGGCATGGCCCACCGTACCTGGATTCGCCAAAATCCGTCAGCGTCTCGAGCGCGCCCACCGGCATGAGCCGCACATCGCCCGATGCCCCTTTCCGAATCGACGTTTCCGAAGGCGGGATGTTGACGACTACCCAATGCGTCCAGCCGAGCCCCCCGGTCGGGGCATCCGGATCGTACAGCGTGACGACGATGCTTCTGGTGCCAGGCGGAACGTGTGCCCACGCGATGCGAGGCGAGACATTGTCGCCACGGCATCCAAATCCGTTGTACACCTGAGCATTCGTGAACTGACCGTCATGATCGAGATCGTCAACCGTGACAGTCAGCGGATCAGCAAACGCAACTGCGGGCACGGCTGCGAAAAGTACCGTGGAGCAGATACTCGATCGCAGAAAAATACCCAGTCTCATGGCGGGATCCTGAGAGAAGTTCGATGTGATGTTTCGCACGACCGGATTGACACGCAATATGCCGTGCATGCAACGATCGTCGACGCGGATTCCAGGCTCCGCTTCAAACACGAGTCGCACCAAGGACGTGCTCACCCGATTGCCTGTGCGACAGCCTGCGCGACACATCCTAGGTTCATCGTGAATTCGGCAGTAGGTCGGCAGACAACATAAGCATGTTGCGTGAAACAGAACAATCCGCGACCGTATGCCGGACCTTCTCTCATCGCGCTCCCGGATGATGTCGAGCACACGGCCATTCAGGATTTCTGAATGCTCGCTTCACGCGACACTACGCGAAATCGATCAACCCTCTTCGGCGGCGAGTGCAAACGATGCCCGGATCCGCATGATGGTCTGACGGGACGTTCCGAACCTGCGCGCGACTTCACTGACCGACAGCCCCTTGTCGAGTGCGCGCATCACGCGTTCTCGATCGTGCCGCGCAAGCGAGGTGGGCCGGCCGACGTGCCGCCCGCGGTCTTGTGCGAATTGCACGCCCGCTTTGCCGCGCTGGCTCCGGGCCGCGGTCTCCAGCCGGATCACCGCCCGGAGCATCTTGATCGCCTGCGGTTCGGGGCGGCCCGCGAGATCGACGTTGCCGACTTCGACGCATTGGACGACGATCTTTTTGCTGCGGCATTGCATCAGGGTCGACAGCGCATCGCGCGCGCTGCAGCCAAGCGCGGCAATCTCCAGTACCACCAGCGAATCGCCCGGGACGGCGCGCCTCAGGATGCCCGCCAGCTCCGGCCGCTCGGCGGCGGCGACATACGGCGGGACACGGTCGATGGCGACGCGGTTGAGCACGACCGTGTGGCCGGCCTTGTCGAACGCAATCAGTTCCTGCTCGGGGAACGGGCTCTCGGTCGAGCTGTTGATGTAAAGAAAGGTACGGCTCAAGCGTCCCCCCGATGCATGCCAGGTTGCCGGCGGACGCACCGCCTCCGTTACTAGGCCCCGCTATCGCCCATGATGGCGTGCGCGATCACGTCGATCGACACCGGTTTCACGAGAACGGCATCGAACCCGCGCCACGCGTAACGCTCCAGCGTCGGCGGAACCATGGCGACGATCCGCGTGCGCGGATGCGAATTGACGGTGTTGACGGCCAACATGCAAGCGTCGTCGGGGTCACGCTCGACGTCGACGACGACCGCCGAGGCCGGGCCGTGCGCAATCGCTTCTTCGGCACGGTGCGCCGGCACCACGGTGGTGCTGAATCCGCGCAGCCGCAACAACAGCGCAACCGATTCCCCGACATGCGCGTTGCCGCGAAGAATCACGATGCGCCGGCCCACTTGCCGCGGCGGTTTGTCGATGACCGATGTACTGCGCAGGACGGCATCGGCGCTCAGCCAGAGCAGACGCGCCTCGCGATAGTCTTCCAGCGCGGATTGCCTGACGGCCTCGTTCGCGAGCGGGTTGGCGAACAGCGACCGGATGCGCGCCTCGGCCACCCCGAGCCGCCGGTCCGCTTCGTCGAACTGCGCCTTTGCATTTCCGTTGCGGTTATCGATCCCGTCCTCCATGTCTCGTTTCGCGTGTCAACTGCGCAGCCGCGTGAAGATCGACATCAGGTCGTCAAGCGACACGGGCTTTTTCAGGTGGGCATCGAAGCCGGCCTGCTCCGCCTGCTTCACGTCGGCGTCCTGTGCGTAGCCGCTGAGCGCGATACAGAGCACCGATTTCAGCGCCGGCACTTCACGCAGCTTTTCGACGAAGGCCAGCCCGCCCATGCCCGGCATGCCGATGTCGGACAGCACGACGTCCGGCACATGACCGTCGAGCGTCGACAACGCCGCCTCGCCGCTCGTTGCCGTCCGCACGACGGCGCCCTCGCCTTCCAGCAGGAGCTTGAACGTCTCGACCGTATCCGCATCGTCGTCGACCATCAGCACCTGCAGGCCCTGCAACGACTCGACCGGGCTTCTGCTGGCCGAACGCGCATCGGCGAGCACGCGGTGGGTCGGCAGCGTCACCGTGAACGCCGCACCGAGGCCGGCGCCCTTCGATTCCGCCTGCACGATGCCGCCGTGCAGGTTCACCAGTTCCTTGACCAGCGCAAGGCCGATGCCGAGACCGGGGCGGCGCACCGACGATTCCCGGCTTTGCCGGAACATGTCGAAGATGTGAGGCAGCAGCGCGGCCTCGATGCCGTTCCCGGTATCGGCCACGCGCAGCACGGCCTCGGCATGTTCGTCGACCTGCAGCGACACGTCCACCGACCCGCGGCTGGTGAACTTCAGCGCGTTGCTGATCAGGTTCCAGACGATCTGCTCGATGCGCGTGAGGTCGGCATGAATGATCACGGGCGCGGCGGGAATCGCGACGTTGAGGGTGAGGCCGCGCTGGCTCGCTTCGTCCTGAACGGCATGCGTGACGCGCTTCACGATCTCGCGCATGTCGACGGGCGTGCGCACGACCGACAGCTTGCCGGTTCGCACGCGCGAAATGTCGAGCAGATCGTCGATGATCTGCGCCTGGCCGATGACGGTGCGCCGGATCGTATCGGCGGCACGCGAGATGTTCAGGT
The DNA here is from genome assembly GCF_002223155.1 of Burkholderia sp. AU31652. Lineage (NCBI taxonomy): Bacteria > Pseudomonadati > Pseudomonadota > Betaproteobacteria > Burkholderiales > Burkholderiaceae > Burkholderia > Burkholderia sp. AU31652. The sequence continues at coordinate 117,007 of NZ_NKFG01000008.1, read as the reverse complement.
TCTGCCGCGATTCCGGCGCGCGCGCGATCAGTTCCGCGCTCGCCGAAATGAGGTTGAGCGGATTCTTGAGTTCATGCGACACCACGGCCAGGAACTCGTCGCGGCGCCGCACCGCATCCTGTTCACCGGCTTCGCGCAGCGGCCCGACCTGCGCGGGGTGGCCGGCCTTGACCGCCGGCGCGAATTCCCCGAGATCGCGCGCGATCTTCGCATACCCGCTGATGCCGGGCTCGTCCAGGCGCGACAGCACGCCGCTCGCGAAGAAACGGGTGCCGTCCTTGCGCAGATGCCAGCGCTCCTCTTCGGTCCGCCCGTTCAGCCGGGCCTCGCCGAATTCGCGCTGGGCCACCTGGTTGGCGCGATCCTCGTCGGTCGACAGGAGGTCGGCGGACTGCCCGATCATTTCAGCCTCGGTATACCCGAAGATCCGCTCCGCGCCGGCATTCCAGCTGGTCACGATGCCGTCGTCGTCGAACGTGATGATCGCGTAGTCCTTGGTGCCTTCCGCCACGATGCGCATCAGTCGCTCGCCTTCGCGCAGCCGGTCTTCCGCCCGCCGGCGGTCGGTGACGTCGATGAAGGACAGCACCGCGCCGTCGATGCGGTCTTCGGTCGTGCGGTAAGGCACGAAGCGCGCGAGATACCAGCGTCCGTCGTTGCTCCGCAGTTCGCGCTCGATCAGGCGCAGCGAATCGAACGCCTCGGCCGCGTCGTCGGAGAGCTTGTCGTATTCGAGCCGGTGCGTGATGTCCAGCAACGACCGGCCGATATCCGACGGAATGATGCTGAAGACGTCCGTCGCCCGCGGGGTGTAGCGCTTGATGCAGATATTGCGGTCGACGAAGATCGTGCCGATGTCGTTCGCCGCGATCAGGTTCTGCAGGTCGTCGTTGATCTTGCCGGTTTCCTCGACCTTCGACTTGAGCTCCGCGTTGACGGTGGTCAGCTCCTCGTTGATCGACTGCAGTTCTTCCTTGCTGGTCTCGAGCTCTTCCGTCGCCGAACGCAGTTCCTCGTTGATGGCCTGCAACTCCTCGTTGGACGCCTTCAACTCTTCCGTCGACGTTTCCGATTGCTCGATGGTCGACTGAAGCTGCTCCTTCGTGCGCTGCAGCTCGCGCTCGAGCTGGCTGATGATCGGATCCTTCTGCACGTCGGCCGTCGCGGTTTCGGCACTGCTCATGCTGTCTTCGACTTCATCGAAAAGCACCAGCACGAAATCCGCGTTGGCCTCCGGGTCGTGCACGGGCCGCGCGGTCATGTTGACGAAATACGAACGCGCGTCGCGCTCGACCCTCACCCGCCGTGCCTCGACGCTGCGATTCGTGTGCAGCGCCTGATAGATCGCCGTGCGCAGCTCGAGACGCAGTTCGGGCCGCACCACGGCAATGATGTTGTGCGACGGTTCGCCGCCCGAATAGCGCAGGAAGCGCCCGGCCCGGTCGGACAGGTGCACGATTTCGGAATCGCGGCTGACGAGCACGCTCGGCGGCGCATGCTGCTCGACCAGCCGCTGGTGCAGGTCGCCGAACGAGAAGCGGCGGCGGCCCGGCGGCTGGATGGTCGTCACGACCGGCCGGGTGCTCATCATGCCGGAAATGGCGACCGGCACCGGGGTGTCGCCGCGCACCGCCATGTTCGCGCGGTAGATGCGGTTGCGCTTGTCGACGACCGAGAACATGGAACTCACGCTGTCGGCCGACTCGGAGCTGCCGAGAAACAGCACGCCGCCCGGTCGCAGCGCGAAATGGAACATCTTCAGTATTTCGATCTGCGCTTCCCGATCCAGATAGATCAGCAGATTGCGGCAACAGATCAGGTCGAGCCGCGAGAACGGCGGGTCGCTCAGCACGTTGTGATGCGCGAACAGCATGTGCTCGCGCAGTTCCTTCTTGACGCGGTAGTGCGCGGCGTCCTTCGCGAAGAACTGGCGCACGCGGCTCGGCGTCACGTCGGCGAGAATCGAATCGGGGTACAAGCCGGTGCGCGCAAAGGAGATGGCCCGTTCGTCGATGTCGGTCGCGAAGACCTGGAACGACACGCCTTCGGCCGATTTCAGCGACCGCTCCTACAGGAGCATGGCGAGCGAATAAGCCTCTTCGCCGGTGGCGCAGCCGACCGACCACACGCGAATGCGATCCTGCTCGCCGCGCCCTTCGAAGAAACGGGGCAGGACGTCGCGATCGAGTACGTCGAACGCCTCCTTGTCGCGGAAGAAATTCGTGACGCTGATCAGCATGTCCTGCAGGAGCGCCTGGGTTTCCTCCGGATGCAGATGGAGAAAGTCGCGGTAGGCCTGGAGATCGGTGATGCCGTTGACCTGCAGGCGGCGCTCGATCCGCCGCAGCACGGTCGCCCGCTTGTAATGCCGGAAATCGTGCGCGGTGCGCGTGCGCAGGATGATCATGATCTCGCGCAACGCGCGCTCGGCGGCCTCGTTGACCAGCTCTTCCTGGCGCTCCTCGTTCTCGGTGACGGGCAGGTGGATTTCCTTCGCGGTCACCCACAGGTCCATCAGCCGTTGCGGCATCTCCGCGGCGGTGGTCACGAAGTCGACCATGCCGGTCGCGATGGCGCTGCGCGGCATGCTGTCGTATTCCGCTTCCGCCGGCTCCTGGGCGAACGTGATACCGCCCATCTCCTTGACCCTCGACAGCCCGACGGAGCCGTCCGAGCCTGCGCCGGACAGCACGATGCCGATCGCGCGTTCGCGGTGGGCTTCGGCGAGGGTCCGGAAAAAGAGATCGATGGCCGCCCGGCGGCCACTCTCTTCCGGCCGATGGGGGGCGACGCGCAGATAGTCGTCGACCATCGTCAGTTCGAGGGAGGGCGCGATCAGGTAGACGTGGTCGGGCTCGATCGGCGTGGGGCTCGTGACTTCCATGACGTGCATGCCGGTGGCCTTCTGCAGCAAGCTGGCCAGATTGCTTTCATGATCCGGCGCCAGGTGCATGACCACGACGAACGCCATCGACGTGCGTGCCGGCAGGGCTTCGAAGAACTCCAGGAGGGCGCTCAACCCGCCTGCCGACGCGCCGATTCCGACTACAGGATGATTGGCCTGGCTCGGGAGAGCCTGCCCCCGTCTTTTCGACATCGCTGCGTGTCCAGTTGAAAGAATAATGATGTGCGCGACCAACGGCGGGCAGGCGCATGACCCGCTTGCGCCAAGATACGCGTGGATCGCTATTATCCCTCCACCAGCATTGACTGCAAGAACTTTGCCGCGTCGGCGAACCTGCGGTGCCGGGCCCGGCATCGACCGCGCGACGGGCGCGAATTCGTCAGACGCGAATGGGTATCGCCGCATTCCGTCCGGATCAGCGTGGCGGGCCCGTCATGCGGCTCAGCGGGCCGAACGCCGCGCACTCGGCAATCCACGTGCGCTGCTCGCCGGCGACCTGCTCGACGGCACGTTGCCTGCTGGCGATCTCGTTGTTCGTCGAGTCGCCCAGCGGGCTCGTCGTCAGTTCGATCAGCCGGCGTGCCAGCCCGGGGAGCGACACCACGAAATCCGCATAAGGCACGGCATGCAGCGGCATGTCGGACGCAAACGCTTCGTCGGGATCCTGGACGATCGTGGTGCCCCCGCACGACTGGATCGCATCGAGGCCGGCGGCGCCGTCATCCAGCAGGCCGGTCAGGATCACGCCGATGGCGCGCGGCCCCATTTCGATCGCGACGCTGCGAAACAGCGGATCGATCGCCGGTCTCGCGAAGTTCTGCTTGGCGCCGCGCATGAGGCGCAGCACCGCGCCTTCGACGATCAGATGGCGATCCGGCGGCGCCACGTAGATCATGCCTGGCACGTAGGTCTCACCATCCTTGGCGTGCACTGCATGAAGCGGGCCCGCCGAACTCAGCAGCGACGGCAGGAAACTGTCATGCGCGCCGACGTGCAGGACGATCGCGATCGTCGCCTGCAAGTCGCGCGGAAGGCGCGAAACGAGGGTGCGAAGCGTATCGACGCCGCCCGACGACGTACCGATTGCGATGAAGTCCCGATGAGTCAATGTGCCTCCGATATTCCCGCTGCTTCAAGTGTAGACCCGCATCGCACGCACATTCTTCACTTCTTTGAAAACGTATTCACCGAGCGCCCGGTCGGCCCGGAAGAATCGGGCGCGCAATTCTCGTACCGCACTGCCCGCGCCGGTGGTGTCAGACCACATTCCGCTCATCTCCACGGTTCATCGGTCTGTCCGTAATGATCGATATACGGACATCTTTCCCCGATGTACTTTCCGATCGTCCCTGACTTAAGCTTGGTTACCGTCGTTTCCCACCCAGGTTCATTACTTCACAGGTGAAGGAATGGTCGTCCAGAGACTTTCATTTCGCGCCGTCGCGGGCAAGCTGCAAGTCATCACGGTATGGCGATGCCTGTGGCGAAGCGGCGTACGTGTATGCCGCTGGAGCATGCATGTCGACCAGCGTTCGGGCGTCGAATCGATGACCGTCGATATCGTCGGACCGGATTCGCTGCTGGCCGACGACGTCATGGTGATGCTCGGCGACTCATCCTTGCAATTGACTGTCACGCTGTTTCACATGGACGTGGTGCCGAATTCGGCAGTCGTGCAGGGACGCAGCAAGGAACGGTTGCGCGAGGCAGCGAATTCGGTCGCCACCGTTCGCCCGCATCCGAAGCTGACGCTGGTCAGGGATATCACCCGCCACGTCGCACGCACTGAACGAGACTGATTGCTTTCGACGCGCAAGCCGCGTCCGCCAAGCAATACCGTCTCACCTCATTCATAACGAAACGGTAAAGATTGCCTGCCAGGCAATCCAGGAGACAAACATGCTGAGCCCTCACGAAATTGCGGCGCTCATGCTGGTCAAGGCATCGCCCGACCAGATCGACATGAGCAGCGAGGAATTCGATACGCTGCGCACGCAGCAGCTCGTGGAATTCGAGACCCTCGCTTCCGGCGCGCATCGCCTGCGCATGACGCACAACGGCGAAACGCTGCTTCGCATCGTTACGCAAACCTATTGACAGGCACCCTGACGGTGCAGCGACACATGCCGACGAGGCGATCGAACCGCGGCGGCCATTTCCATTCAGGAGAGCGTAGATCATGAATACCCGGGAGCTGGTTTCGAGCGCGCAACGCGCCCATTTCGACTTCGCATTCGGTCTGGCCGGTGCGTTACTCGATGAAGTCGGGAAACTGGCCGAACTCAATGCACGATTTACACGGTCGGCCCTGAAGGACGCGTGGGTGGCCGCGGAAAGCGCGATCGACAAGCCGCAGGACTGGACAGCCGTCCCGCGCGCGTTCACCGAGCCGCTGGCCGAGAAGCTCCAGTCCTACCATCGCGAGTGGCTCGATATCATGTCGTCCGGCCACGCCGACGTGATCAAGGTCGCCCAGGCCGGCAGCGACCAATACGTGCACCGGATCCAGGCGTTCGTCGATGATGCGGCGAAGTTCGCGCCGTCCGGCTCCGAGGCCACCGTCGCGGCCTGGAACTCCGCGGTCGTCGCCGCAAACACGCTGTACCAGACCCTCGGCAGCACCGGGCAGCAAGCCGTCGAAGTCGCACGCCGCAATTTCGACGTCGCCGCGCTGGCCGCGTCGAAGCAGGCCAAACGGGCGGTCGATCAGGAACAGCAGGCCGCCAAACGATAGCGGCCGATGCGGGCGGCGGGACCGGTTGCCGCAGGCGGATCGAATCGACGGCGCGCGCCATCCGCCGCCCAGCGCCTTGTACAACGCGACGAGATCGGTCGTCGTCTGCAGCGCGCCCTGTTTGGCCTGTTGCCGGCCCCGTGACCATCGCCGCTCGGCGTCGAGCACGTCGAGAAACGGCGACAACCCGTTGCGATAGCGGTCGCGCGCCAGGTCGAGCGCGCGCTGTTCGGCCTTCACCGCGTCGTCGAGCGCGGCCGCGGCGGCGTGCGTCAGCTCGAATGGCCGTCGGTCGGCGCCTTGTACTCGCTGCGCGTGCCCAGCGCGTCCTCCACGCCGTGCACGCCATGCAGCGCGGCCACGCCGTCGACGACCGCCTGCCGTTCGGATTCCTCGATCTGGCCGGTGAGGCACACGCGCCCGCGCTCGACCCGCACCTCGACGTCGCGCGGGCGAGCGACGAGCCGGCCCAGCGCCGAACGCACGCGCTCGGCGACCTGCACGTCGCTCGCATCACCCGCGAGCCAGTCCGCTCGCAGGCCGGCGATCGCGCCGCGCGCCTGGTCGGCCGCCCGCTTTGCCTGCGTGCTCGCATAGTCCGCCACTTCGCGTCGGCGTGCGATCGCCGTGTCACGGATCTGCGCGCGCCGCCGCCGGCCCGACGCCGGATCGAGGAAGTACATGGCGGCCGCGCCGCAGGCAACGGCCACCGCAAGATTCAACAACGGGTTCGAAGGGATTCTGGAGTTCATGGAAGCACCGTAGGCAATACCCGGAACGACCGGGCTTCGTCGTCATGTGCAGCACGCTCCGTTCCCCGGGCGAAGATCGCGGACACGCGGCCGCCATGCGACCTGGCTACCGAAACGACAACCGTTTGAAAAATCATCGAGGCCCGCACCGCGTGCCCGTCCTTCCATCACGATTCGGGCGGTTGGAGCGGGTCGGTGGCTTCGGGCACGACGACCGAAAACGCGCCCGGCCTCGGCTCACGGCGTCTTGCCGTGCTCCTTCTGCCAGCGCTCCATCAATGCGATCTCGTCGCGCTGCGCGGCGACGATCCGGCTCGCGAGCTGCCGCAGCGTCGGATCTTTCCCGTACTTCAGCTCGACCTGCGCCATGTCGATCGCCCCCTGGTGATGCGGCGCCATGTGCGCGACGAAATCGCGGTCGGCGTCGCCCGTGTAGTGCGCGGCTTCCGTCGCGTCCATCATCTTGCTGTCGGCACGCCGGTACGCCTGCGTGGGCGAATCGGGCACGCTGACGGGATCGGCGGGGCGCAACTGTCCGGCGGCGGGCAGTGCAAATGCGCAGGCGGTCAGCACCATCCAGATGGCGCTTCGATGCAGGGTCGTGCGGATGAATGCAGGCATGTGACAGGTCCTCGATAAAGGATTGAACGGTTCGCGTGCGGCCTTCCCCCGTTCGCACGCGTGCCGCCTCCTGCCGAGTGCAACGCCCGTACCAGCCCGGATGCGCGGCATGCGCCTTGCGCGACGGCCTCCCATTGGCTCTTACCGAACCAGGGAGAAACGGCATGGCGACAGTGGCGGATTTCATCGTCGAGCGGCTGTACGACTGGGGCGTGCGCCGCATCTACGGCTACCCGGGCGACGGCATCAACGGCTTTTTCGGCGCGCTGAGCCGTGCCGACGGCAAGATCGAATTCATCCAGGCGCGCCACGAGGAGATGGCGGCCTTCATGGCGTCCGCGCATGCAAAATTTACAGGCGAGCTCGGCGTGTGCGTCGCGACGTCCGGCCCCGGCGCGTCGCATCTCGTGACGGGGCTGTACGACGCCCGGCTCGACCACATGCCCGTGCTCGCGATCGTCGGCCAGCAGGCGCGCGCGGCGCGCGGCGGCCACTATCAGCAGGAAGTCGATCTCACCGCGCTGTTCAAGGACGTCGCGGGCGCGTTCGTGCAGCTCGCGACGGTGCCGGGCCAGGTGCGCCACCTGGTCGACCGCGCGGTGCGCACCGCGCTCGGCGCGCGCACCGTCACGGCGCTCGTGCTGCCGAACGACCTGCAGGAACTCGACTACGCAGCGCCGAAGCGCGCGCACGGCACCGTGCATTCGGGCATCGGCTACACGGCGCCGAAGGTCGTGCCGTATGCCGACGATCTGCAGCGTGCGGCCGACGTGCTGAATGCGGGCAGGAAGGTCGCGCTGCTGGTCGGCGCGGGGGCGCTGCGCGCGACCGACGAGGTGATCGCGGTGGCCGACCGGCTCGGCGCGGGCGCCGCGAAGGCGCTGCTCGGCAAGGCCGCGCTGCCGGACGACCTGCCGTGGGTCACCGGCTCGATCGGGCTGCTCGGCACGAAGCCGAGTGACGAGCTGATGAACGAATGCGACACGCTGCTCGTCGTCGGCTCCGGCTTCCCGTATTCGGAATTCCTGCCGAAGGAAGGCCAGGCGCGCGGCGTGCAGATCGACCTGAAGGCGGACATGCTGAGCCTGCGCTACCCGATGGAAGTCAATCTCGTCGGCGACAGCGCCGAGACGCTGCGCGCGTTGCTGCCGTTGCTCGAGGCGCGCCGCGACACCGGCTGGCGCGACCGGATCGCGACCTGGAACACGGCATGGCACGACACGCTCGCCGCGCGTGCGGCCGCGAAGGCCACCGCCGGGCGCGGCGTGAATCCGCAGCGCGCGTTCACCGAGCTGTCACCGCGCCTGCCCGACGACGTGATCCTGACGAGCGATTCGGGCTCCTGCGCAAACTGGTATGCGCGCGACCTGATGATGCGGCGCGGGATGATGGCGTCGCTGTCGGGCGGGCTCGCGTCGATGGGCGCCGCGGTGCCCTACGCGATCGCCGCGAAGTTCGCGTATCCGGTGCGCCCGGTGATCGCGATGGTCGGCGACGGCGCGATGCAGATGAACAACATGGCCGAGCTGATCACGGTCGCGAAATACTGGCGGCAGTGGCCCGATCCGCGCTGGATCTGCATGGTGCTGAACAACGAGGACCTGAACCAGGTTACGTGGGAGCAGCGCGTGATGGAAGGCGACCCGAAGTTCGTCGCGTCGCAGCAGATTCCGAACGTGCCGTACTACCGCTTCGCGACGCTGCTCGGCCTGAAGGGCATCTACGTCGACGATCCTGAACAGCTCGGCGCCGCCTGGGACGAGGCGCTGGCAGCCGATCGCCCGGTCGTGCTCGAAGTGAAGAGCGACCCCGAGGTGCCGCCGCTGCCGCCGCACGTGACGCTGCAGCAGGCGAAGCATTTCGCCGAGACGCTCGTGAAAGGCGATCCGCGCGAGGGCAGCGTGATCGTCGAGACCGCGCGGCAGGTGCTGTCCGCCGTGCTGCCGGGCAACGGCGCAGCGGGCGGCAAGCGCGGCAAAGGCGAATCGTAGGGAGCAAGCGTGACGGGCCGACGCGGGGCGGCGCGGCGCGCTGGCCGATGTCGACGTCGTCCCGCCCGCGCGAGCGTAAGCGGGTTCCCGCCCATATGCGTCGCGTCGCCGCCGGGTCGATCGACGTGCCGCATGCGGGCAGCCGGATTACAACAGGGCTGTAACGCCCACGACATTGCGCACGCAACGCACGAGCCACCCGCGTGTTCGCCCATCGCGCACGGGAATTGCTCCGATGCCGGTTGCCGTCGACGCATGTCGTCGCCTTTCGCAGGAGCCGCATTGCCCGTCCCGCCGCCATCGACAGCGCGCCGCGTCACGCGCCTCGCCGGATTCGCGTGCGTTGCCGCGCCGGCCGCCGCCTGCGCGGCCGGCGAACCGCTGCCGCTCGCGTACATCGCACACGCGGCCGGGCCGGCCGCGCAGCCCGTGTTCGTGCTCGGCTGGGCGCTGCTCGCGCTGTGCACGGCGGTGAGCCTCGTGATCGCGGCGCTGCTGCTGGCCGCGCTGTTCCATCGCCGCACCCGCGCCGGCGGCCGGCGCGACGGCGTCATGTTCGTGGCCGCCGGCAGCGCGGTGTCGATCGTGCTGCTGTTCGGTGCGCTCGTCTACATGCTGCGCGTGCTCGGCGCGGTCGCGACGCCGCCGCGCCCGCCCGCGCTGACGATCGTCGTCACCGCGCACGACTGGTGGTGGGCCGCGCGCTATCCGGATCCGGCGAGCGGCACCGGCTTCGTCACCGCGAACGAGCTGCACATCCCGGTGGGCGAACCCGTGGCGATCGAGCTGAAGAGCGCCGACGTGATCCATGCATTCTGGGTGCCGCAGCTCGCGGGCAAGACGCAGACGATTCCCGGCCAGACCAACCGCCAATGGCTGCAGGCGGACCGGCCGGGCCTCTATCGCGGCCAGTGCTCGCAATACTGCGGCGCGCAGCATGCGCACATGGCGCTCGAGGTCGTGGCCGAGCCGCCCGACGCGTTTCACGCGTGGCTCGCCGCGCAACGCCAGCCGGCCCCCGCACCCGGCACCGATGCGCAACGGCGCGGCCGGCGCGTCTTCGCGTCGCGCTGCGCGGGTTGCCACGCGGTGCTCGGCACCGATGCGGCGGGCGACGCGGGCCCCGACCTCACGCACGTCGCGTCGCGCCGGCTGCTCGCGGCCGGCACGCTCGACAACACCCCCGACAACCTGCGCCGCTGGATCGCGCACGCGCAGCAGATCAAGCCTGACGCGCTGATGCCGTCGATCGCGCTCGCGCCGCGCGACGCCGACGATCTCGCCGCGTATCTCGCGACCCTGCACTGAACGGAGGATGCCGATGGCCATCGCCCGCGACCTGCCCGCCCCCGCCCGTGTGCCGGATCTCGGCGACGCGCCGCCCGGCTCGGCGCACGAGCGCGCGCTCGCCGCGCTGTGGGAATCGGCGCCCGGCTGGCGCGGCTGGCTCGGCACGGTCGACCACAAGCGCATCGGACTGCGCTACATCGTCACCGCGTTCGCGTTCCTGCTGCTCGGCGGCGTCGAGGCGCTCGTGATGCGCATCCAGCTCGCGCGGCCGAACGCGACCCTGCTGCCCCCCGCGCAATACGACGCGCTGTTCACGATGCACGGCGTCACGATGATCTTCCTGTACGCGCTGCCCGTGCTGTCCGGTTTCGCGAACTACCTGTGGCCGCTGATGCTCGGCTCGCGCGACATGGCGTTCCCGCGGCTGAACGCGTTCTCGTACTGGGCGTTCCTGTTCGCCGGACTGTTCCTCTATGCGAGCTTTCCGCTCGGCGCGGTGCCCGACGGCGGCTGGTTCAACTACGTGCCGCTCACGTCGCTCGACTACAGCGCCGGCGCGAACATCGACATCTATGCGCTCGGGATGATCCTGCTCGGCATCTCGACGACCGGCGGCGCCGCGAACTTCGTCGTCACGCTGCTGCGCATGCGCGCGCACGGGATGTCGATCGACCGGCTGCCGATCATCGTGTGGGGCACGCTGACCGCGTCGGTCGCGAACCTCGTCGCGGTGCCGTCGGTCAGCCTCGCGTTCCTGCTGCTGTGGCTCGACCGCAATGCGGGCACGCATTTCTTCGACGTCGCGCACGACGGCCGACCGCTGCTGTGGCAGCACCTGTTCTGGATGTTCGCGCACCCATGGGTCTACGTGGTGGTACTGCCGGCGATGGGGATCGTGTCCGACGCGTTGCCGGCCTTCTGCCGGCGGCCGCTCGTCGCGTACGAGGCGGTCGCGGTCTCGACCGTCGCGACGATGCTGATCGGTTTCGAGGTGTGGGTGCACCACATGTTCGCGACCGGCATCGCGCCGCTCGCGCTCGCGTTCTTCGGCGCGGCGAGCATGCTGATCTCGATCCCGAGCGCGGTCGCGGTGTTCGCGTGGATCGCGACGATCTGGACCGGCCGCCCGGTATTCCGCACGCCGTTCCTGTATTTCGCGGGCTTCGTGCTGATGTTCGTGATCGGCGGCGTATCGGGCGTGATGACGGCCGCCGTGCCGCTCGACTGGCAGCTCACCGACACGTACTTCGTCGTCGCGCACCTGCACTATGTGCTGCTCGGCATCAACGTGTTCCCGGTGCTCGGCGGGATCACGTACTGGTTCCCGAAGTTCACCGGGCGGATGATGAACGAACGGTTCGGCCGCTGGACCTTCTGGGTCGTCCTGACCGGCTTCAACGTCGGCTTCTTCCCGATGCATGTGTCGGGGCTGCTCGGGATGCCGCGCCGCATCTACACCTATCCGCCCGGGATGGGCTGGGACACGTCGAACCTGGTGACGACGATCGGCTCGTTCGTCTTCGGCATCGGCATCGTGATGTTCGTCGTCAATGCGCTCGTGAGCGCGCGGCGCGGCGCGCGGGCCGGCGCCAATCCGTGGCGTGCGGCCGGCCTCGAATGGTCGGTCGCGTCGCCTGCGCCCGTCTACAACTTCGCGGTGCTGCCGCTCGTCGCGTCGCGGCATCCGCTGTGGGAGACGCGCGACGATGCGCGCCGCACCAGCGTGCGTGTCGGCTACCGGCTCGCCGACGGGCGCGAGGCGCTCGCCGTGACGCCGCTCGCGGCCACGCCGGACGCGATCCTGAAGATGCCCGACGACACGTGCCTCCCGTTCGTGCTCGCGCTGCTCGCGACGGCCGTGTTCGCGGCGATGCTGGTGCGCTCGCCCGCGCTCGTCTGCGCGGCCGTGGCCGGCTGCGCGATCGCCACCGCCGCGTGGCTGTGGCCGCGGCGCACGCTGTGGCAACGCGACGAGCCGCCCCGTCGCGAACCGGCGCCGGCCCCGCCCGCCGCCGTGCCCCACCCCGACGAGCCGCTGCCGGCACCGGTGCCGCACGACGCGCCGGCCGCCTGCCTCGCACCGCTGCCGGTCGGCAGTTGCGGCGAGCGCGCGGGCGGCTGGTGGGGCGTGATCACGCTCGTCGTGACCGAAGCCGGGCTGTTCGGCTATCTGCTGTTTTCCTACTTCTACCTGCAATCGCAATCGGCCGCGTCGTGGCCGCCCGAAGGCATGCCGAAGATCGGGCTCGCGGCCGTCAACACGGTCGTGCTGCTGTCGAGCAGCGGGTTCGTGTGGCTCGCCGAGCGCGCCGTGCAGGCCGGCCGGCGGCCGCGCGCGGTGGCGGCGCTCGCCGTCGCGCTGGCGCTCGGCACCGCGTTCGCGCTCGTGCAGCTGCACGAGTGGCGCGACCATCCCTATGGCCCGACCGCGCATCTGTACGGCAGCCTCTACTTCACGATCACCGGGTTCCACCTCGCGCACGTCGTCGCCGGGCTCGCGATCCTCGCGCTGCTGGCCGGATGGACGGCCGCCGGTTTCTTCGGCCGCGAGCGGCGAGTCGCGCTGACCGTCGGCGGGCTCTACTGGCACTTCGTCGACATCGTGTGGCTGTTCATCTTCACCGCGCTGTACGTGTCGCCGTACTGGCTCAGGAGACCGGGATGAACGGCGTACGACACGCGTGGACCCCGCTGCTCGCGATCGCGGCCGGCCTCGTCGGTGCGCCGGCGCTGTGGTTCGCGCAGATGCTCGTCTCCGAGACGCTCGCGTCGACCGCGTGCTATCCGCTCGGCGTCGCGCAAGCCGCGCCGCGCTGGGCGCACGTGGGCGTGTGGCTTGCGCTGATCGCCGCGGGCGCGTTCGCATTGGCCACTGCCTGCGCGACCTGGCTCGCGCGCGCCTGGGGGCACCGGCATGCTACCGATGCATCCGCCGCGACGCGCGACGACAGTACGCGCTTTCTCGCGCGCTGCGGGATGCTCGCCGCGCTCGGCTTCGTGATCGGCCTCGTGTTCACGGGGATCGTCACGGCTTTCGTGGGGCTTTGCAGCCCATGGCACTGATCCTGATCCTGAACCTGATCCTCGCCCCGCTCCGGTTCGCGCGGCCCGGTGCGCCGGGCCGCCGCGCCGGCGTCGCGCTCGGTGCGCTTGCGGCGCTTGCCGTGTGCGGCGCGCTCGCGGGCTGCAGCCCGCAGGACGACACTGCGCGCACCGACGATGCGACGGAACCCGCGTCGTCGGCTTCGGTCCCGAGAGACGAGTCCGACACCGGCTGGCGATATATCCGGATTCGCGCATCGGCCGCGGACGCCGCCGCGTCCCCTGCGTCAATGGCCGCGCGTGCGAGCCAGGATCCGTGGCTCGCGCAACCGGGCGCCGCGTCGACGCCCGCCTCCGCAGCCGCACCTGCCTCACCCGCCACGCCTCACGATGCCGCAACCCGCCGCCCGGCCGTCAAGGCTGCCGCCGCGGACACCGACGCCGCGACGCTCGCGCGCGGCCGTTACCTCGCGCACGCCGGCGACTGCGCGGCCTGCCACGACGCGGCCGACCACACGCCGTACGCGGGCGGCCAGCCGGTGAACTCGCCGTTCGGGCCGATCTATGCGCCGAACATCACGCCGGACCCGACCCACGGGATCGGCCACTACACGCTGCAACAATTCGACGACGCATTGCGGCGCGGCGTGCGCGCGGACGGCAGCCGGCTCTATCCGGCGATGCCGTACCCGTCGTTCGCGCGGCTGAGCGCCGACGACGTGCGCGCGCTGTATGCGTATTTCATGCGCGGTGTCGCGCCGTCCGCGAACGCGGCGCGTGCCACCCGCCTGCCGTTCCCGTTCAACCAGCGCTGGGCGCTCGCGCTGTGGCGCGTCGCGTTCGCGAGCGACGCGCGGTTCGAGCCGCAGCCGTCGCGGTCAACGGAATGGAATCGCGGCGCGTATCTCGTGCAGGGGCTCGGCCACTGCGGCGCGTGCCATACGCCGCGCGGCCCCGGTTTCAACGAGCGCGGCTACGACGAGCGCAGCGCGGCGTTCCTGACCGGCGGCATCAACGACCACTGGTTCGCACCGAACCTGACGGGCGCGGCGGCGGACGGCCTCGGCCGCTGGTCGGCCGACGACATCGCCACGTTCCTGCGCAGCGGCCATGCGGCACGCGGCGCGGTGTTCGGCGCGATGGCGCCCGTCGTCGGCGAGAGCACTGCGTTGCTCACCGACGCCGATCGCCACGCGATCGCCGTCTACCTGAAATCGCTGCCGGCGCGGCCCACTGCCGCGACGAACCCGCTCGGCGTCGGCACCGCGCGGCTGACCGCGGCCGGCCCGCGCCCGGAAGGCGGCCAGCAGGCGCCGGGGGCCGGCGTGTATGCGGGATTCTGTGCGCGTTGCCACGGCGCGGACGGCCAAGGCGTGCGCGATCACGGGCCGCCGCTCGCCGACAATCCGGTCGTGCTCGCGGCCGATCCGACCAGCACGATCCGGATCGTCGTCGAAGGGGCGCGGCCGGCGCCGGGCAAGGACGACCCGTCGATGCGGATGCCGGCCATGCGCGGCACGCTGACCAGCCGCGACATCGCGGCGGTGGTCAGCTATGTGCGCGGCGGCTGGGGCAACCGTGCCGCGCCCGTGTCGGAGCAGGACGTCAGGCGGTTGCGGGAAGCCATCCACCAATGAGCGGCCGGGCGGGTCGACGTCGATGTCGTATCGCGGCAGGTCAGGCCGCGCGTCGCGATCGGGGTCGTAGCGGTCGATATGAAGGGTACGCGGATCGCTCATCGGATTCCGCCCTGGCGCGAGACGGCTTGCGTTGACGGTGGGCTGGCGCCATGCCGGTCACGGGCCGTCCAGGCGCCGGTCGATCAGGTCGCGGCCACGCTCGATGCCCTCGCGCAGCGCCTCGAGCTCGGTCAACCACGCGCGGCCGGCCGGCGCCGGCACGGTCAACTCGATGCGAGCGCCGTCGACATACACCTGCACCTCGTCACGCCATGCGCCGCGTTCGTCGCGCCGCGCCCAGACGAGAATCTCGTGACCACGATACGGGTTGCGAACCTGCGCGTCCTGTTGGTGCCCCATGGTGGTCTCCTGTCCATATCTGCGATGTCGATGCAAAAAATGCACGCCGCCTGTCGCGGGTTGCGCCCCCGCCCTCTGCGCATGCGCCGTTCCCGGCCGGCACGCGGCTTGCGTGCCTGATGCGCGTCGAAGCGCCGCCGGCCACGGCTCGTACCCATCGGAAGGAGGACACGTCATGATCGGCCCTCTCGAACTGCTCGGACGCCTGCTGCTGGCGGCGTTGCTCGGCAGCGTGATCGGGCGCGAGCGCGTGCGCGTGCGCGTGCGCGTGAAGCGGTTCATCGTCCAGCAATCGGACGACGATCCCGACACCGACGACATTTCGGTGTCCTTCTCGCGCACGCGCGGCCCGGAGTTCGACGCCATCTGCGAGACGCTGAAAAACCTCGCCTGCGTCCGCGCCTGTCGACCCGAGTCCTCGTCAAGGAGTTTCGCGTGACCCAGACCCAATTGCCCGCTTATCTCGTGACGCGCCGGCTTGCCCCCCGCATGCGGTCGGGCGCGGGGTTCACCACCGGCCGACCGATCGACACGCTGCGTGCGGGGCTCGCGCGTCATCACGCCGAATGCGGGTGCCTCGGGCAAATCCGCATCGCACACGCAACGACGACGCTCGCGCAAGGCATCGACGACGTCGCCGTCATGCGCGGCAGTGGCGCCCCCGGCAAACGCGTCCGGCTCGATGCGCATTCGCCCGGGCGGCGGGCACCGCGTGCGCGCCGCGATGCGCGGCTGACGCACCTCGACGGCGACCGGGAGGCCGGTACCCGATGACCGTGGCGGATCGCACGACACGCGCCGACGAGACGACCGTCGACGCCACGCAGGCGAGCGACATCCCGCGGCACGGCCTGCTCGAACGCGGCCGCAACTGCGACACGATCCGCGCCGCGGACCGCTTCACGATGCTCGTCGACGGCGATGCGTACTTCTCGACGCTGCGCGCCGCGCTGCTGCGCGCACGCCATACGGTGTTCATCGTCGGCTGGGACGTCGACAGCCGGATGCGGCTCGCGCCGGGCGGCCCCGACGACACGCTCCCCGACACGCTCGCGGCATTCCTGCACGCGCTGGCCGCCCGGCGGCACAACCTGCGCATCTATGTGCTCGCGTGGGATTTCGCGATGATCTACGCGCTGGAGCGCGACTGGCCGCCCGTGTATCGCGCCGGCTGGCGGGCCCATCGCGGCATCGTGTTCCGGCTCGACGGCGCGCATCCGCGCGGCGCGTCCCATCACCAGAAGCTGGTCGTGATCGACGACCGGCTCGCGTTCGTCGGCGGCCTCGACCTGACGCGCGCGCGCTGGGACACACCGGCGCACGCGGCCGGCGACCCGCGCCGCCACGACGAAGACGGCACGCCGTACGCGCCGTTTCACGACGTGCAGGCGATGTTCGACGGCGACGCGGCGGCCGCGATCGGCGAGCAGGCGCGGGCGCGCTGGCGGCAGGCGTGCGGCCGCCCGATCGCGATCCGCGCGCAACGCCACCTCGAGCGGCCGGACGACGACGATCCGTGGCCGCCCGGCACCCGCGTCGACGTGCGCGACGTGCGGCTCGGCATCGCCTGCACGGCGCCGCGCCACGACGGCCGCGAGCCGGTGCGGCAGGTGCGCGCGCTCGTCGAGGACACGATCCGTGCGGCGCGCCGGCACCTGTATGTCGAAAACCAGTATTTCACCGCGGCGGTCGTGCGCGAAACGTTGTCCGCGCGCCTCGCCGACGCGCACGGGCCCGACGTGACCGTCGTCGCGCCGCGCGTGCAGAGCGGCTGGCTGCAGGAAGCGACGATGGGCGTGCTGCGTGCGCGGCTGCACGCGGCGCTCGTGTCGGCGGACCACTTCGGCCGCTACCGCCTGCTGTATCCGCACGTCGACGGGCTCGGCGACGCGTGCGTGAACGTCCACAGCAAGCTCGCGATCGCCGATGACGAATGCCTCGTGATCGGCAGCGCGAACCTCAACAACCGTTCGATGCTGCTCGACACCGAATGCTGCGTCGCGCTCGTCGCGGCCGGCGATGCGCGCATCCGCGCCGCGATCGCCGCGCTGCGCGAGCGGCTGCTGGCCGAACATCTCGGCACGGCGCCCGCGGCCGTGGCCGATGCATTCGCGCGCACCGAGCGGCCGAACACCGCGCTCGACCGGTTGCGCGCGAAGCCGGGCCGCACGCTGCGCACGCTCGACCCGGCCGTCGCGCCGCAACTCGATGCGCTCGTGCCGGTCAGCGCGCGGCTCGACCCCGAGCAGCCGATCGAACCCGACCGGTTCGTACGCGAGTTCGTGCCGCACGACCGCCATCGCCCGCTGACCGCGCGGTTTCTCGCGCTCGGCATGGCCGTGCTGCTGGTCGCCGCGCTCGCCCTCGCCTGGCGCTTCACGCCGCTCGGCGAACGGGTGAACGTCGCGTCGCTCGCGCATGCGCTGGCCACGCTCGCGCAACGGCCCGCCGCGCCTGCGCTGCTGCTGGCCGGCTACGTGGTCGCGGCCACCTTCGCGGTGCCGATCACGCTGCTGATCACCGCGACGGGGCTCGTGTTCGGCGCGTGGCCGGGCGTGGCCTACGCGGCCGTCGGCACGATGGCGGCCGCGGCCGCGAACTACGGGATCGGCCGCTGGCTCGGGCGGGACGCCGTGCGCCGGCTCGCCGGCGCACGCGCGAACCGGCTCAGCGAGCACATCGGCCGGCGCGGCGTGCTCGCGATGGCCGTGCTGCGGCTGTTGCCGATCGCGCCGTTTACCGTCGTGAACCTCGTCGCCGGCGCGTCGCATATCGGCCTGCGCGACTACCTGGTCGGCACCGCGATCGGCATGCTGCCCGGCCTCGTGCTGACCGTCACGTTCGCGCACCAGCTCACAGCCGCGCTGAGCCATCCGCGGCCCGGCGCGTTCGCGTGGCTCGCGGCGATCGGCCTCGCACTGGTCGGCATCTCGGTGCTGCTCGTCAGGGTGTTGCGACGATGGCGCTGAGCACGCATGCGGCGCCGCCGCCGCAAGTCATCGCCGCCGACGACGCACCGGCCGCCGCGCCGGGCGGACGCGACTGGCGGATCGCGACGTACAACATCCGCGGCGGCTACGGCGCGTGGCCGGCGCGCGCGGCCGACCGGATCGCGGCAGTGATCGACGAACTCGACGCGGACGTGATCGCGCTGCAGGAAGTCCCGCTCGGCGGCACGCGCGCGCCCGACGTGCTCGCGCACCTGCGCGACGCGACCGGCATGCACGCGGTGGCCGGCCCGACGATCGACACGCCGGAGCGCCGCTACGGCAACGCGGTGCTGTCGCGCTGCCCGATCCGCGCGGCACGCACGCTCGACCTGTCGTTTCACTCGCGCGAACCGCGCGGCGCGCTCGACGCCGACATCGATTGCGGCGCGCTCACGCTGCGCGTGGTCGCGACCCACCTCGGGCTGTCGGCGAGCGAGCGTAGCGCGCAGGTGCAGCGGCTGCTCGCAGCCTTCGACACGGGGGCGATGCCGGTGATCCTGCTCGGCGACATCAACGAATGGTTCGTGCGCGGCCGGGCGCTGCAGGCGCTCGTCACGCGGTTCCGGCGCGCGCCGGCGCCGCGCACGTTCCCGACCGTCTACCCGGTGTTCTCGCTGGACCGGATCTGGATTCATCCGGGCGAATGGCTGGTCGACGTGGTCGTGCACCGCAGCGCCCGCGCGCGGCATGCGTCGGATCACTACCCGCTCGTCGCGCGGATGCGGCTGCCGGGTGACGCGGAAAGGGACGCCATGCTGCGCACGTTCGATTCACGGTGAACGGTTTCGACAACGCAGGGCGCGCGCATGTGAACCGGCAAACTCGCCGGAACGGAGGACGCGTCATGACGCGCACGTGTGCCGTGTGCCGTGTGCCGATGACGAACCCGTTTGCACTTCATGTGCCGTTGCGCACGTCCGTGCCGTCACATCGCGCGGACGGGCCGCACTTGAACTTCACGACCACTCTTCCGGCGGCAACGCCCCGCCGTCGTCCTCCCACAACGGCTGGCCCGTCTCGCCGCCGCTGCCCGCGATCACCGTCCCGCGCGTCGTTTGCTGCTTCCGGGCCGCCCGCGTGCCACGCGACGTCGCGCTTGCGTGGCGCGTGCGCGTGGGCGCCACGGTGTGCTGCGCGCCACCGCGCCCGTCGCCCGTCGATTCGGTCTTCGTCTTCGTTTTCGTCTTCGGCCGTCCAGTTGAAGCCACGCTCATGATCTTCTCCGATACGAATGAACCAGCAAGCCGATCCGCAAGATCGGTGCCCCCTCCAGGCAGGCGGATTGCTCCTTGCATCGGTTCCTGATCATCGCCCCGGAGACAACGATGCCGACCGACCTCAACCCGCCGCCGCCCGAGCGCCATCGGCTCGGCGAATGGATGGCCCGCGAAGAAGCGCACATGGCCGCGTTCCGCGAAAAAATCGCGGCCGAGGCCCGCGCGCATGCCGGCGACCGGCTGCGTACGCCGGCCGTGCAGGAACTCGCGCGGCTGTTCGACGATCATGCAGTGCTGCGCATGACGCTGGTCCGCGCGATCGATGAAGCGGTCGAATCGGGCCGCCGGCTCGGCTATACGTCGATCGACGAGTTGATGACCGTCCTGGATCACCTGATGACCTACACGCCGCCGTTCAGCGACGCGAGCCTGATCGTATGCCCGATCAATGCCTTTCTCGACTGGCCGATGTGCATGCCGTCGGGCCATGCGCTGTTTCGCGACGCCGCCGTCAACGCGCATCTGCAGAACGTGCTGAACGTATGGTGCGGCTTCCTTGGCGGCCCGCATTCGCGCGCGCATCTCGACACGTCGGCGCCCGACGGCTGGTTCTGCGACGCGGCGCGCGAGCGCATCGGGTTGTCGCAGTTCCAGTATCGCGACGACCAGCCGCACGGCGGCTTCACGTCGTGGAACGACTTCTTCACGCGGCGCTTTCGTGACGGCGCGCGCCCGATCGCGGCGCCCGACGATCCGCACGTGATCGTCAGCGCGTGCGAGGCCGCGCCGTACCACGTCGAATCGAACGTGAAGCTGCGCGACCGGTTCTGGATCAAGGCGCAACCGTATTCGCTGCGCGACATCTTCACGCCGGCCCGGCTGTCGCTCGCCGAGCGCTTCGTCGGCGGCGACCTGTACCAGGCCTATCTCAGCGCGTACAACTACCACCGCTGGCACGCGCCGGTGCGCGGGGTCGTCACGCATGCGTACCGGGTTCACGGCACCTACTACTCGATCGTCGAGGCGGAAGGCCCCGACCCGGCCGGGCTGAACGACTCCCAGGGGTACACGACGGCGGTCGCGACGCGCGCCTTGGTCGCGATCGCCTGCGACGATCCCGGCATCGGCACCGTTGCTGCGGTGTTCGTCGGCATGGGCGACGTGTCGTCCTGCGTGATCGACGTCGTGCCGGGCCAGCGCGTCGACAAGGGCGACGAGATCGGTTATTTCCAGTTCGGCGGCTCGACCTGCTGCCTGTTGTTCGAAGCCGGTGTGATCGACCGGTTCGTGTACGCGCCGCCGTTCGACCACGACGCTGCCGTCGTGAACGTCAATTCACCGGTCGCGATCGCACGGTGAGTCGCACGTGCGTCGGGCTCGCAGGCTCGACGCACGCCGGCTAGCGGTGCAATGTTTTCAACGGTTTGTAATGCCGCGGAACGTCGGTGGATCGTCGATCCGCGTGACACGACGCATGGCGCGCCCGCCACGGGTTCACGCCGCCCGTGGCGCCAGGGAATCGATCAGCGCGCCGTTGAAGGCCGGCAGGTCGTCCGGCTTGCGGCTCGTGATGAACGGGCCGTCACGGACGACCTCCTGGTCGACCCACTTGCCGCCCGCATGACGGATATCGTCCTGAAGGCTCGGCCAGCTCGTCATCGTGCGGCCTTCCACGAGGCCGGAAGACACGAGCAGCCAGCCCCCATGGCAGATCGCCGCGACCGGCTTGCCGGCGCCGACGGCCGCCGTCACGAACTCGCGCGCGGCCGGCACCATCCGGATCGCGTCGCCGTTCACGACGCCGCCGGGCAGCACGACCGCGTCGTAATCGCCCTCGCGCGCCTCGTCGAACGTGCGGTCGACCTTCACGCGCGCGCCCTTGTCGACGTGCCTGAAGCCCTGGATCTCGCCACCCTTCTCCGAAATCACGTCGACCTGCGCGCCTTCCGCCGCGAGCGCGCGCTGCGGTTCGACGAGTTCGGCTTCCTCGAAGCCGTCGACCGCGAGGATCGCCACCTTGCAATGAACCAGCCTTCCGCTCATGAAGCCCTCCGTCAGTGACGCGGCACACGTCGTGCCGCGCCGGTTTGGCAGCAAGCGGCGTGCCGTTTCCGCCCACGGGACGCGCCCACCGTCAGGGAACGGTTTCGCGCCGCGCGGGCGGCTGATCGCGTTCGACAAGGATCCGAGGGCGATCGAGACGGCGCAGGGCATCGAGGATGCGCGCCCGGCACGCGGATTTCCCGCATGCAAGGGCCGATGCCGTCCGGGTGGCGACCGCCGCCTGCGAACCGTTAGACGCCGTCGCGCAACCCGCTACTGCAGGTGACTCGCCGCATCCAGCATCGCGTCGGTCACTTCGATCGTGAGCGTCAGGCTCTCATCGGTATCGGGCACACGGTCGAGCATCGCCTGCACCGTGTCATGCAAAATCGCATGCACGCGCATCCGCGTGCCGTCGTCGAGCGCCGCATACCGCTCCATCGTGTCGCTGTCGAGCGCCAGTTCGACCGCATGCCGCGCGTATTCGGGCGGCGCATCGGCCGTCAGCGCCCAGGTCGAGTGGAACTTGATCCTGCCTGTGGCCACGTCGACATGGACCGTCGTATCGAGATCGTCCGCTTCGGTCGCGTCGCCGTCGATCTCGTCGAAGTCATCGATCTCGTCGTTCTCCCGCCGGTTCCGGGAATTGGATTGCATGATGCCCTCCTGTGTCATGGCGGCGTGCCCGTCCCGGGAAACCTCGCCGCCTTCGTCGGCACGGCGCCGTCAATAGCCGCTGGAACCCGCGCTGCCTGCCCCGCCGGCGCCGCCGCCGCCCGTGCCCGTCGACCCGGGCGAGCCGCCGTTGCCGGCGCCGGTGCCGCTGCCGCCCGCCCCCGCGCCATTGGGGCCGCCCGGCTTCACATGGCCGGCCGATCCGCTGTGCGAACGCGAGCCTTGTGTCGCACCCTGCCGCTGCACGGGTGCAGGCGGAGGCGGTGCGGCCGTATTGCCGTTGGTGCCCGGCGTCGACATGTCCATCGACGGATTCGGCGCGCCGGTGCCCTCGTCCGGGCGCTGCGAGTTCTGCGCCCATGCGGCCGGCGCGGCCGCGATGATCGCGACAGCCGCGCACGCCAGCACGCGCGGCGCGACACACTTCGATTCGGATACCGATTTCATGAAGTTTTCTCCCTGATAGAGACCACGTGATGGAAATTCCTGCCCCTTCCTTTCAGCAAGGCCCATGCCGCGGTCAGCACGCGTGCTGGCTTTCATGTCGACATCGCCGCCGAAAAACGGGCACCCCCATCCGCAGCATCGGCGTTGACGCCTTCACGTTTCAGCGCCCAGCCGCGCACGCATCGACGCGGTGATGCGCTGCCGCGCGTTCGCATAGCCTTCCCACGGATCGCGTTTCAACGCATCGAGGCGTTCACGCAGCGTGTCGATCGTCCATTGCGCACCGCCCGTCGTGTCGGGCACCTCGTCCCAGTCGAGCGGCACCGATACGCCCATGCCGGGCCGCGCGCGCACCGAATACGCGGCGATCGTGCTCGCGCCGCGGCCGTTGCGCAGGTAGTCGACGAAGATCTTGCCGCGCCGGTGGCGCGGCCCCATCGTCGCCGTGAAACGGTCGGGCAGCGCGCCCGCGACGTGCTGCGCCACCGCGCGCGAGAAATCCTTCACGTCGTCCCAGCCCGCATGCCGCGTGAGCGGCACGACGACGTGCAGCCCCTTGCCGCCGCTCGTCTTGCAGAACGACGCGAGGCCCAGCTCATCGAGCAGCCCGCGCACGAGCTGCGCGGCGTCGATCATCGCGCGCCACGGCAGCGCCGGATCGGGATCGAGGTCGAACACGATGCGGTCCGGCCGCTCGATGTTCGACGCGTGCGCATTCCACGTGTGCAGCTCGACCGTGCCCATCTGCGCGGCGCCGAGCAGCGCATCGACGCTGTCGATCGACAGCAGCGGCCCGTGGCCGGGATCGAGCCCTTCGTGCTGCGTGACGAACGGGATCTCGCGGCGCTCGGCATGCTTCTGGAAGAACAGTTCGCCGGCGATGTCGCCCGGTGCGCGCACGAGCGACACGGGCCGGCCCTTCAGGTCCGGCAGCAGCCACGGCGCGACCCATTGCCAGTAGTGCGCGAGGTCGATCTTGCGCGTGCCGCTTTGCGGATCGAGCACCCGCTCGGGATGCGTGATGCGCACGCGGCCGACGCGATCGGCGGCGGCCGCGCGCTGCGTATCGCCGGCAGACGCGGACGCGCGCGCGCCATGCTTGCGGCCGTGCGCCGTATCGGGTTGCGGGGCATGCGAGGATGCGCCATGCGCCGCGCGGGTTTCGTTCATCGTCGCCTCCGTTTCGGTTGGCCGCGGCACTTCGCGGACGATCTGCCGCGCCGGCTTGTCTTCGCGCAGCGCGATGAACGCCGCCTGCCGCACGATGCCGTCGCTCGTCCATTCCGCGAATTCGCATTCGGCGACGAGCGTCGGCTCGACCCAATGGACGCGCGTGCGGGACCGTTCGCGCGGCGGCGGGTCGAACGGGGTCGTGCCGCGTTCGTGCCGGCGCAGCGTCGCCGCGAGACGGTCGAGCAGACGCGTATCGAACCCGGTGCCGACCCGGCCGACATAGCGCAACGGCGGTTTGCCGCGTGGCCGCTTGCCGCCCGCGGCCGGTTCGTACACGCCGAGCAGCAACGCGCCGAAGCCGTGCCGGCTGCCCGACGGCTCGGTATAGCCGCCGATCACGAACTCCTGCCGCCGCCGGCATTTCAGCTTGATCCACGCGGACGAGCGGCCACCGCGATAGCGTGAATCCGCGCGCTTGCCGATCAATCCTTCGAGCCCCGTGTCGCACGCGCTCGCGATCAGCGACGCGACGTCGTCGCCGAGATCGGGCGAGTAGCGCAGCCGCGCGGGATCGCTACCGGCGAGCAACGGTTCGAGCAGCGCGCGCCGCGCGGCGAGCGGCGCATCGCGCAGGTCGTATCCGTCGACGAAGGGCAGGTCGAACACGAACAGCGTCACCGCGTCCGAACGGCCCGCGCCGAGTGCGTTCTGCAGCGCCTGGAAATCGGGCAGCCCGTGCTCGCCCAGGACGACGGCCTCGCCGTCGAGCCACGCGTTGCCGACCTCGAGCGCCGCGAGCGCGTCGCGCTGCATGCGCAGCTTCGCGGTCCAGTCGCGACCTTCGCGCGTCATCAGCGTGACGTGCCGGCGCGCACCGCCGCCCGCGATCCGGGCCAGGATCCGGTATCCGTCGAATTTCACTTCGTAGCGCCAATCATGGTGAGCAGGTGGGGCATCGACAAGCGTCGCGAGTTGCGGCGTCACGCGCTCGGGCAATGCCGCGCGCACCGCGCCTTCCACCTGCGACGGATCGATCGCCGTCGTGCGCGCCCCGCCGTCATGCGGCGGGCGGGCAGGCGCCTTGCGCGCCGCCTTTGTCCGGCCGACATGCACGCTGCCCGGCTGCTGCGCGACGACATCGAAGCTGGCCGCATCGCGCGCGTCGTCGTCGCGCTCCTTGATCAGCAGCCATTGCTCCTGGCGCCCCTGCTGCCGCCCGCTGCGCACCAATGCCCAGCCGCCGTGCAGCTTCGTGCCGTCGAGCCGGAACGTCAGCTTGCCCGCGCGGTAGCCGTCGCGCGCCCGGGCAATGCCGCCGTCGGGCGTCCAGGTGCCCTCGTCCCATACGGTGACCGAGCCCGCGCCGTAGTGGCCGGCCGGGATCTCGCCTTCGAACGACGCATATTCGAGCGGATGATCCTCGACGTGCACGGCCAGCCGCTTCACCGACGGGTCGACGCTCGGCCCTTTCGGCACCGCCCATGACTTGAGCGTGCCGTCGAGTTCGAGACGGAAATCGTAGTGCAGCCGCCGTGCGTGATGTTCCTGGATCACGAAGCGCAGCGGCCGGGCGGTGCGCGCGGAGGGTCGCGCTTTTTGCGCCTTGTGCGCCTTCTGCACGCTCGCATCCGCGTGCGCGCGCCGCCGCCCGTGCGCTCCCTCGGGTTCCGGCGTCGCATCGAAGCGGCGCTTGCTGCGATAGGGTTCGAGCTTGCCGGCCATCGCGTCACCCTCCTTCCCGCGCCGTCACGCGGCGTGCTTGCGGCGCACGGCGGCCTTCTTCGCCGCGTGCGTGCCGGTCGCGCCGTGCTTCGCGGCCGCGCGCTTCGCCGGTGCCTTCGCCGTGCCTTTCGCGGACGTTTTCGCCGCCGGCTTGCGCCGCGCGCCCGTCGATGGCGAAGGCGAAGGCGCACGGGCCTCCTCGTCGTCGTCCGCGCGCGCGGCACGCGCACCACCGCCGCCCTTCAGGCTGCGCTTGAGCAGCTCGGTGAGATCGACCACGTTGGTCGCCGTGCGCGCCGTCTGCGCGGGCCGGTCCTCGATTTCCTCGATGCGGCCCGCGCGCACCTTGCGCTCGACCAGCTCGAGGATGTCGTCGCGGAACGTGTCGTGATACTCGTCGGGCGTCCAGGAGCCCGACATGTCGTCGATCAGCTTCTTCGCCATCGCGAGTTCGCGCGCACTGACGCCCGCGCGCTTCGCGTCGTCGGCCGGCACCGACAGTTCGTCCAGCGGCCGCAGTTCCTCCTGCCAGCGCAGCGTATCGAGCGCGAGCAGCGGCCCGACCGGAATCAGCGCGCCGAGATGCTGGCGGTCGCGCATCACGACGTGCGCGATGCCGATCTTGCCGCTGTCCTTCAGCGCGTCGCGCAGCAGCGCATAGACCTTCTCGCCCTTGCGGTCGGGCACGAGGTAGTACGGTGTGTCGAGATACAGGAACGACACGGCATCCTCGTCGACGAACGTGACGATGTCGACGGTCTGCGTCGACTCGGGGTTCGCCGCGCGGATCTCGTCGTCGGTCAGCACGACATAGCGCTCCTTCTCGTACTCGTAGCCGCGCACGATGTCCTCGCGCGTGACTTCCTTGCCGGTGCGCTTGTTGACCTGCCGATAGCCGACCGGGTCCATCGAGCGCTTGTCGAGCAGCCGGAACGACGGCTTCACGGTGCGCGTGGCCGGGAACAGCTGCACGGGCACGTGAACGAGCCCGAAGCTGATCGCGCCTTTCCAGATCATGCGTGTCATCGATGTCCTCCTTGCGGCGTCCGTCGCCGCGCGCAGCCGTCAGGGCCTTCGGCAACGGCTGCGCCGCACGATGCTGACGTGGCCGTTGCGCTCCAGGATCGCCGCGTCGACGTCCGACAGGTCGTCCGCGCCGAGCGCCTGACGCACGCTCTCATGGACGTCCGTCGGCGTGATCAGCGCCGCGCGCATCTGCGCGTCGTCGAAGCGGCCGTTGCGATACACCTCGCGCTCTGCGCCGACCAACAGCCGCTCGAGCCGGCGCGAGCGTACGCAGGCCCAGCCGATCACGCGATGCAGCAGCGCGATCGCGAGCGACGCGGCCACCGTCGCGACGAACGGCGACGCACCGACCACCGCGCGGCTCAGGATCGCGCCGAGCAGGATGCCGACCACGTAGTCGAACGGCGAACGCTGGCCGAACGCGCGCCGCCCGGCGATGCGGATCAGCACCAGCGCGATCGCGAACACGACGATCGCCCGCAGCACCATCTGCCCGGGGTCGAGCATCCGGCCCTGTCCGAACAGCGCGACGACGACGTCCATGATCGCGTGGCGCTAGGCCGGCAACTCGGCGGCCTGCTGCTCGCGTGCCCAGACGCGATGGCGGCCGAGGTGGTCGGACAGGTCGTTCAGGACTGCGTCGAGATCGACGGCCTGCCCGACGCACACGCCTTCGGCCGGGTCCGGCAGGTGCGCGGCGCTCAGCAATTGCCGCCCCGACCCGACGGCCGCGATCGGCTTCAGGTGCTTGAACGCTTCGCGCACGAAATGCCGCGCGTCGGCGCTGTGCGCGAGGTCGCGGCCGTCGCCGTCGCCGCCGCACACGAACACCGCGTCGAACATCACCGACGGCATGCCGGCCAGCGTCGCCTGCGGCACGATGCTGCCGATCGGCGCCAGCGTCGGCGCGACGATCGTCGGCACCGCATGCGCGGCCAGCAGCGCATCGCGCACCTGCTGGACGAGCGCCTGGCTCGTGCCGGCGGTTGCGATCAGCGCGATCTTGCGCGACCGGATGCCGGGCTTCGCGCGGCCGATCAGGCTCAGCGCCGGCGAACGCTGCGCGACTGCCGGCGTCGCGCCGCCGTGCGGCGCGGGCAGCCCGAGCCGTTCGGCCACCTGCGCGGCCAGCCCCGCGTCGAAGCGGGCGATGATGTCGTTGACCACCCGCTCGCGAATGTGCGGCTGCGTCACCTTGCCGAGCTCGAAGCAGTAGGCGTCGCGGATATGCCGCTGCTCGATCTCGGTCATGCTCTGGTAGAACAGCGCGGCCTGCGAGAAATGATCGGCGAACGTCTCGCTGCGCACGCGCACCTTGTCGCCTTCGAGCGGCTCGTGCACGGTCTCGAAGCCGCCGCCGGCCGGCGCGGGCGGCGTCTCGCGCGGCCAGCCGCCGCTCGTCGAATTCGGTTCGTACGACGCCTGCCCGACGTTGATCGTCTGCCGGTGCATCGCATCGCGCTGGTTGTTCGCGAACGGGCACACCGGCCGGTTGATCGGGATCTCGTGGAAGTTCGGGCCGCCGAGCCGGCTCAATTGCGTATCGGTGTACGAGAACAGGCGCCCCTGCAGCAGCGGATCGTTCGTGAAGTCGATGCCGGGCACCACGTGCCCCGGATGAAACGCGACCTGCTCGGTCTCCGCGAAGAAGTTGTCGGGATTGCGGTTCAACGTCATCCGGCCGATGGGCCGCACCGGCACCCACTCTTCCGGCACCAGCTTGGTCGGGTCGAGCAGGTCGAAGTCGAACTTGCCGGCATCGGCCGGATCGATCATCTGCACGCAGAGTTCGAATTCCGGATAGTCGCCGCGCTCGATCGCCATCCACAAGTCGCGCCGGTTGAAGTCCGGGTCATGGCCGGCGATCCGCTGCGCCTCGTCCCACAGCAGCGAATACGCGCCGCTCACGGGCCGCCAGTGGAACTTCACGAAACGCTCGGCGCCGGCCGCGTTCACGAAGCGGAACGTGTGCACGCCGAAACCGTCCATCGCGCGAAAGCTCGCGGGCAGCGCGCGGTCGGACATCAGCCACAGCACCATGTGGGTGGTTTCCGGCACCAGCGACACGAAATCCCAGAACGTGTCGTGCGCGGACGCGCCGGTCGGCATCTCGTTCGGCGCCTCGGGCTTCACCGCATGCACGAAGTCGGGAAACTTGATCGCATCCTGGATGAAGAACACCGGCATGTTGTTGCCGACGAGGTCGTAGTTGCCCTCTTCGGTATAGAACTTCACCGCGAAGCCTCGCACGTCGCGCACGGTGTCCGCCGAGCCGCGCGGGCCCTGCACCGTCGAGAAACGCACGTACACCGGCGTTTCGGCGGCCGGGTCCTGCAGGAACGCGGCCTTCGTGTAGTCGGCCATCGGCTCGTACACGCGGAACACGCCGTGCGCGGCCGAGCCGCGCGCATGCACCACGCGCTCCGGAATGCGCTCGTGATCGAAATGCGTGATCTTCTCGCGCATGATGAAGTCTTCGAGCAGCGACGGGCCGCGCGGGCCGCCGCGCAACGTGTTCTGGTTGTCGGCGATCCGCACGCCCTGGTTGGTGCGCAGCGCCTCGTGGTCGGGCCGCGAGCGGTGCTCGTCGAGCTGGCGCGATTTCGCGCTGTCCTGCGGCTGGGCGGGCGGCGTCTTGCCGGATGAGGGGGAATGGGTCATCGATCGGGTCCTCGTGGCGTTCGGAAGGGTATCCGCCGCGCGCGCGCCGCTTGGCTGCGGCGCGCACGGGCGGACGGCAGGAAAACCGGCACGGCCGGGCGCGACCGCCCCGCCGGCCGGCGGGGGTTTCAGGGTGCGCGCAACGCCGCGTCGAGTTCGGCACGCGTCACGTCGAGCGCGACGTTGCACTCGATCGCCGCATCGTCGACGCGCGGCTTGCGTGCGTCCACCGCGCGCCGCGCGTGGTCGCACAGACGGGTGCGCACGCGCAGCCGTTCGGCCGCGTCGAGCGACGCATAGCGGGTGATCACGTCCGGGTCGAACCGCAGGTCGACCGCGCAACGCCAGTCGCGCGCGCTTGCGTCGGCCGGCACGCGCACCCACGACACCTGGATGGTCAGCCGCCCGGACGCGTCGTCCGCATGCACGACGACGGTCGATTCCGACGGGAAACCGTTCGCGAGCGCATGCTCGAGTTCCGCGATGCGCTGCGACCGGTCGGGCGTGACGCTCATCGTCGGACGACGCCCAGCAGCAGCGTGACCAGGAAGATCACCACGAAGATGTAGAACAGGATCTTCGCGATCTCCGCCGCGCCGGCTGCGATGCCGCCGAAACCGAACACGGCCGCGATGATCGCGATGATGAAGAAGATGATGGCGTATCGAAGCATGGAACCCTCCTGGATGACAGCGGTCACCGGTACGTATCGGCGTCGATCAGGCGTCGTGCTTGTGTTTCGGTTTGCCGTGGGCCGGCGTGGAAGCCATTTTCTCGAGCTCTTTTTCGCTCATCGATTTGGCCATCGACTTCGAAGGCGGTTTGAGGTCCTTCATTTTCGTCTCGCCGCGCTTGGCCGACAGGGCGGCCCCGGCGGCGCGTTGCTGGGCCTGCGATTTGGCTGGCATGGTCGTGCTCCTCTCGTGGGTGCGCGCATCGCGGCAGGCGGTGGCACGCACGCGGTTGAACGTGGTCGAACGTGGTCGAGTGCGGTCGAATCGCCCGGCCGTCACGCCGCGTCGCCGCACCGCGGGGCCGACTCGCGAAGATCGCCATCGCCTGGCGATCCTTCGCCACGGTGCCACGCGCAAGAACGATGCCTCGGCCGCGTGGCCCCCGGCGAAGCCCGCCTCGAAAGCGGCCCGGCGGGTCGATTCACGGTTGACCGTCTGCATGCCTCATGCATTGAGCGTGCCAGCTCGTCGAAGCGCGTCCGTGGCGGGTTCGCCCTGCATGTCGCCGCGAGCGGGAGCGGATTATTTACAAGCCGACGGCAAGTTTTGGACACGCATTCCGTAAGCCGTGAAGCCTGCCGGATCGTCAACCGTCATCGCTTCGCATCGATGCGATCGACGGCCGAACGATCGAGAAAGGCGGTCGTCAGTGCCGGCAGGTGGCGCAGCAGCCACGCGGCCAGGCTGCGCTCCTGTTGCAGGATCCGTTCGCAACATGCGTGGATCTCCGCTTCGCCGGCTGCCTGCGCGGCCGCGGCGAGCGCCGTATACGCGGCGATCTCGACGTGCGCGAACGCATAACCGGCCAGCGCTCCCTTCACCACTTCGTCGACGGCCAGCATGCCGGTCGCGATCCGGCCATACGCGGCAATGCGCGCGGCCAGGTCCTTGATCGCGGATGGCGTCGTGCCAAGCCGCATCAGGCACGCCTCGACGAGCGCCTGCTGGCCGATCGTGTCGTCGAGATGCCGGCGCAAGCGATCCTGCAGTTGCGGATAGTGATCGAGCCGTTTCAGTTGCGCGGCGAGCAGCATCTCGGCCTGCCGCTCCATCGCATACGCAGCGCGCAGCCAGTCTTCCAGGTGTTCGCGCGGATTCGCCATCGGTTTCCTCCGGCCGCATCGCGGGGCGGCATGCCGTGCGCCGCATCGGACGGCGCGCTGCACGGCGCACGCGATCCCGCGCGCATGCCGTGGGCGAGGTACGGGCGCCGGGTCAGTACTGCATCAGCGGCGGCGTGCCCGGCAGCGGCCGGTCGCCCTGCGCACCGTTCGCGCCGGTCGCGCCGGTCGACGGCCCGTCGGCCGCCTCGCCGCCGGCCGCGCCCTGCGGCATCAGGGTGCCCGGCGCCGGGCGCGCATCGCCACGTGTATTCGCGTCGGGCATCGTCGTGGTCGACTGTGCGCCACGGCTGTCGGGTGGCGCCCCGCGGGCGCCGTAGGGGCCGTTCGCCGATTGCATGCATGCGCCCAGCGCGCACGCGGCGGCGCACGCAAGGATGCCCATGCGCATCGTCTTCTGGATCGGGTTCATCGAAATCCTCCCTGTGACCGGCGTCTCATAGCCGGTTGAAATGGAAATCGCCGGCGTACGCGGTCGGGGCGCGACGCGCCATCATCGCGTCGAATTCCACCGCCACGCGCGTGAGCGCGCGGCGCTGCGAGTCGATGCCGGCCTGCTCGAGCGCGGCGAACGCGTCGGCGTCGAACGCCACGGTCAGCGACGCCGGATGACCGTCGACGCGAAAGCCGATATGCAGCGCGCCGAGCGGCTTTTCCTCGATATGGAACGGCATCGCGCGCGCCTCGAAATGGCGGCCGAGCGTTTCGGCGATGTCGCGCAACACGCCGGGTTTCACGCGGATGCTCATGGCGATGCCTCGTGGCGCGTTCGCGATACCGCGCCCATCGGCGGCGTATGCACGGGCGGCTCGCGCTCGGGCGGGGCATGCCCCGGTGGGTCGCCCTCGGGTTGCCGGTACGGCTCCGGCATGTCAGGGGGCAAGTCGTCGGGATCGGGCGGTTCCGGATCCGGCCCGATGTCGGATAGCGGCGGTTCGGGCCGCTGCAACCACTGCGCTGGGTCAGGTGTCATCGGCACTCCTTCATTGCGGGGTCGGCGGGTCGACAGCGGGCACGACCTTCGCCTGCCCAGGGTGCGCAAGCCCCATGCCGTCGTTCCCGTCACCCGCGTGTCCGCCGCGACGCGCACGCGGGTGCCGCAAACGGCCTGCCGTGCCTTCGCTACACCGTCCGCTGCAAATCTTGCAACGGCGCGGCTACGCGTCGAAAGCGGCCATCACGAGCCACAGCTCGCGGCCTTCATCGCGCACCTGCGCGGCGAGCGCATACGCATCGGACGGCTCGCACGCGCGCTGCAGCGCGAACCGCGCGGGCTCGGTCGAGCCGAACGTCTCGCCGCCGAGCGGCCTCACGTCGGCCTTGCCTTCGAACATCCGGCGCTCGGGCCGGTAGATCAGCGGTTCATGCTTCCATTCGTTGAAATGGCTCTTCAACGCATCGAATCCGCCGCCGCATACGTTGACCTCGTAGCGCACGCCCGGTCGTCGCTTCGGAATCGTCATCGCGCCTCCCGCTCGATATGCGCGCGGCCGGCACCGGTTGCGCCACGCGCCTGCGTCATCATCGCCATCGCCATCGCCATCGCGGCAAGTCGCGTGCCGCGTGCGTCCGGCGCATCTCGGCGCCTACCGGGCATGGCCGTTGCGGAGGGGACATGCCATCGGCATCGACATGGAGGCTTGCGATGAAGGATTCGACCCGGACCGGCCACGACGCGCCGGCACACGAACGGCAACCCGATCCGTCGCCGCCGCTCAAGCACCGCGACCGCGCGCGCACGCGCCATTCGGAACGCCATATCGACAAGCAGCTCGAGGACACGTTTCCCGCGAGCGACCCGCCCGCGACCGGCGGCGTCACGCGCATCGAGCCGGACACGCCGCCCGGCACGCACGACGAGGGGCCGTGGCAGGACAAGCGCGAACGCGGCGACGCATGAGCGCGCACGGCACGTGGGTTGCTGATTCTGTCGCGCCCATTTCGACCCATTGCACTACCGAACCCGTGAGGAGAATTTCATGCATCGCGTCAACGAAATCATGTCGCAGGACGTCGTGCACATCGCACCGACCGACTCGATCCGTCATGCCGCGCAACTGATGGAGCGCTACGACGTCGGCGCGCTGCCCGTGTGCGACAACAACCGGCTGATCGGGATGGTGACGGACCGGGATCTCGCGGTGCGCGCGATTTCGGCCGGCAAGCCGCCGGAGACGCGCATTCACGAAGTCGCGTCGGGACCGATCGAATGGTGTTTCGACGACGATTCGCTGGACGAGATCCAGCACTACATGGCGGACGCACAACTGCGCCGCCTGCCGGTCGTCGATCACGACAAGCGGCTGGTCGGCATGCTGTCGCTCGCGGATATCGCGACCCGCATGGCCGGCCCCGAGCGGGACGATCTCGCGAACACGCTCGAAGGCGTGTCGCAACCGAAGCAGACGTGACGGAGCGATTCCCGCCCCGTCCCGACCACCCCGCGCGACCCGCAGGGCCCGCCCCGGGCACCGTCGCGCCCCATGCAGCCTGGAGGAAACCATGCAGACTTCCGATCAAGGTCAAACCCGCATCATCGGCAAGGGTGCCGCGACGGCGGCCGGCCCTGGCCCCGACGTGATGGCGGCCGATACGCTGGAAGGCGACAAGGTCTATACGACCGACGGCGACGATGTCGGCAAGATCAAGGACATCATGCTCGACGTGCGCTCCGGCCGCGTCGCCTACGCGGTACTGTCGAGCGGCGGCATCCTCGGCATCGGCGACAAGCTGCACGCGATCCCGTGGAGCGCGCTCACGCTCGACACCGAGCGCAAATGCTTCCTGCTGTCGGTGTCGTCCGAGCGGATCCGCAACGCACCGGGGTTCGACAAGGACCACTGGCCGGCGATGGCCGATCCGCAATGGGCGACACCGCTGCACGAGTTCTATGGCAGCACGCCGTACTGGAGCGCCGGCGACGAACTCGGGCTGACCGACCCGACCGAGGAACTGAACGATCCGCGCTCACGCGACCGTCTCTGATCGCGCCATCGCGCTGCGCCGGTTGACCGGCGCAGCCGCGTCGAACGCCCCGCCCGCGCGGGGCGTTTTTCTTGCCGGCCGTCGCGGGGGCGGCCCGGACGCGACAGGCGACACGCGCTACGCGCGATGCCGCAGCGCGTCGATCACGACGGTAAACGCTCGCGACGCCGGGCGGCGGCTCGGATAGTACGCGTGGTAGCCGGGAAAGACCGGGCACCAGTCCGGCATCACGATCCGCAGGCGGCCGTCGCGGACATGCTCCAGCACGATGTCCTCGGTGACGAACGCGATGCCGAAGCCGTCGAGCGCCGCCTGCACCATGTGCGGCTGCGTGTTGCAGGTGATCCGGCCGTTCACGCGCGCCAGCACGTCGTTCCTGCCCTTCTTCAGCTCCCACGCATAGAGGCCCTTCGCGGTGGCGAGCCGCAACGTGACGCAATCGTGATCGAGCAGGTCCTGCGGCTTTTTCGGCGGCTTGCGGCCGTCGAGATAGGCCGGCGACGCGACCATCGCCATCCGGACATCCGGGCTGATCCGCACGGCGATCATGTCCTTCGCCACCTGGTCGCCGTAGCGCACGCCGATGTCGTAGCGCTCCTCGACGATGTTCGACAGCCCGTAATCGACCGACAGCTCGATGCGGATATCCGGGTAGTCGGGCAGGACCTGCCTGAGCTTCGGCCAGATGATCGTATCGATCGGATGCTCGGTGGCGGTAATGCGCACCACGCCGGCCGGCTTGTCCCGGAAATCCGACAGCGCGGCCAGTTGCGCGGTGATCTCGTCGATACGCGGGGCCACCGCCTGGAACAGCGCTTCGCCCGCGTCGGTCGTCGACACGCTGCGCGTCGTGCGCGTCAGCAGCCGCACGCCGACCCGCGCCTCGAGATCGCGAATGGTATGGCTCAGCGCCGACTGCGACACGCCGAGCCGCGTGGCCGCGCGCGTGAAGCTGCGCTCGCGGGCCACCGCGAGAAACACGAGCAGGTCGTTCAGATTTTCGCGCGCCATGTCGAAACGCTCCGGTCGGGACGGACGCCCATCGTAGCACCGCCGGCGGCGATTCATCAGTTTGGCTCATGAGTCCAAGCGTGCCGCGCTACTTAATCGATCCGCGACGAATCACTAGACTGCGAAGCCATCGACCCGATGCGTCGCGGCAGCGCCCGGACGCTCGGACTACCCGCATTCCGGAGCCCAACCTCATGACTACCCGCTTTCTCACTGCCGTCGCCGCCACTGCCGCGCTGGTCGCGTCCGGCTCGCTGTTCGCGCAATCCGCACCGGGCCTGACGCGCGAGCAGGTCCGCCAGGACATGCAGCGCTACGAGGCCGCCGGCTTCAATCCGGCGCGCCTGAACCCGCGCAGCTGGGTCGACGACGCCCAGGCCGCCGCGGCCCGGGTGCAGGCCGGTCACGCCGACGACGCGCACACGCAGCTCGCCGTGCACGACGCAACGACGCGTTGCGACTGAGCGCGCGACCCACTCCTTTCTCCGATCCGGTTCCCGACATGCCATCCGTCTCCACCCCCGATCGCGGCACGGCGCCTGACGGTGCGGCCGCATGGGGCGCCGTCCTCGCGATGTCGCTCGGCGCGTTCGCGCTGGTCGCCTCCGAGTTCATGCCGGTCAGCCTGCTCACGCCGATTGCCGGCGACCTGCACGTCAGCGAAGGCCAGGCCGGCCAGGCCATCTCCGTATCGGGCGCGTTCGCGCTGGTCACGAGCCTGTTCATCGCCTCGCTCGCCGGCCGGCGCGATCGCAAGCCGTTGCTGCTGGTGCTGACCCTGCTGACGATCGTGTCCGGCACGCTCGTCGCGTTCGCGCCGAACTACGCGGCGTTCATCGCCGGCCGCGCCCTGATCGGCGTGGCGATCGGCGGCTTCTGGTCGATGTCGGCCGCCACCGCGATGCGCCTCGTGCCGGCACCGCACGTGCCGCGCGCGCTGGCGATCGTGAATGGCGGCAACGCGCTGGCGACCGTCGTCGCGGCCCCGCTCGGCAGCTTTCTGGGCGGCATCGTCGGGTGGCGCTGGGCGTTCTTCTGCGTCGTGCCGGTCGCCGCGATCGCATTCGGCTGGAAGCTCGTCAGCCTGCCGTCGATGCAGTCCGCGCCGCGCCGCGCGTCGGCCAACGCGCTCAGGCTGCTGGCCCGGCCGCCGGTCGCGCTCGGCATGGCCGCGGTCAGCGTGTTCTTCATGGGCCAGTTCACGCTGTTCACGTACCTGCGTCCGTTCCTCGAAACCGTCACGCACGCGGGCACCGTCACGCTGTCGCTGCTCCTGCTCGTGATCGGCGTCGCGGGTTTCGCGGGCACGTTCCTGATCGGCGGCGTCCTCGAACGCGGGCTCTACCGGACACTCGTGGCCACGCCCGCACTGATGGCCGCGATTGCGGCGGCGCTGATGGTGTTCGGCGGCTCCACGGCGGCCACCGCCTGCCTGCTCGGCGCCTGGGGGCTGCTCGGCACCGCGGCGCCGGTCGGCTGGTGGACGTGGCTCGCCCGGACGCTGCCGCACGATGCGGAAGCCGGCGGCGGGCTGATGGTGGCGGTCGTGCAACTCGCGATCGGGCTCGGCGCGACGATCGGCGGCATGCTGTTCGACCTGCACGGCTACCGTGCGACCTTCGCGATGAGCGCGGCGCTGCTCGCGTTCGCCGGCGGGCTGGCCGTCGTCGCGGGCCGGTCCGCCCGACATGCCGCCACGCGCACCGGCGGTTGATGCCTGCGCCGCGACGCCCCGGCGGCTTTTTTACAAGCACCGTGTAACCGCCCCGTCCGGCGTCGCGCGGCCGCTCGCCGCGTCCAGATAGCCCAGCAGCCGGTGCGGCGTCAGCGGCTTCGCGCAGTGCGCGTCGAACCCGGCTTGCTTCGCCGCCTCGCAGTCGCGTCGCGACGCGAGCCCGCTGCACGCGACGAGCAACATGTCGCCGGTGTGCGGATCACCGCGCAGCCGCGCCGCCAGCTGCAGCCCGTCGAGGCCGGGCATCGCGATATCGAGCACGACCGCGAACGGCTGCCAGTCGCGTGCGATCGCGCAGACGGCGAACGGATCGACGGCAATACGGCATTCGAAGCCGCGCGCCTCGAGCAGCAGGCGCAGCGCATCGGCGGCGTCGCGATAGTCGTCGACGATCAGCACGCGACGCGGGCGCCTCGGCACGCTGTCGGGGGCGCGCCACAGCAGCACGTCGTCCGCGGCCGGATCGTCGCCGGGATCGGGAAGCATCGCGTTTCTCCTGTCGTTGACACCGCCTCCACGCAAACCCCGCGCCCGTCTCGGCCGATGCGGAACGGCGGTTGCTGCACAGGGACGAATCGTCGTACCGGAGCCCTTCATGCGCGTCACGCTGCGCTTTCGTTTCTGTCCCGCCCCGCTGACGTGGGCGACCTGCCGCGCCCCAGGCCGCACGGGCGTCGTCACATGACGCGCCATCCGCCGCCCGCCGACGCCGACGCCGACGCACCGGCGACACTCGGCGCATGCCGCCGCTGTGCGTTGTGGGAGCATGCGACCCAGCCGGTGCCCGGCGCCGGCCCCGTCGACGCGACGATCATGCTGGTCGGCGAGCAGCCGGGCGACCAGGAAGACCGCCAGGGATTGCCGTTCGTCGGCGCGGCCGGGCGCATGCTGGACCGCGCACTCGATGAAGCCGGGATCGAGCGCGCGCACTGCTATCTGACGAACGCGGTCAAGCACTTCAAATGGGAGCCGCGCGGCAAGCGCCGGCTGCACAAGACGCCCGCGCAACGCGAGGTGGCCGCGTGCCGCTACTGGCTCGAACGCGAACTCGATGCGGTACGGCCGCGCGTCGTCGTCGCGCTCGGCGGCACCGCGTTGCGCGCGCTGCTGCAAGACAACGATGCGACGCTCGAGGCCGCGCGCGCGCCGATTCGCACGGCGCAAGGGCTGCTTGTCGTCGCGACCTATCACCCGTCGTACGTGCTGCGCACGCGCGGCGCCGATTCGCGCGAGCATGCGTACCGGAGGCTCGTCGACGCGTTGCGCACCGCATCGCGCCTGGCCGGCGAACCCGACCGCGACCTCGATCGCGACAACCGGCCCGGCGCACGCGGAGGCACTCGATGAGCGCACCGGGCGACGACGCGCGGCCGGCCGCGGGCGCCGCGCCGCGCACCGCGACACCGTGGTACCGGCGGCTCGGTCCCGGCCTGCTCGCGGGGGCGTCCGATGCCGATCCGAGCAACATCGCGGTCTACGCGCAGGCCGGCAGCCAGTTCGGCTTCAACATGCTGTGGATGATCGTCGTCACGCTGCCGATGATGGTCGCCGTGCAGCTCGCGTCGGCGTTCATCGGACGCCGCAACCGCGCGGGCCTCGTCGCCGCCATCCGCGAGCACTTCTCCGACCGGCTCGCCAAGACGCTGATCGTGATGGTCGCGATCGTCAACGTCGTCAACGTCGGCGCCGATCTCGCGGCGATGGGCGACGCGACCGCGCTCGTCGCGGGCGGCCACAGCTACTGGTACGCCCCGGTCTACGGAATCGCCTCGCTCGCGCTGCAGGTGACGCTGTCGTACGAGCGCTATGCGCGCTGGCTCAAATGGATGACGCTCGGGCTGATCGCCTACGTCCTCGAACTCGGCTTCGTGCCGATCGACTGGCGCGGCGTGATGCATGCGATCGTGCTGCCGAGGATCGAATTCACGCACGCGTATGCGACGACCACGGTGGCCGTGCTCGGCACGACGCTGAGCCCGTACCTGTTCGTGTGGCAGGCCGCGCTCGAAGTGGAGGAAACCGCATCCGGGCCACCCGACACGCGCCGCGAGACCGAGCGGCGCGTCACGTTCGACACGTGGGTGGGCATGATCGTCACGAACGCGGTGTCGTTCTGCATCATGGTGATCGGCGCCGCGGTGTTCTTCGCGCGCGGCCGGCACGACATCGGCACCACCGCGCAAGCCGCCGAGGCGCTGCGGCCGATCGCCGGCGAAGCCGCGTTTCTCGTGTTCGCGTTCGGCATCGTCGGCTGCGGGCTGCTCGCGATTCCCGCGTTTGCGGGTAGCGCCGCGTACGGCTGCGCGGAAGCGTGGCGGTTCCGCGAAGGGCTGAACGAGCCGGTGCGGCGTGCGCCCGCGTTCTATGCGGTGCTGGCGCTGTGCGTGATCATCGGCATCGTGATCTGCGTGAGCCCCATCGATCCGATCAAGGCGCTGTACTGGAGCGCGGTGCTCAACGGGATCGCGGCGGTACCGATGCTCGTGCTCGTGATGCTGCTGACGCACCGGCGCGAGGCGGCCGGACAACCCGGCAGCGGCATCGTGTCGAAAACGTTCGGCTGGCTGGCGGTCGCGCTGATGGCGGCGTCGGTCGTGACGATGGTCGTCGACCTGCTGACCTGAACCGCGCATCGTCCATTCATTGCGCGCGCCACTTTCGCGGCGCCGGGCCGGCCGCGTCGCGGCCATGCCCGGCCCGCCGCACTTACATCATCTTGCCGCGCGACTTTTCGGCGCGCGCTGCATCCGCCGCCGATTCGACCTTCTTCACTTCTTCCGGCGGCGGCAGCACCGCCTTGAAGCCCATCGACTGGATCCACATCTCGCGCGCCCAGCCCCGCGTGTGATACAGGTGATGATCCTCGTCGGCCTCGACCTCGTCGTGCGCGTCCTTCAGCGTCTTCGCGACATCTCCCGACAGCTGGTCGGCCGCATAGCCGATCAGCTCCCAGTTCAGGTGATCCTTGGTCTCGGCGAGCACCACGCACTCGGCCGCGACGACCTGCGCGACCCCCGGGTCGGCCTGCTTCTGCGCCTGCTCGATCGTATGCACGAGCGCCTTGCCGATGGCCGCCACCGCGCTGCGGCCGGGTGTCTGCGCGTCGGGATCCATGCCGAGCGTCTCGAACACCTTGCGCAGCACCTCCTGGTGATGCAGCGTCTCGCGATGGTACTTCTCCCATTCCTTGTGCAGATCCTCGTCGGTCGCGCATTGCAGCGCGGCTTCGTAGATCTTCGCGCCGCCAAGCTCGGTTTCGTATGCCTGGCAGAGCAATTCGCGGATGCCTTCGTGTTTCGGTTGCCGATGGGCCATGACTGCCTCTCCAAAAAGACGGGCCGCACCCGCGGCCCGGGGTTGAACGGGCGCGCGTTACTGCGCGCCCACCTTGCGTTCGAGCGCCTGCGCCATGCTCAGGTGATGCCGCAGCGTCGGCAGCGTGGTGCTCGCGAACTCCCTCAATTGCGGATCCCGCCCGTTTCGCGCCTCGCCTTCGAACAGTGCGACGGCCTTGCTGTGTGCTGCCGGGCCGACCGCCGCGACGTACGCGACGTCGAAGTCGCGACCGTGCTTGCCGCGCAGCGCCTCGACGTCGGGATCCTGGATCTGCTCGACCTGCGGCTTCATGCCCTGGCGCGCGGCGATCTCGTTCAAGCGCGCATTCGCCTTGCCGTGATCGGCCACCATGCGCTGCGCGAAGGCGCGCACGTCCGGCGACTGCGCCTGCCGCAGCGCGAGCTGGCTCGCCTGCACCTCGGCCTTGCCGGCGATCGCGGCCTTGTCGACGAATTCCGCGTCGCCGCCTTGCGGCGCTTTCGCGATCATCGCGTCGCCCGCGCCCGACGACGGGTTGATCACGCCGCCCGGCACATGTGAATTCGATGCGGGCGGCTCGCTCGGCATCTGCGCGCGGGCGAGCCCGCCGGCGGCGAGCACGGCCGCGGCGCACGCCGCGATCGTCCAGTTGGGTCGTTTCATGGGTTTCCTCCTTGCATGGGGCGAGAGACGTCAGCCGCCGACGATCGAGCCGCCGTTCGGATGCAGCGTCTGCCCGGTCATGTAGCTCGCGCCTTCCGACGCGAGCAGCACGTAGCAGCCGATCAGTTCGTCCGGCTGCCCCGGCCGCTTGAGCGGCACGTTCGCGCCGAACTTCGCGACCTGCTCGGCCGTGAACGTCGACGGAATCAGCGGCGTCCAGATCGGCCCGGGCGCGACCGCGTTGACGCGGATGTCGCGTTCGGCCAGCTCCGCCGACAGCGACCGCGTGAACGCGACGATCGCGCCCTTGGTCGCCGAGTAGTCGGGGAGTGTCGGATTGCCGTGATACGCGGTCACCGATGCGGTGTTGACGATGCGTCCGCCGTGCTTCATGTGCGGCAGCGCGGCCTGCGTGCAGAAGAACATGCCGTACACGTTCGTGCGGAACGTGCGTTCGAGCTGTTCCTCGGTCACGTCCTCGATGCCCGGGCGAGGATGCTGTTCGCCCGCGTTGTTCACGAGCACGTCGAGCCGCCCGAGCCGCTCGACCGTGCGCGCCACCGCGTCGTACGCCTGCCGTCGGTCGCCGACGTCGCACATGATCGCCTCGCAACGCCGGCCGGCCTGCTCGATCAACTGCTTCGTATGCGCGGCGTCGGCCGACTCCTTCAGGTAGACGATCGCGACGTCGGCCCCTTCCTTCGCGAAGCCGATCGCGACCGCGCGGCCGATCCCGCTGTCGCCGCCCGTCACGAGCGCGACCTTGCCGGCGAGCTTGCCGCTGCCGACGTAGTCGGCCGCGTCGTCGCGCGGCTGCGGATGCATGTCGCGCTCGGTGCCCGGCTGGCGATCCTGGTGCTGGGGCGGCGGAGTCTGTGCGGTAGTCATGGGGGCGTTCCTCCCTGAACGGTGTCGTCATATCGCTCGCAAGCGGCGTGCCGCACCGGGCAACGCCGTCGTTGCGCGTGCCACGCTGCAAACGGGCGTAAAAAATTCAGCGTGGCTGGCCGTCCGACGCGGGCTCGCCGGGGCGACGTACCGGATCGAAGTCGCGCCACTCGCCGTCCTGCCAGTCGCCCTCGACACGCTCGATCGACG
Organism: Burkholderia sp. AU31652; assembly: GCF_002223155.1. Classification (NCBI taxonomy): domain Bacteria; kingdom Pseudomonadati; phylum Pseudomonadota; class Betaproteobacteria; order Burkholderiales; family Burkholderiaceae; genus Burkholderia; species Burkholderia sp. AU31652. Next base: position 75,017 of record NZ_NKFG01000008.1, on the reverse strand, counting down.
ACGCCCCGGTCGCGCGCAGCACGTCCTCCGCGGTATTCACGGTGTCGGGCGCCACGCGCACCGCGAGGATCACGCCGGATTCGCTCTGCGCGAGCGTGCCCTTGCCCTCGGCCTGCTCGCCGCGCATGCGGCCCAGCGCGCCGCCGAAGGCGCCGAGATACGCGCCGGCCAGCGCGGCGGCGGCCGGAACGAACCAGTAGCGCACGCCGATCGCATAGACGAGGAGTCCCACGACGATGCCGATCACCACCCCGCGGATCGCGCCGATCATCGCGCCGCGCCCGCCCGGCTTCGCCGCCGTATCGGCATAGACGTCGCCGCCGATCGGAAAGCGCGCATGCTGTCCGGCCGGATTCAGGAAGAAGATCGATACGTCATCCGAACCGAACGCGCGCTCGTAAAGGTGACGCGCCCCACCTTCCGCTTCGTCGAACGTCGTGAAGCGGCCTGCGACGATCATCGCCATGGTCGTGCTCCTCGTGACGGGGATGGCGCCGCGTGCCACCGCACGCGGCGCGACGGGACGGCGCTCACATCAGCCGCCCGAGTTCCTTCGATACCGACGCCGGCGTGCCGTATTCGCGATCGGGAATGCGGCGCAGCATGTCGATCACGCCGGGGTCCGCATGCGAGCGTTCCGCGCACTCGACGACCGCCGCCTTGCTGGCCGGATAGTCCATGCCCTTCAACGCCTTCTGCACGTCGATCGGGCTCGGCGCCTTGCCGTGGCCGCCCTGATGGCCGCCCTTGTCATGGTCCTGCTGCACGCGCTCGCCTTCGTGCGCGCGCGAGTGGCTGTATTCGTGGCCCGTATGTTGTCGGGATGTCATGAAAATCTCCTTGGGGATGAACGAAATCACGTCGACGCACGGCGCGCCCGCGCCAGCGCGGCGACCACCAGCGCCGCCGCACCAAGGGCGACCGCCCCGGCCACCTTCGGCCGCTGAACCACCGTGTTGTAGGCGCACCCGCGCAGCACGGGCCCGTCCATGCCTTCGCGCTCGTGCAGCGCATGGCGCGGCTCGTACAGCGCGTTGTCGTCGCGCGGGCGGGCGGGTCGATCCGTGCGCTGGCTGCGCCAGAACAGCCGGGCCGCGATGCGATCGAACAGGTGCGGCGCGTGATACGCGCTCGCCGACGTGAACTTCGCCGCGCCGCCCACGAACAGCGTGCGGCGCGGATGCGCGGCCGCGAACAGGATCGCGTCGGCCACCAGTTCCGGGTCGTAGATCGGCGGCGGCAGCTTCGCCTCGACGTTCATGTAGTTTTTCGCGTGCATCACGAACATCGTGTCGATCGCGGCCGGCTTGATCAACGTCACGGACACCGGCAGGTGGTCGCCCTCCATCTCGAGCCGCAGCGAATCGGTGAAGCCCTTCACCGCATGCTTGGACGCCGCATACGCGCTCTGCAACGGCACCGGCGCGTCGGACGCCTCGCTGCCCATGTTGATGATCGCGCCGCCGTGAAAATCGTCCTTGCGCCGGAAGTGGTCGGCCGCCACGAGCGAGCCGTGCACGACGCCCCAGTAGTTGGTGTCGAACAGCTTGCGCTGGTCGTCGAGCGGCACCGCGGAAGCCGGGCCGAAGATCGATACGCCGGCGTTGTTGATCCACGTGTCGAAGCCGCCGTAGGTCTCGACGGCCTTGGCGGCCGCGCGCTGCAGATCCTCGAGATTGCCGACGTCGCCCGCGACCGCCACCGCGAGATCGCCATGCTGGCGCAGCTCCTCGCACAACGTATTGAGCGCGGCTTCGTTCCGCGCGAACAGCACCAGCTTCGCGCCGCGGCGCGCGGCCTTGCGCGCGGTGACGAGACCGATGCCGCTCGTCGCGCCGGTGATCACGATCGTCTGCTCGCCGACCGGTTTGAGCATGCAGTTCATGGCTGGACTCCTTGTGCGGCGCGGCCGCGGTCACTTGGCCCGGATCGTCAACTGATCGCGCACGTCCTGCACGCCGTCGACCTGCTTCACGACGCTGACGGCCTGCGTGCGCTGCGCCTCGTCGGGCACGCTGCCGGTGAGCGTCACGATGCCGCGCCGCGTCTTCACGTGGATGTCGCCGGACGACAGCCCGTTCGTCCCGACCAGCTCCGCCTTCGCCTTGGTCGTGATCGTGGCGTCGCGGATTTTCGTGCCGGTCGTCGTATGCGACGACGCTGACGTCGACGCGGCACTGTCGTCGCCGGCGGCGAGCGCCTTCGGCGCGATCACCGCGCACGCCGTGGTAGCGGCGATCGCGATCGCCATGCCGGCGCGCATCGCGTTGCGACGACGGACCCTCGGGGAACGGGCTTGCAGCGGGAATGCCTTCATCGTGACCTCCTTTCGTCGAGCCGGGATCGCCGGCGGGTGAGCGGGACAGCGCAAGTCGCGTGCCTCGGTGCCGGTGCGGCGCCGCCGCGGGTTCGCCCGATCAGACGCCCTTTCATCCAACCCGTTGTAATTTTTTCGGTATCCCGACGGGGGGCTCCGCGGGCAATGCCCCGGGTATGCCGCTTGCCGAACCACCGGCAACGGTGGCCCATCCACGCGGCCCCGATACCGGGAGCAACACCATGCAAAGAATCGCGTTGATCAGTGAGCACGCATCGCCGCTGGGGGTGATCGGCGGCGTCGATGCCGGCGGGCAGAACATCTACGTCGCGAACGTCGCGAAGCAACTGGCCGAGCGCGGCCTCGACGTCGACGTCTATACGCGTTGCGACAACCCGCACCTGCCGGAAGTCGTGCCGATCGGCACGCACATGCGCGTGATCCACGTACCGGCCGGGCCGCCGACCGACGTGCCCAAGGAGCGGCTGCTGCCGTACATGGCCGCGTTCGCGGACGGCATGGTCGCGCGCATGCGGCGCGAGCCCGACCCGGTCGACGTGATGCACGCGAACTTCTTCATGTCGGGCGACGCGGCATTGCGCGTGAAGCGGCAGCTCGGCATCCCGCTCGTCACGACCTTCCATGCACTCGGCCGCGTGCGCCGGCTGCACCAGGGCGACGCCGACGGCTTCCCCGATGCGCGCTTCGCGATCGAGGACACGCTCGCGCGCCGTTCGGACCGCGTGATCGCCGAATGCCCGCAGGACGCGCTCGACCTGACGACGCACTATCGCGCCGACGCCGCGCGCATCGAGATCGTGCCGTGCGGCTTCGACGTGCGGGAACTCAGGCCGACGCCGCGCATCGACGCGCGCGCGCAGCTCGGCTGGCCGCAGGATGCCTTCGTCGTGCTGCAGCTCGGCCGCCTCGTGCCGCGCAAAGGCATCGACACGGTGATCGACGCGCTGGCCCGCATGCCGCGCGACCCGCGCCGGCCGACCCACCTTTATATCGTCGGCGGCAGCCAGGCCACGCCCGACCCGGCCCGCGACCCGGAACTCGCCCGCCTCGCCGGGCTCGCGCACGACCTCGGGATCGCCAATCGCGTGACCTTCGTCGGCCGGCGCGACCGCGACACGCTGCATCTGTACTACAGCGCGGCCGACGTGTTCGTCACGACCCCGTGGTACGAGCCGTTCGGCATCACGCCGGTCGAAGCCATGGCCTGCGCGACGCCGGTGATCGGCAGCCACGTCGGCGGCATCCGCACGACGGTGGAAGACGGCAAGACCGGCTATCTCGTGCCGCCGCGTGATCCCGCCGCGCTGGCCGCGCGGCTCGTCGAGCTGCGCGCGCAGCCCGAGCTGTGCGCGGTGCTGGGACGCGCCGGCTACCTGCGCGCGCACCGGTTCTATACCTGGAAAGGCGTGGCCGACCGGCTGGTCGACATCTATCGCGACGTCGCGCGGCCGCGCAGCGCCGGCGCGTCAGCCGGCACCGGTCGCCGCACGCCCGTGTCGATCACATCGGGCGCGCTCGCCCATCGCAAGGAGAACGCATGATGAAGGGCCATGATCGCAAACGCGTGCTCGTCGCCGGCGGCGCCGGCTTCCTCGGCTCGCACCTGTGCGAACGCCTCGTGACGGACGGCCACGACGTGCTGTGCGTCGACAATTTCTACACGGGCGCGAAGGACAACATCGCGCATCTGCTCGACGCGCCGACCTTCGAACTGATGCGGCACGACGTGACGTTTCCGCTCTATGTCGAGGTCGACGAGATCTACAATCTCGCGTGCCCCGCGTCGCCCGTCCACTACCAGCGCGACCCCGTCCAGACGACCAAGACGAGCGTGCACGGCGCGATCAACCTGCTCGGTCTCGCGAAGCGCGTGAAGGCGCGCATCCTGCAGGCGTCCACGAGCGAGGTGTACGGCGACCCCGACGTCCACCCGCAGCACGAGCAATACTGCGGCCGCGTGAATCCGGTCGGCCTGCGCGCCTGCTACGACGAAGGCAAGCGCTGCGCGGAAACGCTGTTCATGGACTATCACCGCCAGTACGGCGTCGACGTGCGGATCGCGCGCATCTTCAACACGTACGGCCCGCGCATGCATCCGGCCGACGGCCGCGTTGTGTCGAACTTCATCACGCAGGCGCTCGCCGACGCGCCGCTGACCGTCTACGGCGACGGCAGGCAGACGCGCTCGTTCTGTTACGTGGACGACATGGTCGATGCGCTGATCCGGCTGATGAATGAGCCGGGCGACGCGAGCGAGCCGGTCAATCTCGGCAGCGACGCCGAGATCGCGATGCTCGACATCGCGCGCGAAGTCGTGCGGATCGTCGGCGCGACGGTCGCGATCGAGTTCCGGCCGCTGCCGTCCGACGATCCGCGCCAGCGGCGGCCGAACCTCGATGCCGCGCAGCGGCGCCTCGACTGGCGCGCGACCACGCCGCTCGCCACCGGGCTCGCGCGTACCGTGCGGTACTTCATTCATCGGCAGGCCGCGCTTCACCAACCGGGCGATCTCGTGCGCAGCACGCAGATCGCGTCGCACCTGCTCGCGCAGGCCGATATGCCGCGCCGCCCGGCACCGGCGCAGTGACGATGCCGGCGCGTCCGGCGCGCGCCGTCCGTCAGTCAGTCAGTCGTCGCGCTTCGTCACGAGCATGATCTTGTGCGCCAGTTCGCGCACGTCGACCGGCTTGCACAGATAGCCGTCGAAGCCGGCCTCGAGGGCGCGGCGCTCATCCGCCGGGCCCGCGTGCGCGGTGACGGCAAGCACGCGCAGGTTCCGCGTGTCGCCGTTGCCCGCACCGCGCCGAAGCGCGTCGAGCAGCCAGAAGCCGTCGCCGTCCGGCATCGCGAGATCGGACAGCACGACGGTGGGCTGCAGGCCGGCGGCCATCGCCAGCGCTTCGCGGCCCGACGACGCGACCGTGACGGCCGCGCCGAACGTCGTCAGCGCGGCGGTCAGGCTCGCGCGCGTCGTCGCATCGTCGTCGACGATCAGGATCCGCTGCGCGGCGAGCCCGAGCGGCGCGTGACGGTCGCCCGCCTGCGCGAGCCCCCACGCCATCGCGCCGGCAGGCTGCCAGCCGGCCGGCAGCCTCACCGTGAACGTCGAGCCGAGATCGCGGCCCGCGCTTTCGGCCGTCACGGTGCCGCCGTGCAGCTCCGCGATATGCCGCACGATCGACAGCCCGAGACCGAGCCCGCGCCGCGACGACGCCGGCGAATCGTCCGCGCGACGGAACATGTCGAAGACGTACGGCACGAACTCGGGCGCGACCCCCTGCCCCGTATCGGCCACGGTCAATACCGCGTGCGTGCCGTTGCGCGCCAGCCCGACATGCACGCTGCCGCCGCCCGGCGTGAACTTCAGCGCGTTCGACACGAGGTTCGACAGCATCTGCCGCAACCGTTCGGCGTCGCCGGACACGATGAACGTGCTGGACCCGCAAGCGAATTCGAGCATGACGCCGGCCGACGACGCGGCCGTCTGGAACGTGCCGACCGAGTCGGAGAACAGCCGCGCGAGGTCGACCGGCGCCGCGTCGAGCCGCAGCTTGCCGGTCGCGAGCGACGACGCGTCGAGAATGTCGCCGACCATCCGCGTGAGCGAGCGCGCGCTGCGGTCGATCGCATCGATCGCCTGACGCTGCAGCGCCTGGTCGACCGAATGGCGCAATACCTCGACCCAACCGTAGATTACGTTCAGCGGCGTGCGCAGTTCGTGCGACACCGTGGCCAGCAACTCGTCCTTCAACCGATTCGACGTATCGGCCTGGTCGCGCGCATCGCGCGCCCCCTGCAGCGACCGCTTCGCGCGCAGATCATGGCGGCGCCGCGCACCGGTCTCGTGCAGCGTCAGCGACAACGCAATTGTCGCGACCGCGTCGCCGCGCAACCGGCGCGCCGACACGGTCGCCCGAAACCGCCGGCCGTCGCGCCGGACGCACAGCAACTCGACGGGCCCGACCGCGTCGCTCAGGTTGTCGAACGATTCGGCGAGCGGGCCGCGCCGCAGCCAGCGCATCGCGACCAGGGACTCGAGCGAACGGCCGCGTGCGTCGTCTTCGTCATAGCCGAAAATCCGCTGCGCGGCCGGGTTCCAGCTGACGATGCGGCCATCGCCGTCGACGCCGACGATCGCGTCGGGCGACGCGTCGACGACCGCTTGCTGAAGACGCGACGCATCGACCCGCGCGCGGTCCGCGCTGGCGTCACGCACGATCATCACCGCGCCGTCGATGTGGCCGTCCACGTCACCGAGCGGCGACGCCACCTCGACGACCGGCACCGGATCGCCGCCCTCCGCCGCCTGCAGCCAGTGCCGGTCGGACGTCGCATGGGCGCCGCCGAGCGCGCGTTCGAGCGGGGTCGTCGACACGCGGCGGCCCGCGTGGTCGACGATCCGCAGCACGTCGCGCGCGGGCCGCCCCGTCGCGTCTTCCGGCCGGCAGCCGACGAGCGCGGCCGCGGCCGCGTTGACGTAGGTGAGCCGCCCGTTCGCATCGGCCGCGATCACGCCGTGCGGCAGGGCCTGCAACACGGCTTCGAGCCGCTGCCGCGCGGCCGCCTCGCGCCGGCGCGCACGATCGTTCGTGAGCCGCGTATGGCGCAGCATCGCCGCGAGCGCGCACACCAGCACGCCGACCAGCATGAACGTGCCGAGCTGCACGAGCCGATCGGGCAGCGGCTGCGTATAGGCCGCGGGATCCGAGAGGAACAACGTCCACACCAGTATGCCGCTGGCCACGGTCGACACGACGCCGAACAGGAACGACGTCGCCCATGCGGCGCCCGCGAGCAACGGGTAGTACAGCACGAACGGCAGGTTCACGCCGCCGAAACGGATCGCGAGCGACTGCAACACGGTCGCGATCGCGACCAGCATCGCTGCCATCACGTAATTGCCGGCGCGCGGTCGGGTCATTTCAATCATCGGACACGTTCCTGCCTCGAGTGGCCGGGCGCTCTCCCGGAAACGACGGCCGGGCACGATGCCTGCTCGCCCGGCTGGCCAACCACCCGGGAGATCATCTCGTGACGCATGACCCGACACGCTGGCTCGTCGTCTCGCCCCATCTGGACGACGCCGTCTTCAGTTGCGGACGCCTGCTTGCGGCAACGCCCGGCTCGATCGTCGTCACCGTGTTCGCCGGCATTCCGCCGCGCGATGCGCCGGCGCCGCCATGGGATCGCCGCGCAGGCTTCCAGCGCGCCGACGAAGCCGTGCGCGCGCGCCGCGACGAAGACCGACGCGCGCTCGCACGGCTCGACGCGCGGCCGGTCTGGCTCGACTTTCTCGACGATCAATACGGCACGCCCGCCGCATCGGCCGCGATTGCCGCGCGCGTGGCGCGGGAAATCGACGCACACGCCGGGTTCGGCGTCCTCGCGCCGGCCGGCCTGTTCCACCGCGATCATCTGCAAGTGCAGCAGGCCGCGCTGTCGCTGCTGGAGCGCGCACGCGCGTCGCACGACGCGGCGCGCGCGTGGCGCTTCTACGAGGACGTCCCGTACCGCCGGATCGCGGGGCTGATGGCCAGGCGCGTGAGCGACTGGCGCGAGCGCGGCTGGATCGCCCATCCGGCCGGCGCCCCGGCCTGCGACCGCGCGGAAGCCATCGCCGCGAAAGCCGCCGCAGTCGCCGCGTATGCGAGCCAGGTTGGGTTGTTCGATCCTCATATGCGCGCCGATCTCAAGGAACCCGAAACGTACTGGCGGCTCGAATGCGACGTCACGTTCGCGTAACCCCCGCGCGCCACGTTGCGCCGCCGCCCGAACCGCGCGTGACCGCCATCGTGCTGACGTTCAGACGACCGGCCGGGCTCGCGCACACGCTGGCCCGGCTCTCGTCGCTGCCCGACCGGCCCGCCATCGTCGTCGTCGACAACGCGGCGCAAGCCGACACCGCCGCGCTGATCCGCCACCGCTATCCGCACGTCGTACTCGTGCAGGCGCCCGCCAATCTCGGCGCGGCCGGCCGCAATCTCGGCGTGGCCGTCGCCCGCACGCGCCACGTCGCGTTCTGCGACGACGACACATGGTGGGCGCCCGGTTCGATCGAGCAAGCCGCGGACCTGCTCGACGCGTATCCGCACGTCGCGTCCGTCACCGCGCGCGTGCTCGTCGGCCCTGACCAGCGCGAAGACCCGACCTGCCGCCGGATGGCCGACAGCCCGCTCGATGCGCCCGTCACGCTGCCCGGCCGCCCGATCCTCGGCTTGCTGGCCGGCGCGACGGCGTTCCGGCGCGACACGTTCATGCAGGCAGGCGGCTACCATCCGCGCTACTTTCTCGGTGGCGAGGAAGCGCTGCTCGCGCTCGACCTGTATCGCGCCGGCGGATGGCTCGTCTATGCGCCGCGCCTCACGGTCCACCATGACCCGTCGCCGCAGCGCGACGCGCGCACGCGCGCCCGCGTCACCGCCCGCAACGCGGTATGGACTGCCTGGCTCAGATGGCCGGCCCCGGCCGCGCTGCGGCAGACCGTGCGGCTGCTGCCGCGCCTGTGGCGCGACCGCATGCTCGCGCGCACGTTCGCGGGCCTGGCGTGGATCCTGCGTGAGCGCCGTACGATCCCGCCGCACGTGGAACGCATGCGCCGCCAGCTTGAACGCGATGCGCGTCGGGATGCGTGCCACGGAGCATGAGCGCGGCGGCACCATCAGGAATCCGGTTTTCCCGCATCGTCATCCAGTTGCGCGAGCCGGTTGTAGATCGTTTTCAGGCTGACGTCGAGCACCTCGGCCGCCTGCGCCTTCACGCCGCCGCATTGCGCGATCGTGCCGAGGATCAGCTTGCGGTCGACTTCCTCGAGCGGCGTGCCGAACGGCACGGTGACGCGATCGTCATGCGAATCGACCATGCTCGACAACTCGTCCATGATCGGCGGCGGCAGCGTATCGATCAGGTCCGTATCGCTGAAGATGCTCGCGCGCTGCACGAAGTTGCGCAGCTCGCGTACGTTGCCGGGCCACGCATAGGTCTTCAGCGCGTCGCGCGCGGCGGGCGAGAAACGCAATGAACGGCCGCTTTCCTCGTTGTAGCGCTGCAGGAACGCATCGGCGAGCATCGGGATGTCGTCGCCGCGCTCGCGCAGCGACGGCAGCGGAATCGGGAACACGTTGATCCGGTGGAACAGGTCGGGCCGCAGCTTGCCGTCGGCCATCGCGGCCTCCGGGTCGCGGTTGGTCGCCGCGACGATGCGCACGTCGACATCGATCTCGCGCGTCGAGCCGAGCCGCGTGAGGCGCCCCGTCTCGAGCACGCGCAGCAGCTTGACCTGCGACTCGAGCGGCATCTCGGTGATCTCGTCGAGAAACAGCGTGCCGCCGTCTGCGCGTTCGAAGAAGCCCTTGTGCTGGCGCTCCGCGCCCGTGAAGCTGCCGCGGTCGTGGCCGAACATCTCGCTCTCGACGAGGTTCGCGGCGATCGCGCCGCAGTTCACCGCGAGGAACGGGCCGCGGCGGCGCAGGCTCAGGTCGTGCACCGTCTGCGCGGCCAGCTCCTTGCCGGTGCCCGATTCGCCCGTCAGCAGGACCGATGCCTCGGTGCGCGCGACCCGGCCGATCGCGTCGTAGACGGCCTGCATCGCGGGCGAGCTGCCGAGCATGCGGCCGAAACGGCCGAGGCGCTGCAGTTCCGAACGCAGTTCGGCAATCTCTTCATGCAGTGCGGTGGTGCGCGGCACGCGCGCGAAGATGCTGTTCAGCCGCTGCATGTTCAGCGGCTTCACCAGGTAGTCGGTCGCGCCGCGCCGCAGTGCGTCGATCGCGGTTTCGAGGCTCGCGTGGCCGGTGGTCAGCACCATTTCACAGTGCGCACGCTTCGGCAACGCATCGAACAGATCCATCCCGTTGCCGTCCGGCAGCACGAGATCGCACAGCACGAGATCGGGGGGATGCGTCGACACGAGCGTGCGCGCTTCCTCGAGCGTCGCGGCCGTATCGCACGACAGCTGCTGGGTGCGGGCGAGCGTCGCGAGCATGGTGCGTGTATCGGCATCGTCTTCGACGATCAGGACGTAGGGCATCGAGGCTCCTCTTGAAGCGGCCCGACCCGTGCATGGCCGGAACCGCGACGGACGCGCAGCGCACTGTCTCCACCTCGTTTCGTGGCGGTATGCGCCGCGCTGCTGTGCATGATCGGAAGGACAAGCGTTCCTGCGCGGGATACGACGCTTAGCAGTATAGAAGAATGGTGTCGCGCATTCCCCGCCTATCGAATAAATCTATCCGGCCGCGCGGCCCGCATTGCAGATTCAATGTCTCACCGTCGGTATAAAAGGTATTCTCGGTATAGGAAAACGGTGACGCATGCCACGTCATTTTTTCACCTGGTCTCGACGCATTCGGTCAAATCTTCCCATTCGATATCACACCATGTCGAAATCCGTCGATGACGGCACGCGGCTCTTCGGCCGCTCGCGTACGATCCAGACCCTGTTGCTGAAGGTGTCACGCGTGGCCGTGACACGCGTCGGCGTGCTGATCGTCGGCGAAAGCGGCGCGGGCAAGGACATCGTCGCGCGGCTCCTGCACGACCTGAGCCCACGCCGCCGCGGGCCGTTCGTTCCCGTCAATTGCGGCGCGATTCCTCACGACATTGCGGAATCGCACCTGTTCGGTCACGAGAAAGGCAGTTTCACCGGCGCCGTGGCCCAGCACGTCGGCATGTTCGAGGCCGCGCGCGGCGGCACGCTGTTTCTCGACGAGATCGCCGAAATGCCGGCCGAGCTGCAGGTCAAGCTGCTGCGCACGCTCGAGTCGAACACGATCGTGCGGGTCGGCGGCCACGAATCGATCCCGCTCGACGTGCGGATCGTCGCCGCCACCCATCACGACCCGGTCGAGGCCGTGCGCAGCGGGCGGCTGCGCGAGGACCTGTTCTACCGGATCGCGACGGTCGCGCTGCACGTGCCCGCGCTCAGGCAGCGCGAGGACGACGTCGACGATATCGCGCTGCAGATCGTCGAGCGGCTGAATGCGCGGCACCGCACGAGAAAGCGGCTGTCCCTCCAGGCGATGAAGGCGTTGCGCGCCTACACGTGGCCCGGTAACGTGCGCGAGCTGCGCAACACGCTCGAGCGCGCGTTCATCCTCGCCGACGAGCAGATCGAGCTGCAGTTGCCGCGCCGTGCGCCGCCGCGCGACGAATGTCGTCACAATGCGATCACGCTGCATATCGGCACGACGCTCGCGCACACGCAGCAGCGCTTCATCGTCGCGTCGCTGCGGCATTTCAACGGCGACAAGCCGCGCACCGCAAAAGCGCTCGGCATCAGCCTGAAGACGCTGTACAACCGGCTCGCGCTCCTGCCCGAACATGAACGGGAGGCGTTTCGCGGAACCGGCACGTCGAACGTGCCGAACGTGCCGAACCCACCCGACGCACCGACGCCCTGAGCCCGCGCGGCACGCGTGCGACTCACGTCGCGACGTCGTGCAACGCCGCGTCCCAGTCGCGCACGAACCGCTCGATGCCGAAGCGCTCGCACGCGTCGCGTCGCGCGGCGGCGCCCCACTCGCGTGCGAGATCGGGATCGCGGATCAGCATGCGCATCGCATCGATCAGCACGGCCGGCCGCGTATCGGCCATGCCGTTGCGGCCGCTCCGGATGAGCAGCGCCATCTCGGTCGTCGCGAGCGCGACGATCGGCATCCCGATCATCATCGCCTCGATCACCGCGAGCCCGAGGCTCGTATAGCGGATCGGATTGAAGAAGAACCGGTAGTGCGACAGGAAGTGCGGCAGCGCCGGGTTCGGCACCTCGCCGATCCCGCCCAGCTCGGCCGAGCCCATCCCGACCAGTTCGAGCGGCACGCTGTGACGCGCGGCCTCGAACAGGTCGGCGCCCAGGCGACGCCCCCGGCGCGCCAGGTTGTTCACGACCGTCACGCCTTTCGGCAACGTCCCGTGATACGCGACGTGGTCGGGCATCAGCACGCCATGCTCGATCACCCGCGTCGGCGTCACGCCGTTGTCCCACATCAGCGCGTTGAACGGCGTCACGTGCACCAGCAGCACGTTCGGATCCTGCACCGGATGCAGCGTATCGGTCGGATGCCCGCGCGGCGGATCGTGCTCGACGAACAGGGTCGGCAACGCACGCTGGTCGTCGCTCAGCAGCCGCAGGCGGTCGTGCTCGTAATGCTTCTGATGCTGGTACAGCACGCAGTCGAATGCGGTGTCGCGCACGCACTCCGCCGGCACCTCGTGCACGTTGTCACCCCATGGCAGGTGCCCGACGCGGCCCGCATAGCCAGGCGGATCGTGCGGCTTCGTCACGATGAAGAACTCGTGCGGCGCCTGCGACAGGTAATACAGGTAATTGCCATGCACGTGCCAGGTCAGCACGCGCAGCCGCTTACGTGACATGACGCCTCTCCTCCGCCAGCAGTTCGCCCGCCTGCTCGATCACGTCGCCGACGCCGATCGCCATCGCGCATTCGTGCCCATACGGGCAGGTGTCGAACATGCACGGCCGGCACGCCGGATAGTTCGCGAGGACGCGGTGACGCGCGCTGTCGAGCGGCGCCCAGCGGCCCGTGTCGCTGCCGCACGCGACGACCACGCTCGGCGTGCCGAGCGCCGCCGCGACGTGCGACACGCCCGTGTCGTTGCACAGCACCAGCCGTGCGCGTCCGATCAGCGCGGCAAGCGCGCCGAGCGGCGTGCGGCCGCACAGGTTCACGCAGGGCCGCGCGAGATGCTCGGCGAACGCACCGGCCAGCGCCAGTTCCGCGCGCGTGCCGGTCAACACGATCTGCCAGCCGTCGTCGGCGAGCTGCCGTGCGGCAAGCGCGAAGCGGTCGACCGGCCAGCGCCGCGACGCCATCCGCGCACCGGGATGCACGATCACGTAGCGCCCCGGATCGAGCGCATGCTCGTCGCACAGCACGTGCCACAACGCATAATCCAGGCCGCCGAGCGGGAATTCGAGGTAGTCGCCCCATTCCGCATAGCCGAGCGCGCGCATCAGCGCCAGGTAACGCGTGACTTCAGGCTCGTCGTCCCGCCACGCGAGCGCGTGGTCGAGCCGGGTCGCGCCACCGTCGGCCGGCACGAAGCCGGCCGTGCGCGTGGCCCCGAGCGACGCGACGATCGCGTTGGTGGTCGTGCCGCTGCCGTGCAGCTGGATCGCGAGGTCGAAATCCCGCGCGCGGCACTCGGCGATGAACGCTTCACGGGCGGCTGCGTCGGGCACCGGTTGTTCGCCGAGCCCCGGCGCACCGGGAAATGCGATGAAGCCGTCGAGGTAGTCCGAGAAGCGCGACGCAAACTCGCGCGCCCACGGCAGCCCGATCAGCGTGATCCGCGCGTCGGGTTCGCCGCGCCGCAGCGCGCGCAACGCGGGCACCGCGCACAGCATGTCGCCGAGCTGCAGCGCACGGAACACCGCGATGCGCGCCGGGCGCCGCACACGCTCGAAATCGGCAGGTTCGGTCGTCATAGGAACAAGACCCGGAAATGAAGCGCGCCGCGCATGCGCCAGTACAGCGACACGGGCGGAATCGCGATGGACGTGACGATCATCTCGGCCACGTGCGACGGCGTGAGCCGCGTGCCGCGCAAGCGCTTCACGCAGAACGCCGCCGTCAACACGGCCCAGGCCGCCGCGCATGCCACGCCCGGCGCCGGCCACCCGGCCGCGAAGCACACGAGTGCGCCGAGCGCGGCGAGCACCGCCGCGTAGTAATGCCACGGCGGCACCGGCCGGATATGGCGGCGGTAGGTCGCACGGTGCTTCTTGTACAGCAGCGCGTCGAAATAGACCTTCGACTGCTGGCCAATGCTCGCGCCCCAGCGCGCGGGGCGGACCGGATGCACGATGCACGCCGCATCGGCGTCGACGATCGGCCCCGCGTGTTCGCGCAACGCGAACATCAGGTCCGCGTCCTCGCGCCAGGCGCGGGTGAAGCGTTCGTCGAAGCCGCCGACCCGTTCGAGCGCCACGCGCCGCACGAAACAGTTCGCGGTCGCGAATTCCGCATGCGCGAGGCCGGCCGCGTCGCGCTCGTAGTCGGTCGGGTGCGGCCGCAACGGCACGTCGATGCGGCCCGCGGCGGCGGACGCGGTCGGTTCGGCCAGCAACGCGGCCGTGCCGTGGCGCAGCCACGCCGGATCGGGAATCGTGTCGTCGTCGGTGAACGCGATCAACGCGCCGCACGCGCTGCGCCAGCCGACGTTGCGCGCACCGGCCGGCCCCTGCGTGGCGGGCGCGGTCATGTAGCGGATCACCGGCATGTCGGTCACGCGCGCACGGCACCGCTCGACGACCGGCCGCGCGCTGCCGGCGGCGTCGTCGTCGACCACGATGATCTCGTAGGCCGTCGGGTCGAACACCTGCACGCACAGCGCGTCGAGGCAGCGTTCGAGCAGGTCGGGCCGCCGGTAGGTCGGCACGACGACCGACACGATCGGCGGCCGTTGCGTGTCGCGCGCGTTCATCTCGGTTTCTCCAGCAGGAACGAACCGATCACGAGTGCGTCGAGCGGCGACGTCCAGAAGCATTCGAGCGCGTCGCGCGGCGTGCAGACGATCGGCTCGCCGCGGGTATTGAACGACGTGTTGACGAGCACCGGCACGCCGGTGAGCGCGTCGAACTCGGTCAGCAACGCGTGCAGCAGCGGATGCTGCGCTTCGTCGACGGTCTGCACGCGCGCGGTGCCGTCGATATGGCGCACGGCCGGAATCGTCGCCTCCGCGCCGGGCGCGACGTCGTACACGAACAGCATGAACGGCGCGCGCAGCGGCGTGCGCCGTCCGCCGCGGAACCAGTGATGCGCCTTGCTTTCGAGCACGACCGGCGCGACCGGCCGAAAGTCCTCGCGATCCTTGATCTTGTTGAGCTTGCGCTGCATGTCCGGGTCGGTCGGCGACGCGAGGATCGAGCGTGCGCCGAGCGCGCGCGGGCCGAACTCCATGCGCCCCTGGAACCAGCCGATCACGCGGTTCGCCGCGAGCAGCGCGGCCGTTTGCGCGGCGACGTCGGCCAGCCGCCGGTATGGCAGCTGGGCGTCCTTCAGGAACGCCTCGATCGCGTCGTCACCGTATGACGGCCCGAGATACGCATGATCCATCCGCCATGCGCCGCGCTCGCCGCGCATCCGGAAGTCGGTCCACAGCGCCGCGCCGAGCGCGGTGCCGGCGTCACCGGCGGCGGGCTGCACCCACACGTCGTCGAACGGGCCGCGATCGCGGATCTTCGCGTTCATCACGCAGTTCAGCGCGACCCCGCCCGCCATCGCGAGCTGCCGCTCGCCGGTGCCGGCGGCCAGCCAGTCGACCGCCTGCAACGCCGTTTCTTCCAGCACGCGCTGCAACGCATGCGCGATGTCGCAGTGATGCGGCTCGATCGGGCCGCCGCGTTCGCGCGGCGGGCCGAACAGCGCGACGAGATCGCCGTCGAGGATCGCGTAGCGTCCGTCGCCGTCGTAGCGCACCAGCTTGCGCATCGCGTCGGCGAACACCGGCTTGCCGTACGACGCGAGCGCCATCACCTTGTACTCGTCGGACGAGTGCAGGAAGCCGAGGTAGCGCGTCACGCGTTCGTACAGCAACCCGAGCGAATGCGGCAGGTTGACCTGGCCGAGCCGCCGGTACGACCGGCCGTCGAACGCGCCGTAGCTCGTCGTCGCACGCTCGCCGCGCCCGTCCATCGTCATCACCGCGCAGCGCGCGAAAGGCGCCGCGAGAAACGCGCTTGCCTCGTGCGCGAGATGGTGCTCGACGAAATGCCAGCGGAACGGCCCGTCGTGCGTGACACCGCGAAAACGCCGCTGCAGGTGGTGCGGCGCACCGCCCGCGAGCTGGCGCGGCGCGTTCACGATCGACGACAGGAACAGCGGATGCCATGGCGACGCGCCGCCGTTGCGCGGCGCGTGGGCCGACGGCGAAAGCGGCAAGGTCAGCGACGGCTCGGCCGTGTCGCGATCGAGCTCGAACCACGGGTCGTACGAATACGCGACGTGGTCGACGTCCGCGAGCACGATGCCGGCCTCCGCGAGACAGTAGTCGATCGCATGGTAGGGCAACTCCCAGGTCGAGAACGGTACCGGGCGCTTCGCATGCTTCACGTGCGTGAAGCGTTCGTCCTCGGCGGCCGCGATCACGATGCCGTCGCGCACGAGGCACGCAGCACTGTCGTGAAAGGCGGCGTTGATGCCGAGCGTATGGATCGGTTCGGGCATGCGTCAGCTCCTCGTGATGGCGGGCGAGAACGGAATCACGTTCGACGGGCTCGCGTCGACCGGTCCGTCACCGTGCAGGGCGGCCCGCACGGCCGCCCGCCGCGCATGGCGCATGCGACCGCGCAGCAGCGCGTGCACGGCGGCGACGGCATCGTCGACGCTCACCGCGCGCAGGCACGGATGGCCGGGTTGGTCGCACACGCTGCGGTAGCAGTTGCGGCATGGCACGTCGACGTTCAGCACCCGGTGCGGCACCCGCCAGGGCGTGTGCTGCGGATTGGTCAGCGCATAGAGATCGACCACCGGCGTGCCGAGCGCGGCCGCGAGATGCACCGGGCCGGAATTGTTCGACAGCAGCAGGTCGGCCGTCTCGATCAGCGCGCCGAGTTCACCGAGCGACAGCGCGCCCGCCAACGGCACCGCGCGCGGGCCCGCGCGGGCGCACACCGTGTCGACCAGCGAGCGCTCGCTCTCGCTACCCGTCACCGCGATGCCATCGAACAGCGGCGCGACGCTCGCGGCCACCTCGCCGAAGCGCTCGGCCGGCCAGCGACGCGACGCCGCGCTCGCGCCCGGATGCACGACGAGCCAGCGCCCCGATGGCGCGCCCGGCCGGCGCGGGCCGCCGATGCACTGCAACGTGGCCTGCAACCGCGCGCTCACCGCACGCCGCGCCGCGTCGCCCGGCTCGAACGCCATCCGCCAGTTCGACGTCGTGGCGCCGATCGCGCGCACGAGCGCCAGCTGCCGCGCCACCTCGTGCCGCACGTGCGACTCCGGTTCGCTTTCCGGCACGCGGTCGGTCAGCAGTTCATACGGGTTCTCGCGGCAATGCGCGAGCCGCAGCGGAATGCCCGCCAGCCAGCACATCATCGCGGCGGGCAGCGGGTTCTGGCTGTAGACGGTAAAGACCGCGGCCGCATCGAAACGGCCGGCCAGCAGCCGGTCGATCATGTCGAGATCGGCAACCGGATCGCCGCGCACGTCGGGGTGCTTGACCCACGGCGCATCGTAGGTCCACACGTCGTCGACCATCGGCAGGTGCGCCGCCAGCGCGGCGCCCGTGCGTGACGTCAGCAGCGTGAGCCGGCGACCCTCGCCGCTTTCCTTCAGCGCGCGCAACGCGGGCGTCGTCATCAGCACGTCGCCGACGCTGTCGAGCCGCACGCACAGGATGCGTCGCGCGCGACGCCACGCGGCGTTCATCGCCGCCCCCACGTGCCGTGGCGCCGCACGGCTTCGCGCGCGACGATGTCGGCCGCGAGGTCGACGCGATCGACGACGTGGTGCGGCGATCGCGAGGCGTCGGTGCGCCATTCGGTCTCGTGCCCGCAGTCGACGAGGATCGTGCGGCAACGCGCGGCGCGCCCGGCCGCGACGTCGTCGAGGATGTCGCCGATCATCCAGCTCCATTCGGGAACGACGCCCAGCATGGCCAGCGCGCGACGCAACATGCCGGGGCGCGGCTTGCGGCACACGCAGTCAACCGTATAGGCCGGCACGCTGCCGCGCGGGTGATGCGGGCAGTAAAAAAAATCCGTCAGCGTCGCGCCGTTTGCTTCGAACAGTTCGGCGAGACGCCGACGGACCGCGCCAAGCTCGTTTTCGGTAAAGCGGCCGAGCGCGACGCCCGGCTGGTTCGAGACGACCACGATCGGCATGCCGGTCGCGCCGAGCGTGCGCAGCGCACGTGCCGCGCCCGGTGCGAGGCGCATGCGCGCCGGATCGACGTTGTAGGGCACGTCGTCGAGCAACGTGCCGTCCTTGTCGATCAGCACGGCCCCGGGCAGCCCCCTTTCGCGCGTCAAGGCCATGACGTCTCCTTCATCGGCAGCACCATCACTTCCGGCACCACCGTGCCGGGCGGCTGCATCAGCACGAAGCGCACGGCGGCCGCGACGTTCTCGGCCGGCTGCAGCGTGTCCGCGTCGATGTCCGGGAAGCGGTCGAGCAGGAACGGCGTGCGCATCCCGCCCGCGACGATCGCCGACACGCTCACGCCGGCCGGCCGCAGTTCGGCATGCAGCGCATGCGACAGGCCGAGCAGCCCCCACTTCGTCGCGTGATAGGCGGACGCATTCGGCCATGCGCGCTTCGACGCGGTCGACGCGATGTTGACGATATGCCCGGTGCCGCGCGCCTTCATCATCGGCACCGCGGCGTGGCACATCAGGTAAGGGCCGAGCAGGTTCGTCATCAGCACCTGCCGCCATGCGTCCACGCTCACGTCGTCGATCGGCGCGGTCACGTCGATCGCCGCGTTGTTGACGACCACGTCGAGATCGCCGAGCGCTTCCCGCGCGTCGTGCACGACCTGCAGCACGGACGCCTCGTCGCGCACGTCGAGCGGCCGGCCGACCGCCTGCCCGCCGTGCCGTTCGAGCCGCTGCGCGACGGCGGCCGCGCGGTCGCCGTCGAGATCGGCGACGACCACGTGCGCGCCGTGCCGCGCCAGGTCTTCGCAGATGGCCTCGCCGAGGCCGCGGCCGCCGCCGGTCACCAGCACGACGCGGCCGGCGAGCGGCGCTTGGGGCGAATCGTGTTTGACGTCGTTCACCTGCACCTCCTTGCGAACGTCCGGACGCATCCGGACCGGCTGTGACGCTTGTCGCGACAAACGTCGGTGCAGGAGATACAGCGAGAACCGTGCCGGCTTGCCTGCATCCGTGCCGCCTCGCGCGCCGGCACGCCATCGCTGGCTTTTTTATAAGTTGCTGTAAAAACCGCCCCGGCCGGCCGCGCTCAGATCGCCAGCGCGTCCGGCGTCGCCTGCGCGCGGCGCTTCGCGAGCGCAAGCAGGCAGTGCGCGATGCAGCCCGCGAATGCCTCGTCGAACCACGGTTGCGCGCCCGACACGCCGACCACGATCCCGCCGAGCGCGACCCCGCCCCACAGGTTCGTATCGCCCGCGCGCAGCCGGTACGGCTCCAGCGCCTGCACGACGTGGCCGTCGCGGCCCGTTTCCCACGACAGCCGCGCCTTCGCACGCGCATACGCTCGGTAGTCGGCGTCCCAGTCCTTCGGGTCGGGCAACGAGAACTCGTACAGGATCGCGTCCTCGAACGCCGCGTCGTGAGGCCCGAGCGCGGGATCCATGATCACGATGTGCAGGCAGCCGCTGTCGCCGACGAAGTCGCTCTGCAGCGCGGCCGACAGGCTCGGCAGCAGCAGTTCGACCGCGGCGACCGCGGTCTGGCGGTCGACAAACGCGCTACCGGCGCGGCGGCCGGTCAGCGCTTCGGGTGGCGGATTCGACATGGGTTTCTCCAGAGGAAAAGGCGCGTGCGCGCAACGTCGCGATCAGGTCGGCCGTTGCCGCGGGCTGGGTCAGGTAAGCGTGGAAACCGGCCTCGATCGCGCGCGTGCGGTCGCGCTCGCGCGCGTGGCCGGACAGCGCCACGCCCTCGAGCGGCGCGCAGCCTTCCCGATCGCGCGCGGCGTCGATCTGGCGAATGACGCGCCGCCGGTCACGCATCCGCCGGCGCGTAAGCACGCGCCGTGCAGGCCGCATCGATCGCGAACGTGACGAAGCCGCCGCCGTACTTGCCGATGACGATGACGATCACGAACATCGCCCGGGCGGCGTATCGTCGGTTCCCGTCGTCATGCGTGCGGGGGGCAGTTCGGGGCGCGCCGGTTCATGCACGAGCGCTCAGTGGTGCGGTTTGCGCTCGCGGTCGCGACCGACGGTGCCCGGCTCGGGATCAAGCACGGCAGGCTGCGTCGGCGTCACGGTCCGCTGGTCGGGATGCAGCACCATCCCCGAATCGTGCTCGCCCTCATCACGGCGAACCCGCACGCGATTCTCGACGTCGCGCACGCCCATGCAGCCGTCGGCCAGGTCCTCGATGCCATGCTTCATCCATCGCGCCGGCACCGTGCCGTCCAGTTCGACGCGGCCGTCCTGCACCTGCACCGTGACGTCGCTCACGTCGATGTCGAGCGCATGCGCGAGCCGCTCGCACACATCTTCGCGGATCCGCTCGTCCGATCGCGTATAGCCTTTCGGCCCGCGACGATTGCGCAGCGCGTCGCGTTCGGCGTCGCTGCCGAACCGCGACAAGTCGGGGGCGTCGCCGCGGTAGCGCGGATCGTCGCGCGGATCGCCATAGGCGCGGTCGCGGTCGTATTCGCCCATCCGGTGATGCCCGCGAAACGCCGGGGGAACGCCGCGGTACGGGCCTTCCCTGTACTGGCTTTCCCCCCAGTCACGACCCTGCGCGCGATAGTCGCGCTCGCCGTAGCCGGGATCGGGTTCGCGCGCCGGCTGGCGCGGGAAATCGCGCTGCCAGCCCGCATCGGCCCCGCCGCGCCGCTGGCCGACCGGCCGCGCCGCGCGTTCACTCCATTCGCTGCCCCAGTCTTCCGGACCGACGTCCTCGCTCGCGAAGCGGCGGTAAGCCGACTCGTCGCCCGCTTCCGGCCATCGCGCCGGATCGTCCGGGATGCCGCGCTCGCCGGCGCCTCGGGTCGCGCGTTCGTTGCGCTCCTGCCAGTCGGGCGGGCCACCGCGTTCGCCGTGCCGTCCGGGATATCGTCGTTGCATCGTGTCCCTCCTTGAGCGCGCCTGCGCCGTGCACGGCCCCATGCCGGGTCACGGCGCGCGTCGGTCAGGTCGAATGCAAGTCGCGTGCCGCTGTCGTGGCCGATGGAAGACGGACGCGCATCGCGACGTCGATCGGCTGGCGGACGCGAGAATCTGCAATGCGATTGCAGTTTTTGCGTGCCGGGCGTCACGGCGTGCCGTCGTCGCCCGCTTCGTCCGCGTCATCCGGTTCCGTCGGGCGACCGGGCTCGCTCAGCCGCTCGGTGCGGTCCGGCTTGATGTCCATGCCTTCGTCGAGCGTCGAATCGCCGTCCGCCGACGCGCGCTCACCGGTGCCCGCACGGTCCGTATCGCTGTCGAGCGACGCATCGCCGCGTTCGAGCGCGTGATCGTCGAGCGGCGAATCGACGTCGAACGGATGACGCCGCGCGCCGGCCGTGTCGCTGCCGCTGTCGGACGAGTCGCTCGGCCCCAGTGCGCGGCCGTCGCGGCCGCGGCTGGCATTGTCGTCGTCCGGGTCGGACGGTTCGTTGTCGGGGTTCAGCGTGCTGTTCATGTCGTTCTCCTTGCGAGGCTCGTGGCCGCGTGCAGCCGGGCAACCGCGGCCCGGCTGGTGGAACGCAAGCGCGTGCAATCGGCGTGCCGTGCCGCGCACCGGAACCGATTGCGCGCCGCCGGAATGGCGATCGGCACAACCGATGCGCACCCATTGATCAGCCGAATTGAGTTCCCTTATGCTTTTGGGATGCCAATCCCCTAAGCTTTCGGGGTGCCAATCCGATCCGTACCGCCGCCGCCGGCCCGCCCGACGGCGGCCGGGCGGCGCTTGCCCGCCCGTCTTCGACAAGCCGCTCCGATGATGAAAGACGACCTCAATCCTCGCTCGCCTCCCCCGCCGCTCGGGCAATCCGACGCGCGCGACCTGCTGCACCGCTTCGCCGAGTTCCGGTTCCAGACGGTCGTCGAGTCGATCACCGACTACGCGGTGTTCATGCTCGACCCGTATGGCAACGTCGCGACCTGGAACGCGGGGGCCGCGCGCATCAAGGGCTATCGCGCCGCGGAGATCGTCGGCCACCACTTCTCGCGCTTCTATCCGCCCGACGCGATCGCGGCCGGCCGGCCGTCGCTCGGGCTCGCCGAAGCGGCCGCCAACGGCCATTTCGAGGACGAAGGCTGGCGCGTGCGCAAGGACGGCTCGCAGTTCTGGGCGAACGTGACGATCACGCCCGTGCACGATCACTCGAACCAGCTCTGCGGCTTCATCAAGATCACGCGCGACATGACCGAGCGCAAGCGGCTCGAGGAGCTCGAAGCGTCGACGCACCGGCTCAGCGTGTTCATCGCGATGCTCGCGCACGAGCTGCGCAACCATCTCGCGCCGTTGCGCCATTCGGTCGGCGTGCTCCAGAGCCTGGCCAACCCGGCGCCCGCGCTCGCGCAGTGCCGCGACGCCGTGCATCGTCAGGTCACGCAACTGACGCGGCTCGTCGACGACCTGCTCGACGTCGGGCGCATCACCGCCGGCAAGCTCGAGCTGAACGACCGGCCGATTACCGTGCGCGACATCGTGTGCCGCGGCGTCGAAAGCATCCAGCCGAAGCTGGCCGCGCGCGGGCAGCACATCCACGTCGATCTGCCGGCCGATGCCGTGCCGCTGCACGGCGACGATGCGCGGCTCGTCCAGGTGCTGCACAACCTGCTCGACAATGCGTCGAAGTTCTCGCCGCTCGGCGGCCGCATCGACGTCGGCGCCACACTCGAGGGGCCGGTCGTCGCGATCCGCGTGACCGATCGTGGCGTCGGCATCGCGCACGACGCGCTCGAAACCATCTTCGACCTGTTCGAGCAGGAAAGCGGGGCGGGCCGGCGGCCGACCGACGGCTTCGGGCTCGGTCTCGCGATCTGCCGGACGTTCGTCGAACTGCACGGCGGGCGCATCTCGGCCGAAAGCGACGGGCCCGGTCACGGCGCGACGTTTACGGTGCGGCTGCCGATCGACCGCATGGCGCGCGCGACCCGCGGCGACGTGCGCGGGCCGGTCAAGTCCGCGCAGACGGACACGACGCCGCTCCGTATCGTCATCGTCGACGACAATCGCGATTCGGCCGACACGCTCGCCGTGCTGCTGCAGGTGAAGGGGCACGCGCCGCGCGTCGCCTACAACGCGCACGACGCCGTGGCGCTCGCCCGCGACTACGCCCCGCAGCTGATGATCCTCGACCTCACGATGCCCGACGTCGACGGCTTCACGCTCCTGCACGAACTGCGCGCGATCGACGCGCTGCGCGACACGACCTGCGTTGCGCTGTCGGGACATGCCAGCGCGGCGGACCTGGAACGCACCGCACGCGCAGGCTTCGACGAGCATCTCGTGAAGCCCGTCGAAATTGCCGTGCTCGACGCGCTGCTGCAGCGCGTCGCACGCCGGGTTCGCCGCACGCCGTGACCGCCGTGCTCAAGCCACCGCGCGACACATCGCCGCGCATGCTTCACACGCGAGCGCGCAGCGGCGGCAATGATCGTGTGCATGCCGCTGGCATTCCGCCGCACACAAGTCGCATGCCTGCGCGCACAACGCGCAGACGCTGGGCGTGAGCACGCTGCGGCGCGCCATCGCGCCCGACGCGAAGCGGCACAGCTGCGCGCATTCGATGTCGAGCGCGATGCAGTCGGCCAGCGCCTGCGCGTCGCGTTCGGCGAGGCACGCGGCCGTGCAGGCATCGCAGGCGTGGGCGCACGCGTCGCAAGCGGCCATGCAGTTGTCGTAGGGATCGTTCATCGCAGTCCTCCCGGTTTCGGTTGGCATCGTCATGGCGTCAGCTTCACCTTCATCCAGCCCGGCTCGCGCGTGTCGAACGCGCGATAGGCATCGATCGCATTCGTCAGCGGCTCGCAACGCGTGAGCACCGACAGCGGGTCGAATGCGCCGCTGCGCACCAGCTCGACGAGCGGCGGCGTCACCGTTCGGTGATTGCAGTTGCCCATCTTGATCGTCAGGTTGCGGTTCATCGCATCGCCGACCGGGAACACGCGCGACGCCGGCGGATACACGCCGATCACCGCCACCGTGCCGGCTTTCGCGACCGCGCGCACCGCCCATTGCAGCACCTGCGACGGCCCGTCGCCCGGCACCCAGTTGCGGCCGTCCGGCTTGCGGTGCGGCGCGATCGCCTCGACTTCCGCATCGAATGCATGCGCCGCGTCGCGATCGGCCGCGGCCGGTCCGTGCGTCGCGCGCATCGCGTCGACGCCCACCGCGTCGATCACGCGATCGACGCCGATTCCGCCCGTCAGCCGCAGCACCGTCTCGACCGGATCGTCCTCCGCGAAATCGACGATCTCCGCGCCTTGCGCGCACGCCATCTCGAGGCGCGACGCCACGCGGTCGATTGCGATCACGCGCCCGGCGCCCATCAGCTTCGCGCTCGCGATCGCGAACTGGCCGACCGGCCCCGCGCCGAACACGGCGACCGTATCGCCCGCGCGCACTTCCGCGAGCTGCGCGCCGAAATAGCCGGTGGGGAAAATGTCCGACATCAGGATCGCGCGATCGTCGTCGATGTCATCCGGCAGCCGAACCAGGCTCGCATGCGCAAGCGGCGTGCGCGCGTACTCGGCCTGCAGCCCGTTGAACGCGCCGCTCGCGGCCGGACCGCCGAAGAACGCGGTACCCGCACGCGGGCCGCCCGGGTTCGCGACGTCGCATTGCGCGGTGTAGCCCGCGCGGCAGTACGCGCAACTGCCGCATGCGATCGTCGACGGAATCAGCACACGGTCGCCGCGCCGCAGGTTGCGCACGTCGCGCCCGACCGTCTCGACGATGCCGACGCCCTCGTGGCCGAGGATCGTGCCCGGCTTCATCCCGCCGAGGGTGCCGCGCACCATGTGCAGGTCGGTGCCGCAAATCGCGCTGGCCGTCAGGCGCACGACCGCGTCGGTCGCGTCGGTGACCTCGGGATCGGGCACCGTGTCGATGCGAATGTCGCCGATACCGTGAAATACGACTGCTTTCATGTCAGGCCCTCCTTGTTCGAACGTTCTCGGAACTACCGAGAAAACAATCGAGCAAGGAATGAGCCCTGACGGGCCTGGCCTGAATGCTCTCCGCGGTGCGGAGAGCATTCATCGGTCACGGTGCGAAGGGTGTCGCTGAGGCACGACGGACGCGCCGCGCCCGATTACGTCGAAAAGTACGGCGCGCCCGCGAACGCAGTGGGTTGCCCAATAGGATTGCCAACAGCAGCCTAAATTCATACGATCAATGGCGAGTAAAACTAAATGACTCCCTGACTAAGATTTGAGGAAAGTTCCAAAAAGCTGCTCACATTGATATCGAACCTTGAGTCTGGATCAATATCGCCGCCGCCGGCTGGACCATTTTCCATTGGTCGCGGGACAAACGCCGTGCGAATCCCTTGCTCCGCCGCACCTAATAAATCGGCCTTGTGGCATGCAACCATCAAGATTTCTTCGGGCGCCAATCCCAAGTATCTTGGAACGAGCTGATACACAAGCGGATCGGGCTTCACTCTTTGAACGAGTTCAGAAGTAAGAATGAGATCCCACCTAAAATCGTTATGCCTGGCAAGCTTGACCATATCTGCCATGTCGGCATTGGACAGAGTGGCCAGGATAAATTCCTTGTGAAGTTTATGAAGCCCGGGCACCACGTCCGGCCATGGCTGGGCGCGTTGCCATACTGCGTTGATTTCGACCAGTTCATCGCTGGAAAATACATCCACCCCAAGCTTCCTCAGTACACTTTCGAGAGCTTCAAGGCGGAGTGATGAGAAATTTTGCCAAGGACGTTCATGTCGGATGATTGACTGAAAATTGGACGGAAACAGACCATGCCATTCTTTGGCGATTGCGGGCCAATCGACATTCAAACCCTTTCGTTGATTGATTGCTTGACCTTCACGGACTATAGTGCCCCAGTAGTCAGTCGAAGTGCCATATACATCAAAGACCAGAGCTTTAATTTTTTTCCCGGAAATTCGATTGGCGAGAGGTTTGCTTGAGGAACTCGTCGAAGCGACGCCATTCAGTGGCAGAGCGCCAATCAACGCAGCAGCAATGCCAGTCGCCAGCATATTTCGCCGCGAAAGTCTTGGGGCTTTGTCTTTGACATTGGCAACAGATATTCCGCCAGAAGTGCATTTCTCCGCAATTCCGGATCCATCGGACAATGATATTTTTGAAGTTTGGCTATTCATGATGAAATTATTTACGACGTTATCTGCTGGATCATCCACATGAAGTAGGGGCCTGCGGAGTCTTAGTTAACACGTGGGCGAGTGGACCGATCTTCTCGTATTTAAAACGTCTTAAATCCAGAGGGACCTCACTTCCGTCCCGCTCCGCTACATCGGCCATCGTTTGAGGGAGATCAGTCAGCTTTCGGCAAGACCTTTTCCTGATTCAATCTAGCGACGAATGCATCGCCAAAAGCGTCGGAGGAAAATGGCTGCTGCCCGCTCACAAGTTCGCGATCCTCGATCACGTTCGACTGAAATGCGCCGATCCGGTCAACGTGCGCGCCAGCCTCTGCCAGCGCGTCGGCGGCATAAAATTTCACCTCCCCGCCAAGTTGCCGCCCGTCACCTTCTATCGCATGCTCTTCGCCCGACGAGAAGACTGTCAGGCGGTAGCCGGCGTAAGGCCAACCCTGCGCGAGCCGTGCCGCCTTCGTAAAGTCACCCGCGATCATTGCGACGCGGAACGCTTCGGGCTCGTGCAGCGTTGAGAGCAACGCGGTCGGACCGTGACAGATGATGCCAGTGGGCCGACCATTGTTGTGGAAGCTAACGAGAATCTGCCCCAGCGCTTTATCGTGCGAGAGATCCTGCATCGGGGCGTGGCCGCCCGGAATAAAGATGCCGTAATAGTCGCTCGTGCCTTGCGCGGCGATCTCGGTAAGCGTTTGCGGATGCGCAATGCCGGGGAAGCTCTGTACCAGGTCTACGGCCTTGGCACGCGCGGCTTCGTTGTCGCCAAAGAAAATCTTGTCATTCGAGACCGGATCCCACGATGCAGGGTTGCCTTGAGGGTTCGCGAACACCGGCGTATACCCGGCCGCAACGATCTTTTGCAGCGGAATTGCCAGTTCATCCAGATAGTAGCCCGTGCGATATTGCTTGCCGTCTCGCAGCTCGAGCTGCTGCGCGCTTGACAACACGACCAGGACTTTGCGCTGGGAGGGGTGTGTTTGGTCCTGCGCCTGCGCAATGTTAGCCATCAGCGTAGGCATGACGAGTGAGGCGATGACGGACAGCACGACGATCGAGGGCGACTTCCGTGACCCTCGACTTTCGTTGCGATCCGCTTGACCGTTACCGGCGTTGTCACCGAGAGGAGTATTCGAGGAAAACATCGACATCGCGAATTCCTTAAGATGGGTTGGGGTGAAGCGCCCCTCGCGCGCCGTCCATGCGTCAACTACCTATAGACGGGTGCTTTGGCAGGAGTCTGTCCAGTCGTGCAAAAGTTACTGATGGCACGTCCTTGAACAGGACTGTATTGCAGTTCTCGCCATGCGATAAACTAACGCCGGTCAATTTGAGACGTTACACGGCGTAACGAATGGCTCGCACCTTCGACCCCATCCAACTCGGCAGTATCGAACTCTTCTGCAAGGCCGCGGAACTGGGTAGCTTCGCGGCAGCGGCCGAGGCGCTGGGCGTCACCCCGGCCGCGGTCAGCCGTTCCATTGGCCGCCTCGAGGCACGTCTCGCCGTGCGCCTGTTCGTGCGTACTACGCGACGTGTCAAGCTCACGGCCGACGGCGAGCTTTACCATGCCGAGTGTCAACGGGCCCTGGAACAGATCGCTAATGCTGAGCGTGCGATCACCGATAACCAGCGTGATCCGAGCGGCCTGCTGCGTATCAGCGCGCCGACCACGTATGGACACTATCGATTGATTCCCCTTGTTGCCCGTTTCTGCGAGGCATTCCCGAAGGTCGAGGTCGAACTCGACATCTCGAATCACAACGTCAATTTCGTCGACGAGGGCTTTGACGTCGTCATCCGCCGGGGTGATCTTCCGGACTCGCGACTGATCGCTCGGAGCCTCGAGGTTGTGCGACTCGGCCTGTACGCAGCACCTGCATATCTTGCGAGACGAGGTACGCCGACCAGCCTGACGGATCTCACGCAGCACGAGTGCATCCAGTTTGTCTTGCCGAGCAGTGGACGCCCAGTGTCATGGCGGTTGCGTGACGCCGACGGACAGGATGTCGAGTTTGCGTTTCGCGGTCGTCACCGCGTCCGCGGCGACTTGCTTGGTTGCGTGAATCTCGCGCGCGCCGGTATGGGCATCTGCCACATCTATGAATTTGTTGTGGAAGAAGCAATCGCGCGCGGCGAACTCATCGAGATCTTGCCATCCACCAGTGGCCGGTCGCAGCCGTTTTCGTTGCTCTACCCACCGAACTTGCATCTGCCTGCGCGGGTGCGCGCGTTCATCGACTTTATGGCTGATGCCGTGAGACGTGAATGAGACGGAGGGCGGGTACGCCCACACCTCGATGTCGCGCTGTATCCATGCCCAATTCCCCGGCGTTGCGTCCTGCAGATAGGGCACCCGGCCGTATTGCACCGTTGGCGCCTTCGTGACTCGCCGTGTTTCGCGCCACGTCAGCGGTTGAAGTTCGTAGATACCGCTAATGATGTCCGTTCGTGCGCTAATCGTGTCCAGTGATTCCGCTAATGCGGGGCGGAGAACGTCAAGCTGAGGAAGTGAGCGGCGGCAGGTCACTGGCGATGTATTCGATCGACGTGCGCTGAATTCCAGACGATGGTGTCGAAGCGCGACATGGGCGTGCGCCACGGCTCAATGTCGACAGCCTGCCCCACCCTGGAAAACAGGCATTGAAGTCGCACCCCCGTCCTCTGGACGAAAGGTATATTGTTGCGCACGCACCCAAATTGTTGAACATCGGTTACGTGCACGCCATGCTCTCGTCACGAGCGGCAACAGCGACTCCCCCGAAGACCGGAGTCCCCCCGGCGGCGCTGGCAGTGCCGGTCACACGTTTTCAGAGATCTGCGTTTGAGCCGACAATCGTGCCGTCATGGTAACGAAGGCGCAGGCCACCATCGAGGCGCTATGACCGGCCGGCCGGCGGCATGATAAAGAGGCGTTCGTCCCACACCACGGGTTGAGGATCTGTCACGACGATTCGCGCCGCGTCAGGATGCGCCGGATTCACCAGCACGTTGAACTCTGCCCGGACGACAACGGAAGGGATGATCAGGAGTGCTGTCCTCGATTCGGTCAGCCATGCGTCGCCGAACTGTCGTGCTACCTGCAGTGCTGCCGCATCCCATTCTCTCGGCAACGTTTCTGCCGTGTGATGCTCGACGCTAACATCATCGGGAACGGTTGCTTCGACCCAACCGTGCGTTCTCGGGACCTTGCCGATTCGCGCATGCACGAGTACCTCGAGCATTGCACCTGCGAAGGTCGAAGCCGCGTAGATGACGGGCCGCCCGGGACTATTAAAGCGGCCGCCGACAAGCATCGCGCCGGTGCCGCTCCAGATCGTGTGTCGCGTATCAGCAATGCGAAACAATTTCATGCCGGCAGCCCGTAGAACAGCTTCCAGAGCAATTCTTCGACCCGGCGCGCACCGAGTTCGGTCAGCGCGACATCGAGCGGTGCCCGTCCTTCCAGTTCGGGGTGGGGCGTCGACAGAAATCCCCGTGCATCGTCTTCGTCGTTCCAGACGTAGGTGGTCGTGGCCACGATGCGGGCGAGGCGCTCGGTCTTCTCCGATTCGTCTCGCGTCAGTCGATCTCGGCGTCGTTTATAGGTTGCCTCAGGGATGATGCGGGCCAGCAGCGCGCGGCGGGCATCGGCACCTTGCGTCGCATGTTCGACGCCAGCCCGCAGCGCAGACTTCGGCAGACCGTCGCGCACGAGCGCCTCCAACTCCGCCAGCGTGTGCGGGACCGGCCGCAGTCCCATGACCGCGGCTACCGCTTCGGGGGTAACGAGTGACATGTCGGCTCCCAGCCTAGTATCAGATGATACTCGATTGTAGAGCATTTGATCCTACATTGGAAAGAAACGCTTCACGCCACAGCGACGCTCTTGCCTGACGATATTGCCAAACACGGCCGCGGGCATGCCTGCAATGACGGGATCGGGCGAAGGCCCCGGAATAGCGTGCAAAAGCGCCTTCATCGCAAGTGTGCACTCTGTCGGACGAGCCGCTCCGCCCACATCGATACGCGTTTTGTTTTTCGGCCGTCAGTACCGTGTCAAACATGGACCACCTCGGCGGAGCGCATCGCGCCCCTCTTTCAATGCACAACCGCCTCCTGAAGTTTCTACTTGGAAACTATCAACCCTCCGCGTCCACACGCGCCACACGTCGGTCGCACTAGCTTGCAAACTCATCCGTCTATCAACGCGCATCACACGCTCGGCGTGATGCGCGACCGCAGTCAAGCAACGCTCGTATCCCAGTCCGATTCGACCGGCAAGCCAAAATCCGGATTCGCCGCGCCACCCAGCGAACACTAAAAATCGCGACGCGAACAGGCGCTCAGCAAACCTCAGCAGCTCACCCGCTCGACAACCCGTGCCAGCCGGCACTTCGACGAATTCCACCACCTCCCGCGAACCACCCCAACCTTCACAATTCATTTAACTTTCCGTGAGGACTTCGACACCGGCCGCTGACTACGATGGGCGCATGTTTTCAGGACCTGCCGCCAGGAGCCCATCATGCCCACCCGCAGACATCTGCTGTTCGCCGGCGCCACCGGCCTCGCCGTGCTCGCGACGCTGTCGTCCGTCGGCCGCCGCGCGCTGGTCGGCCGTGCGTTCGCCGCATCGCCGGCCACGCCGCAGACGGCCGCCCCTTTTGAAGTCACCCTCAGCGACGCCGAATGGCATCGCCGGCTCACGCCCGCCCAGTACTCGGTCCTGCGCGAAGCCGGCACCGAGCGGCCGTACACCAGCCCGCTGAACGACGAGCACCGGCAAGGCACGTTCGCGTGCGCCGGCTGCGCCCTCGCGCTGTTCTCGTCGGCCACCAAGTTCGACAGCCATACGGGCTGGCCAAGCTTCTGGAAGCCGCTCGACCACGCGGTCGCCACGAACACCGACGCATCGTTCGGGATGATCCGCACCGAAGTGCACTGCCGCCGCTGCGGCGGCCATCTCGGCCACGTGTTCGACGACGGCCCGCAACCGACCGGCCTGCGCTACTGCATGAACGGCCTCGCGCTCACCTTCCACCCCGCCGCCGCCTGATCCGGCCCCGAACTTCCGACCGACTGGAGAACGCACCATGCTGCTCATCGTCCTTGCCTACCTCGGCGGCGTGCTCACGATCCTGAGCCCGTGCATCCTGCCCGTGCTGCCGTTCGTGTTCGCGCGCGCCGACCAGCCGTTCGTCCGCAGCGGCCTGCCGCTGCTCGTCGGCATGGCGCTCACGTTCGCCGTCGTCGCGACGCTCGCGGCCGTCGGCGGCGGCTGGGTCGCGCAGGCCAACCAGGCCGGCCGCTGGGTCGCGATCGTGCTGCTTGCGATCTTCGGCCTGACCCTGCTGATGCCACGCCTCGCGGAACACCTGACCCGCCCGCTCGTCGCCGCCGGCAACCGGCTCACCGGCTTCGCGCAACGCGACGGCCGCCCGGCCGGCCCCGCGTCGTCGCTGCTGCTCGGCGTCGCGACCGGCCTGCTGTGGGCGCCGTGCGCGGGCCCGATCCTCGGGCTCGTGCTGACCGGCGCCGCGCTGCGCGGCGCCAGCGTCGGCACGACGCTGCTGC
Organism: Burkholderia sp. AU31652; assembly: GCF_002223155.1. Lineage (NCBI taxonomy): Bacteria > Pseudomonadati > Pseudomonadota > Betaproteobacteria > Burkholderiales > Burkholderiaceae > Burkholderia > Burkholderia sp. AU31652. Next base: position 43,160 of record NZ_NKFG01000008.1, on the reverse strand, counting down.
TGGTCGCGTATGCGGCCGGCGCGGCGACGTCGCTCGGCGTCGCGCTCGTGATCGGCGGCAAGGTCTTCGCCGCGATGAAACGCTCGCTCGGCGCCGGCGAATGGATCAAGCGCGGGATCGGCGTGGCGCTGCTGGCCGGCGTCGGCGCGATCGCGCTCGGCCTCGATACCGGTGCGCTCGCGCAGCTGTCGACCGTCACGACGGGCGGGCTCGAGACGAAGCTCGTCGATCGGCTCGGCGGGCGTTCGAATGGCACACCGGGCGCACCGGCGGCGATGGCCGCGACCGGCAACGCCGCCGACAACGCGAACGGCGGCGCGATGATGGCCGCGGCGGCCGATCGCACCCAGGCCAACGGCGGGGCGATCGCCGGCGGCGCGATGATGCGCGCGGTGGATACGACGCATGCGGCTGCCGCGCTGCCCGTCGAAGGCACGCTGCCGTCGCTCGACGGCGCGGTGCAGTGGCTCAACTCGTCGCCGCTGACGGCGGCCAGCCTGCGCGGCAAGGTCGTGCTGGTCGATTTCTGGACGTATTCGTGCATCAACTGCCTGCGCACGCTGCCGTACACGACCGCGTGGGCACGCAAGTACGCGCCGTACGGGCTCGTCGTGATCGGCGTGCACGCACCCGAGTTCGCGTTCGAGCGCGACATCGGCAACGTGAAGAAGGCCGTGCACGACCTCGGCATCGACTTCCCGGTCGCGATCGACAACCGCTTCACGATCTGGCGCGCGTTCAACAACGAATACTGGCCTGCGCACTACTTCGTCGACGCGCAGGGGCGCGTGCGCCGCCACCACTTCGGCGAAGGCGAATACGCGGAATCGGAGCGCGCGATCCAGTCGCTGCTCGCCGAGGCCGGCCATCCGGAAGCGCTGAACGTGCCGATCGGGCTCGCCGGTGCGCCCGCGAAGGGGGCGCTCGCCGCGGCCGACAGCGCGGACGTCCGCTCGCCGGAGACCTACGTCGGCTACGCGCGCGCCGAGGCTTTCATGTCGCCGGGCGGTGTGGTGCGCGACGCGGCGTACCGCTACGCCGAGCCGGCCCGGCCCGATCTCAACGACTGGGGCCTCGCCGGCACGTGGCAGGTCGGCGCCGAACGCGCGACGCTCGCGGCGCCGGCCGGCCGCATCGTCTACCGCTTCCATGCACGCGACCTGCACCTGGTGCTCGGCCCCGGCGACGACGGCAAGCCGGTGCGCTTTCGCGTGACGCTCGACGGCGCGGCGCCCGGTGCCGCGCACGGCAGCGACGTCGATGCGCAAGGCTACGGCACCGTGACCGGGCAGCGCCTGTACCAGCTGGTCCGGCAGCCCGGCGCGATCGCCGACCGTACGTTCTCGATCGAGTTTCTCGATCCCGGCGTGAATGCGTATGCGTTCACGTTCGGCTGATCCCGGCAGGACGCGGCGCACCGGCGCCGCGTCCGAGCCACCCGCTTCCCATTCCGCCTTTCGAAGGAGCACACCGTGAACATCCCCTCTCCCCGCGGTCCCGCGCCGCAACGGCGCACGGCGATGCTGCGCCGCATCGGCGCCATCGCCGTCGCGGCCGCCGCCGTGTTCGGCTACCAGCGCATCGTCAATTCCGCCGAGCCGATGCGCACCGTGCCCGCGCCGACGCTCGACGAAACACCCGGCACATCGCACGACGAGACGGCCGTGCTCGCCGGCGGCTGCTTCTGGGGCGTGCAGGGCGTGTTCGAGCACGTGAAGGGCGTGAAGCAGGTCACGGCCGGCTATGCGGGCGGCGCGTCCGAAACCGCGCACTACGCGCTCGTCGGCTCGGGGCTGACCGGGCACGCGGAATCGGTTCGCATCGTCTACGACCCGACCCAGATCACGTACGGCAGGCTGCTGCAGGTGTTCTTCTCGGTCGCGCACGACCCGACCGAGCTCAACCGGCAGGGCCCCGACGAAGGGTCGCAGTACCGGTCGGCGATCTTCCCGACCACCGCGCAGCAACGCGCGGTCGCGACCGCCTACATCGCGCAGCTCGGCACCGCGCACGTGTTTCCGGCGCCCGTCGTCACGCGCGTCGAGGACTACAAGGGGTTCTACCCGGCCGAGGCGTATCACCAGAACTACCTCGAACTGCACCCCGACGCGCCGTACATCGCGTACAACGACATGCCGAAGATCACCGGGCTGAAGCAGCACTTCCCGGCGTTGTACCGCACCGACGCGGTACTGTGGCGCGATGCACGCTCGTGACCGGCAAGCAGCCGCGTGACGGGGTGACGGCGTGGTGCCTGCCGCACGCCCCGGGCCCGTACGGCCCCGCCGGCCAGGCGCGCGCCGCCTTCGACCCGGTTTGCGCTGCATCAACGACACCGCGGCCGCCGTGCCGGGGCAAACCCGCATCGCGTCCGCCGCGACCGGCAACTTCGCGTAGACTTCTTCAGATCCCCGCCGCGTCACGCGGCGCCCGGAATCCCTGTTCAGCCTGGAGACGTCACGCATGCGCGCAGTGCCCATTCCTGACAGCGGCACCCTTGTAGAACCCTCTTCCGGCGCGGCCGTGCGCGACCTGCGCCGCGTGCCGATTCATCCCGATCACTGGTACCCGCTCGCGTGGTCGCGCGAGCTGAAACGCGGCAAGACACTCGGCGTGCGCTTCGCCGGCGATCCGATCGTGCTCGTGCGCACCGAATCCGGCGCCGTGTATGCGCTCGAGGATCGTTGCGCGCACCGCCAGGTGCCGCTGCACGCGGGCGTCGTGAGCGGCGAGACGCTGCGCTGCTGCTATCACGGCTGGACCTACGCGTGCGACAGCGGCCGCTGCGTCGACGTGCCGTACCTCGGCCGCGAGCGCCTGCCCAACGGCGTGCGCGCGTATCCGTGCCGCGAAGCATACGGGCTGATCTTCGTGTTCCCGGGCGATGCGACGCTCGCCGACACCCGGCCGTTCCCCGCGCTCGAATCGGCGGACAATCGTGCATACAAGACGCGCCGCTTCGGCCGCGAGGTCAAGTGCCACTACTCGTTCATGCACGAGAACCTGATGGACATGAACCATCAGTTCCTGCATCGCAAGCAGATGGGGCAGATGCGCGCGCGCTCGGTAGGCCGGCGCCGCGGCGACGACTGGGTCGAAGTCGACTACACGTTCGCGCGGATGGAAGGCAAGCAGCCGGTGGGCGAAGCGCTCGTGTTCGGCGCCAGCAAGAAGCCGGCCGACCAGTCCGACAAGAGCGTGATGACGGTGCGCACCGGCTACCCGTACCAGACGCTGCAGATCCGCTCGAGCGAAGGCACGCTCGTGATGGACCTGTGGATCGTCTACGTGCCGCTCGACGCCGAGCAGCGCACCAACCGCACGTTCGGACTGCTGTCGATCCACAAGCCCGGCATCCCGTTCGCGCTCGATCTCGCGTGGCCGTTGCTCGTCTGGTTCACCGAGCGGATCTTCCGCGAGGATCGCTGGATCGTCGAGCGCGAGCAGGAAGCGCACGACGCCCAAGGCGCCGACTGGAACCACGAGGTGTTTCCGGTCATCAACGAGCTGCGCGACCTGCTGCGCCAGTGCGGCGCACGCACGGTGATCCCGATCCGCGACGCGCGCGACGGCGCGTGATGCGTGCGGCGCGTGACCTGAGAAGCGCGCGCCGTTACAACCGGAACGCGCCCGGCAGCAATGCGTGGGCCGTCGTGACTTCGACGGCCCCTTTCAGGTTGGCCAGGATCACTTCGATGTCGGGCGTGCCGATCTCGATGATCACCTGGCGGCACGCGCCGCACGGCGCGATCGGGCCGTCCGTGTCGCCCACGACCGCGAGCCGCGTGAAATCCCCCGGACGATAACCGGCGGCGATGGCCGAAAACATCGCCGTGCGTTCCGCACAATTGCAGAGTCCGTAAGACGCGTTCTCGACGTTGCAGCCGTGAAAGATCGTCCCGTCGCGCGCCTGCAGCGCCGCGCCGACCTTGAAGCGCGAATACGGCGCATACGCGCGTTCGCGCGCCGCCTTCGCCGCCTCGATCAGTTCGTTTCGTTCCATCTCGTCGTAGCCTCGATTGTGTGCGTGGAGGTATCGGCGCGGCCCACCCCGACCGTCGCGATACGCCCGTGACGTGAAGTGGAGTGATCGCCTGTGCCCGTACCGGCGATCGATCAGCCGATCTGCTGATAAATGGTCGGCGGCGCGTCACCGGTTTCGCCCAGCACGTAGCTGCGCTGGATCGCGTCCACCGCGTGCGCGGCGGCGGCTGCGTCGCGGGCATGCACGTAGCCGAGCGGCTGGCCGGCCTCGACACGCTGCCCGATCTCCGCGAGCGCCGTCAGGCCGACACTGTAGTCGATCGCATCCGCGGCGCGCGTGCGGCCGCCGCCGAGCGCGACGACCGCCAGCCCGAGCGCGCGGCAATCGACCCGCTGCACCACGCCGCTCTCGCGCGACGGAACCGGCACGATCACCTGCGCCCGCGCCAGATGACGAGCAGGTGCGTCGATCAGGTCCGCAGGGCCGCCGAGCGCCGTGACCATCCTCGCGAAGCGTTCGGCTGCCGCACCCGTATCGAGTGCATGCTGCAACTTCGCGCGCGCTTCTGCGACGTCGCGTGCCAGCCCGCCGGTGACGAGCAACTCAGCGGAAAGCGCCATCGTGACCTCATGCAGGCGCGCCGGACGCGACTTGCCTGTGAGGTAGTCGATCGCGCACACCACTTCGAGCGCATTGCCCGCGCACGGCGCGAGCGACTGGTTCATGTCGGTGAGGATCGCGGTCGTCTTCATGCCGGCGCCGTTGCCGACGTCGACGATGCTGCGCGCCAGCTCCGCCGATTTCTCGGCGGTCGGCATGAATGCGCCGGAGCCGACCTTGACGTCCATCACGAGCCCGTCGAGCCCGGCCGCGAGCTTCTTCGACAGGATCGACGCGGTGATCATCGCGACCGACTCGACGGTCGCCGTCACGTCGCGAATCGCATAGATGCGCATGTCGGCCGGCGCCAGCCGCGCGGTCTGCCCGATGATCGCGACGCCGACATCGCGCACCGTGCGGCGAAACGCGTCCGTATCGGGCTTCACGTTGTAGCCGGGAATCGCGCTCAACTTGTCGAGCGTGCCGCCGGTGTGGCCGAGCCCGCGCCCCGAGATCATCGGCACGTAGCCGCCGCACGCGGCCACCATCGGCCCGAGCATCAGCGACACGACATCGCCGACACCGCCGGTCGAATGCTTGTCGATCACCGGCCCGTCGAGATCCAGCGCGCGCCAGTCGAGCACGTCGCCCGAGTCGCGCTGCGCGAGCGTCAGCGCGACGCGTTCGTCGGTGCTCAGGTCGTTGAAATACACGGCCATCGCGAACGCGGCCACCTGGCCCTCGGTCACGCTGCCGTCGGTCACGCCGCGCACGAACGCAGCGATCCCGTCGCGATCGAGCGGCTGCCCGTCGCGCTTCCGGCGAATGAATTCCTGCGGTAAAAACATCGTTGCCTCTCCTCGATCGGTCGGTGGCCGCTGCGGGCTCAATGCAGGGAAAAGAACAGGCCGGCGATCGCGGCGCTCATCAGGTTCGACAGCGTCGCGGCCGTCAATGCGCGCAGGCCGTGCCGCGCGACTTCCGAGCGGCGCTCGGGCGCGACCGCGCTGAAGCCGCCCGCGAGAATCGCGATCGACGAGAAGTTCGCGAAACCGCACAGCGCGAACGACACGATCGCGAGCGTCTTCGGGTCGAGCACCTGCAGGCCGGCGGCCGCGACGTGCTCGCCGCCCTTCAGGTATGGCGACAGGTCGCCATACGCGACGAACTCGTTGAAGATCAGCTTCTCGCCGATGAAGTTGCCGGCCAGCGCCGCGTCGTGCCACGGCACGCCGATGATCCACGCGAGCGGCGCGAACAGGTGGCCGATGATACCGACCAGCGTGATTTGCGGAAAGCCCGCGAACGCGGCCACGCCGCCGACGATCAGGTTCATCAGCGCGATGAGCCCCACGAACGCGATCAGCATCGCGCCGACGTTGATCGCGATCCGCAGCCCGACCGACGCGCCGGACGCCGCCGCCTCGATCACGTTGGCGGCCCGCTTGTCGTCGAAGTCGAGCCCGTCGACCACGACGCGGCTCGGCTCGACCGTCGGATACAGCAGCTTGCCGAACAGCAGCCCGCCCGGCACCGCCATGAACGACGCGGCGAGCAGGTATTCCATCCGCACGCCGAGGCCCGCGTAGCCGACCAGCACCGAGCCCGCGACCGACGCCATGCCGCTCGCCATCACCGTGAAGATCTCGGCGCTCGTCATGTTCCGCACGAACGGCTTCACGAGCGCGGGCATCTCGCTTTGCCCGAGAAAGATCGTCGCCACCGCCGAGCACGCCTCGATGCGGCTCACGCCGAGCACTTTCGCGAGCGCGGCGCCGAGGATCGCGACGATCCACTTCATCACGCCGATGTAGTACAGCACCGCGATCAGTGCGGTCACGAAGATGATCATCGGCAGCACGCGCAGGCCGAACACGAACCCGCCGTCGCCGAACAGCTGGAACATCCGGCTGTCGACGAGCCCGCCGAATACGAATGCGATGCCGTGATTGCCCATGTCGAGCACGCGATTGACGCCGTTCGCGGCGCCCGCCAGCACCGCACGGCCCACCGGCACGAACAGCACCAGCGCACCGATCGCCAGCTGCGTGCACAGCGCGGCGATCAGGGTCCGGCCGCTCACCGCGCGCCGGTTGTTCGACAGCAGATAGGCAACCAGCAGCAGGAACAGCATACCCAGGAGACTGCGCAGAATATCCACCTCGTACTCCTTGCTCTCAATGTTGTTGGACTGTTCGGCGGGCGGCCCGGCACGCCTGCGCAACGCCGTCGGTGGATATTACTCGCCGGTATGCACGTCGACAACGCAAACAAAATGGTCGCATTTGCGCCACGTCGCGTGTTGCTTCTACTTGCTCAGTTGTTCTACGTACCTGGAGATCGGAAAGACGAGACCGCGCCCAATTCGTCCCAAATATTGAGAGAATTGGCGGGATGCGGAGAGGAAGCCGGCGCGGTGCCGGCATGACAGGGAAAGCACATTCAAACATGCGCGGGGCGTGCCGTTCCAACCGGCACGCCCCGCGCGATACCGATCGTTCAACCAGCGCGCTCGACCGGATGCGGTTCGCGCAACCGGTTCGCGATCCGCGCGGCCTCGTAGTAACTCGCCGCTGGCGGGCGCTTCAGATAGCGGCCCGCGCCGCGCACGGCGCGCAGATCGCCGTCGGCCCACGCGAGTGCGCCGCGCGTGAGCGTATGCGTTGCGACGCCCTGCACCGTCATCCCCTCGAACACGTTGAAGTCGACCTGCTGATGATGGGTCTTCACCGAGATCGTCTTGGTCGCGGCCGGGTCCCACACGACGAGATCGGCATCGGCGCCCACCTGCACGGCGCCCTTGCGCGGATACAGGTTGAAGATCTGCGCGGCGTTCGTCGACGTGATCCGCACGAACTCGTTCGGTGTGATGCGGCCATGGTTCACGCCGTGATGCCACAGCACCGACATGCGATCCTCGACACCGCCACAGCCGTTCGGGATCTTCGTGAAGTCGTCGCGGCCCATCGCCTTCTGCGATGCGCAGAACACGCAGTGGTCGGTCGCCGTCGTATGCAGCTGCCCCGCCTGCAGCCCGCGCCACAGCGCCTCGCGATGCTCGGCCGAGCGGAACGGCGGGCTCATCACGTGCGCGGCCGCACGCGTCCAGTCCGGATCGCGATAGACGGCCTCGTCGATCACTAGGTGCCCCGGCAGCACCTCGCCGAACACGCGCAGCCCTTCGCTGCGCGCTTTGGTGATCGCATCGACCGCGTCCTTCGCGGACACATGCACGATATACACCGGCACGCCGAGCACCTGCGCGATGCGGATCGCACGGTTCGCGGCCTCGCCTTCCACCTCCGGCGGCCGCGACAGCGGATGCGCCTCCGGCCCCGTCATCCCGCGCGCGAGCAGCGCCTTCTGCAACTGGAACACCAGCTCGCCGTTCTCCGCGTGCACGGTCGGCAACGCACCGAGTTCGAGCGCACGCGAGAAGCTGTTCACGAGCACCTCGTCGTCGGCCATGATCGCGTTCTTGTACGCCATGAAGTGCTTGAAGCTCGACACGCCGTGTTCGCGCACGAGCGTGCCCATGTCGCGGTGCACGCTCTCGTCCCACCACGTCACGGCCACGTGGAAGCCGTAATCGGCCGCCGCCTTCTCGGCCCAGCCGCGCCACGCGTGAAACGCATCCATCAGCGGCTGCTTCGGGCTCGGAATCACGAAGTCGATGATGCTCGTCGTGCCGCCCGCGAGCCCGGCGGCCGTGCCCGAGTAGAAATCGTCGCTCGCGGTCGTACCCATGAACGGCAGTTCCATGTGCGTATGCGGATCGATGCCGCCCGGCATCACGTACTGGCCGTGCGCATCGACGACGGTCGCGCCGGCCGGCGCGTCGATCTGCTCGGCGATCTGCAGGATCGTGCCGCCGTCCTCCGGGGCTGCGCAGAGCACGTCCGCGCGATAGGAGCGGTCCGCATCGACCACGGTGCCGCCACGAATCAGGATTGCCATGGGGTTGCCTCCTCGTTGACTGTCGGGTGCCGCATCAAGCGCGCGCGATCTGCGCGTGCTGTCCGGCGCGCCACTTCATCCAGGTGCCGTACACGCATGACGCCAGCACGAGGCCGACGAACCACGCGTACGTGTAAAGCGTGTTGAAGAACGCCGGCACGTTCGGAAACGACGCCGGAAACGCCGTATGCAGGAAGCCGGGCAGGTTCGGCAGCACGCCGACCGCGAGCGCGGCCAGCGCGGCCGGGTTCCAGCCGCGCGCGTAGCTGAAGCCACCGCGCTCGTCGAACAGCGCACGCGTGTCGAGCCGCGTGCCGCGAATCAGGAAGTAGTCGACCATCAGGATCCCCGCCACCGGCCCGAGCAGCGCCGAATAGCCGACGAGCCAGGTGAAGATGTAGCCGTCCGTCGTCGCGAGGATCTTCCACGGCATCATCACGATCGCGATCGTCGCGGTGATCATCCCGCCGGTGCGATACGAGATCGCCTTCGGCCACAGGCTCGAGAAGTCGTAGGCCGGGCCGACGAGATTCGCGGCGAGGTTGCAGCACATCGTGTCGAGCGTGAGGATCACGAGCGCGATGCCCACGCCGATGCCCGTCATCCGGCTCGTCAGGTCGATCGGATCCCAGATCGCGTTGCCGTAGATCACGACGGTCGCCGACGTCACGACGACCGACACCACCGACAGCAGCGCCATCGGCAACGGCAGCCCGATCGACTGCCCGATCATCTGGTCGCGCTGCGAATGCGCGAAGCGCGTGAAGTCGGGGATGTTCAGCGCGAGCGTCGCCCAGAAGCCGACCATCGCGGTCAGCCCCGGCCAGAAGGTCGCCCAGAACAGCCCGGCCTTCTTGCCGCCCGCCGCGAACTGCGACGGCGCCGACAGCATCGTGCCGAAGCCGCCCGCCTTCGACGTCGCCCACCACACGAGCGCCACGCACATCACGACCTTGATCGGCGCGGACCAGCTCTCGAGCCAGCGGATCGAATCGGTGCCGTGCCAGATGAAGTAGAGCTGCAGCGCCCAGAACACGAGAAAGCACGCGAGCTGCCCGAACCCGATGCCGATGACGGGCAGCGCCGCGCCATGCAGCGCGTTGCCGGTCAGGATGTTCAGCAGCGTATAGATGGCGCTGCCGCCGAGCCAGGTCTGGATCCCGTACCAGCCGCACGCGACGATCGCCCGCAACAGCGCCGGCAGCTTCGCGCCCTGCGTGCCGAACGACGCGCGCACGAGCACCGCGTACGGAATCCCGTGCTTCGCGCCCGCATGGCCGATCAGCAGCATCGGCACGAGCACGATCAGGTTGCCGAGCAGCACGGTCATCACCGCCTGCCACGGCGACATGCCTTCCTGGATCAACCCGGCCGCCAGCATGTACGACGCGATGTTCATCACCATCCCGACCCACAGCGCCGCGAAGTGATACCACTTCCACGTGCGCTGCGCCGGCGTCGTCGGCGCGAGGTCGTCGTTGTACAGGCTGCCGCCCTGCGCCGCGGCGCTGTCGGGATCGGCGGGATTCGCTGCGTGATTCATCGAACGCACTCCACTAAAACGCCAGCGCCGGCATCAACCGATGCCGGCCCGGGTGGAACGAAAGGCGACGATGCAGGATGACCTGCGTCGCCGGACGCCGTCAAGCAGCCTTCTTCGCGTGCTTCTCGGGTGCCGCCGCGCCTGCACTCGCCCCCGCGTCCGCGCTTGCCGGATTGTTCGGATGCGTGGTCCAGTTCGCGTAGTCGCCCGAATCGACACGCTCCATCGTGATGCATTGCTCGACCGGACACACATGCATGCAAAGATTGCACCCGACGCATTCCGAATCGACCACTTCGAAGTGGCGCACGCCGTCCTTCGTCGCGGTGATCGCCTGGTGCGACGTGTCCTCGCACGCGATATGGCACAGCCCGCACTGGATGCAGCGGTCCTGGTCGATGCGCGCCTTGATGTCGTACTTCAGGTTCAGGTATTTCCAGTCGGTCACGTTCGGCACCGCGCGGCCGCGGATGTCGTCGAGCGTCGCGTAGCCCTTCTGGTCCATCCAGTTCGACAATCCGTCGGCCAGGTCCGACACGATCCGGAATCCGTAATGCATCGCGGCGGTGCACACCTGCACGCTGCCGGCGCCGAGCACCATGAACTCCGCCGCGTCGCGCCATGACGAGATGCCGCCGATGCCCGAGATCGGCAGGTTCGGCGTTTCCGGGTCGCGCGCGATCTCCGCGACCATGTTCAATGCGATCGGCTTGACCGCCGGGCCGCAATAGCCGCCGTGCGTGCCCTTGCCGTCGACCGTCGGCATCGGCGCCATGTGGTCGAGATCGACCGCGACGATCGAGTTGATCGTGTTGATCAGCGACACGCCGTCCGCGCCACCCTTGTACGCGGCACGCGAGCCCATCCGGATGTCGCTGATGTTCGGCGTGAGCTTCACGAGGCACGGCAGCTTCGTGCCTTCCTTCACCCAGCGCGTGACCATCTCCACATATTCGGGAACCTGCCCGACCGCCGCGCCCATCCCGCGCTCGCTCATCCCGTGCGGACAGCCGAAGTTCAGCTCGACCGCGTCGGCGCCCGTGTCCTCGACGAGCGGCAGGATCCATTTCCAGTCGCGCTCGTTGCACGGCACCATCAGCGACACGATCAGAGCGCGGTCCGGCCAGTCGCGCTTCACCTGCGCGATCTCTCTCAGGTTCACGTCGAGCGGACGGTCGGTGATCAGCTCGATGTTGTTCAGCCCCGCGATGCGCTGGCCGTTCCACTGCACCGCGCCATAGCGCGAACTGACGTTGACGACGTGCGGATCGAGCCCGAGCGTCTTCCACACGACGCCGCCCCAGCCCGCCTCGAACGCGCGGTTCACGTTGTAGGCCTTGTCGGTCGGCGGCGCGGACGCCAGCCAGAAGGGGTTCGGCGAAGCGATGCCCGCGATGGTGCAGCGAAGGTCGGCCATGGTCGGCTCCGTGAGAGTGGGGTCGTGTTGGTTGTGCTCGTGGTGGGTGACGCGCGTGGTGCGCTCACGCGGCCTTCGCGTCGCGCTGCGCGAGCGTTGCGTCGATCGATGCGGCCGCGCGCTTGCCGTCCTGCACGGCCTGCACCGTGAGGTCGACGCCGCCCGTCGCCGCGCAGTCGCCGCCGGCCCACACGTCGGGCCATGCGGTGCGCCCGTCGGCGTCCACCGCGATGCGCGCGCCGTCCGCCGTCAGCAGCGCGGCGTCGATGGCGTCCGGCACCAGCGTCTGGCCGATCGCCTTCAGCACCATGTCCGCCTCGACGGTGAAGCGCTCGCCCGATGCCGCCTCGAACTCGACACCCGTCACCTGCCCGTTCTCGCCCGCCATGCGCACCGGCTTCGCATGCGTGACGAGCGTGACGCCGCTCTTCTGCGCGAACTCGCGCTCGGCCCACGTCGCGCTCATCGCCTCCACGCCGCGCCGGTACACCATCGTCACGCGCTCGGCGCCGAGCTTGCAGCTCTGCACCGCCGCATCGATGGCCGTATTGCCGCCGCCGATCACGACCACGCGCCGCCCGACCGGCACGTTCTCCAGCGCATCGGCCTGCCGCACCTGCGCGATGAAATCGACCGCGTTCATCACGCCGTTCAGTTGCTCGCCGTCGATCGACAGCGCACGCACGCCGCCGAGGCCCATCGCGAGAAACACCGCGTCGTGCTGCTCGCGCAGCGCGTCGAGCGTGATGTCGCGGCCCAGCGCGACGCCGGTTTGCAACGTGATGCCGCCCACCGACAGCAGCCACTCGACTTCACGCTGCGCGAAATCGTCGACGGTCTTGTACGCGGCGATCCCGTATTCGTTGAGGCCGCCGCCCTTCGGGCGTGCGTCGAACAGCGTGACGCGATGCCCGGCGAGCGCGAGCCGGTGCGCGCATGCGAGCCCGGCCGGCCCCGCGCCGACCACCGCGACCTGGCGGCCCGTGTCCGGCGCGCGCGTGAAGCGCACCGCGCCGGTCTCCATCGCCCAATCGGTTGCATGCCGCTGCAGCGCGCCGATCGCGACGGGCTGCGCATCCTGATGGTTGCGCACGCACGCGCCTTCGCACAGGATCTCGGTCGGACACACGCGGGCACACATCCCGCCGAGCGGATTCGCCGACAGGATGTCGGTCGCGGCGCCCTTCAGGTTGCCGTTGCCGATCTTGCGGATGAAGCTCGGGATGTCGATCTGCGTCGGGCAGGCCTGCACGCACGGCGCGTCGTAGCAGTAGTGGCAGCGGCTGGCGGCGGCCGCCGCGGCAGTCGGATCGAGCAGCGGCGCGATGTCGGCGAATTCGCACGAGAGTTGCGTGGACGACAGGCGATGCGCGGCGATATCGCCGGTTGGCTGGGTGGTCATACGCGTTCCTTCGACTGGGTGGAGACAAAGCCGTCCTCGCCGGCTGCGCATGCACAGTCGGGGCGGTCGTTGTTAGGCATGCTACGGTCAGGCTGCCAGGCGTCGAGCAACCTGCCGGCAGCTACGGTCGCGGCGTCATGAAGCCGGCTCGCATGCGCGCGACAGCATCGCGTGCAGCAGCACGTTCGCGCCGGCCTCGATCCATGCGGGCGTCGCGTCCTCGATCTCGTTGTGGCTGATGCCGTCGACACACGGCACGAACACCATCGACGTCGGCGCGACCTGCGCGAGGTAGCACGCGTCGTGGCCGGCACCGGACACGATGTCGCGATGCGAGTAGCCGAAGCGATCTGCCGCGCCGCGCACCGCTTCCACACATGCAGGATCGAACGCGACAGGCTTGTAATAGAAAATCTGCTCGAGCTCGGTCTCGAGCCCGATCTCGCCCGCGATGCGTGCGACGCCGTCGCGCAGCGCGGCGTCCATCTTCGCGAGCACCGCGTCGTCCGGATGACGGAAATCGACGGTGAAGAACACGCGGCCCGGAATCACGTTGCGCGAGTTCGGGTAGACCTGCATCATGCCGACCGTCGCGCAGCCGAACGGCGCATGATCGAGGCCGATCCGGTTGACGAGATCGACCACGCGCGACGCGCCGAGCAGCGCATCGCGGCGGCGCGGCATCGGCGTCGGCCCCGCGTGCGCTTCCTGGCCGGTGAACGTGATCTCGTACCAGCGCTGCCCCTGCGCGTCGGTCACGACGCCGATCGTCTTGCATTCCGCTTCGAGAATCGGCCCCTGCTCGATATGCAGTTCGAACGCCGCGTGCAGCTTGCGTCCGCCGCACGGCACGTCGCCCGCGTAGCCGATCCGCGCCAGCTCCTCGCCGATCGTCTTGCCGTCCACGTCCTTGCGCGACAGCCCGTATTCGAGCGAAAACACTCCCGCGAACACGCCCGACGCAACCATCGCCGGCGCGAAGCGCGAGCCCTCCTCGTTGGTCCAGATCACGACCTCGACCGGATGCTCGGTCTCGATGCCGTGATCGTTGAGACTGCGAATCACCTCGAGGCCACCGAGCACGCCGTAGATGCCGTCGAAGCGGCCGCCGGTCGGCTGCGAATCCGCGTGCGAGCCCGTGACGACCGGCGCCGCATCGGCCACGCGGCCCGCGCGGCGCATGAACACGTTGCCCATCGTATCGACCGTCACCGTGCAGCCGGCGGCCTTCGCCCAGCTGACGATCAGGTCGCGCCCGGCCTTGTCGAGATCGGTCAGCGCGAGGCGGCACACGCCGCCCTTCGGCGTCGCGCCGATCTTCGCGACTTCCATCAGGCTGTCCCACAACCGCTTGCCGTCGACCTTGATCGACGTGTCGAAAGCTGCCCGCTTCACTGTTTCCGATACCGCGTTCATTCGTATCGCTCCTGTGGGGTCGGTGATGTCGTCAGCCCGGTCTGTGCCGGTGCGTGTCATGCCTGTTTCGGGGCAACGCCGCCCAAGCGCGGTGCATGCCCTGGTCGTTCGCGAAGATCGTCCGACGAATCGGGCCGAGAGGTTTCCGCTGCTCGTCGAATCCTGTCCGATCGGACAGGTTTTAGACGATCAAAATGACCAAATCAATCTCTTTCTTGCGTGAATGAATGGAGCGAGAAACGTGCCATCGCAACGCAGCATGGCGATGACTGCGCGAGATCGGCACGCGTGCGTTCGATGCGAATCAGCGGCTAGAATGAAGCCCAACGCGGCATGCCCGCCGCGCGAGGGCAACGATGAGACATGACCAGGCGGCAACCGCAGCCACCGACAGCGACGAAACGCCCGCGCCTTTGCGGCGACGCAAGGCGCACATCCGCGAGTCCAACGAAGCGCATCTGCTCGCCTGCGCGGAGGCCGTGTTCGCGGAACGTGGGCTCGACGGCGCGAGTACCGCGATGATCGCGGAGCGTGCCGGCCTGCCGAAAGCCAACCTGCATTACTACTTCCCGACGAAGCTTGCGCTGTACCGCCGCGTGCTCGACGACCTGTTCGAGGACTGGCATCGCGCAGCCGGTTCGTTCGAGGCCGACGACGATCCCGTCGAAGCGATCGGTGCCTACGTGCGCGCGAAGATGGCGCTGTCGCGGCGGCGCCCGCTCGGCTCGAAGGTCTGGGCCAACGAGATCATCCACGGTGCGGAGCACATGCAGGACATCCTGTCGGAACGCGTGAAGCCGTGGTTCGATACGCGCGTGAAGGTCATCGACGGCTGGATCGCGCGCGGGCTGCTCGCGCCGATCGACGCGCATGCGCTGATGTACCTGATCTGGGCCACCACGCAGCACTATGCGGATTTCGATGCGCAGATCCGCGCGCTGAGCGGCAAGCGCACGTTCACGCAGAAGGCGTACGACGAGAAGACCGAGCAGGTCGTGCAGCTCGTGATTCGCGCATGCGGCGCGGTGTCGCCGGAGGCAAAGCGACCGGCGTGAGCACTTTCGCGCGCGCTGCGCCACTGAGTGGCTCATCTCTGCGCAATCACTGGAAGCCTCGACAGCCGGTCGCCTTCAGAACGGAACCAGCTCCACGGCGTGGCTACTGGACCAGTGGGATTCGTTGTTGAGGACCTCGATCGCGCTGCGCGGAATCACGGGTTCCAGTTCCAGTTGCAACGTCAACCGGCTACCCGCCGCCGGCACGCCTTGCGCCAGCACCACGATGCCCGAGCCTGGACGCAAGCCGACTTTGCCGGCCGGCTCCGACGGTTGCTGGCCGGCATGCTCCACACGGCCCAATGCAACGGACTTCCCGTCCAGATTGGCGTCCCCGGCTGTCACGGAAAGCACGCCCTGCTGACCGAACCGGAACGCGCCGTCGTCCAGCGCATCGCCGCGCAGGAAAATCGCCATGCGCACCGGCTCCTTGCAGACGATGCTCACGGAAACCAGGCGTTTTCCCAACGAGTATCCGCGGGCCGATGCGGGCTGCCCCAGGATGGTTTGCCGGTACTGAGCACCGTAGTCCAGCTGCGCATGCCCGGCATGCATCTGGCAATTGTCCGCGGCCCGCGCGGCCCCGCTCAGGCTCAGGCCCGCGCACATCGTCCACGCCCACCGGCGGATGCATTTCGATTGTTGCAACATATCGTCTCTCGAAGCCAGGGGCTCATTGAAGGATGCATCGGGCATCGGCGCTTTCGAACAGCGCGCCGGAGCCTGTGGGCTCGGGCAACGCATACTGCAACCGGCACTGCCTGCCGTCCGGCAGCGCCACCGACAACACGTCGTTCCCGGCGCCGTTGTTCAGAAACACCTGCCCCTGCTCGAGCACCATGCCGACATACCGCTGGCGGCCATCCAGCACATAGGCGCCGGCGGGCAGCGGATTGCCGTCGGCGTCGCGCGCGTTGAGCAGCACCCGGCGCACGCGGGCAAGTTCGAAGTCGATCCGGTTCACCGATCCACGCCCTGGATCGACCTGCCGGGTACCGTTGCCGATATCGACGTTGCGCGGCAAGGTACTGGTCATCACCTCGACGCGATTACTGCTGTACGGAGAGAGTCGGGGCACCACGGCACGCCCCCAGAGGTCGGTCCACACCGGCCCCTGCGGCGTATTGATCTTCACGTTCGATACGCCCGACGCCGACACGATGCCGAACGTGTCTTGCACGGGATACGGCGAAAGCGTCACCCCGTTCGCGTGCAGCACGACGCCGCCCGAGGCCCCGGCGTAATACGATCGGGCGCGCCCGCCGGTATCGGAAAAGCCCAGGTTGACCTGGGCAATGCGCGGCGTCGCGGCCATTTGACCTGCCACGGCGTTGTTCCGGTCGCGCGTGTTGCGATCCACGTTGACCGAGTAATTCAGGTTATCGCCGATCCGTTCGCTGTAGCTGGTGCCGAAGCGCGTATAGCCGCTCGTATTGCTTGCATAGGTGCGGATACTGCGTTTGCCGAACGGGATGCTCAACGACGCGTAATAGGTGTTGCCGGGCCTGTCGTACGCGCGACTACCGTAATATCGGCCTTCCCGGCGCGTGCTGAGATCGCGCTCCACGTTCAGCGACACGGTGCCGAACGCGAAGCTCTTTCCCCACGACAGGTTCAGCCGCTGCGTACGCTCCCCGTTCTGTTGATTGGCGAACGAGTAGCCGAACGTCAAACCGCCCAGCCGTGAATCAGACCAGGCCAGGGTCGCGGTATGCCGGCTCCGGTAGCGCGATGCGGCAAAACCGGCCCGGCCGGTATCCGCGGTGAAGTCGTCCAGCGTGCGATAGCCGTTGCTCTGATACGCACTGCTGAAACTCACGCTCAGGTTCTCGTGCAGGCCACTGAAAATGCCCGAGACCTCGATTTCCGTTCCCGACTTTCCGGCGTCCAACGACACGCGCTGCTGTAGCTTGACGCTGCTCGAGCGCGACACGCGCATATCCACGCCCCAGCTGCCGGCCTGGTAGCCGGGCGCGAACAGCGCGGCGGCGCCGACGTTGCCATGCTTGCCGAGCGCCCAGTTGCCGCTCGCGCTCGCCACCCACGGATTGCGGGCCTTGTTGCCGTCGAGATTGCGACTCTTGCCGAGCGCGAACGCATAGCCCGGCCGCTGCCCGAGCGCCCCCGCACTGATCGACGCGGCGGGCACCACGAAGCTGCGCCGCGCGCCGTCGGATTCGATGACGGTCACCTCCAGGTCGCTGCTGTTGTTCAGGAGCGGCAGGTCGGTGAGCGAGAAAGGGCCAACCGGCACGACGGTGGTATAGATCAACCCGCCCGCCTGGCGCACCTCGACGCGCGCCTGAGATTGCGCGACACCCTCGACCATGACGATGTTGCGCGCCTGATTGCCCAGCGCCGCATCGGGAAATATTTGGACGCCGGTCAGCGGTGCGCCGGTCAGCACCGAGTTGGCGATGTTGATCTGTCCGACCTGCGCCGTAGCGCCCCAGCGCAGCCAGGTTCGCTGGCCATAGGCGTACAGGTGTCGACTCTGGAATCCTGAGTGATCCTGGCTTTGTGAATAGGCGCGACTGCGCAGGATCCAGTCGCCGGCATTCACGCCGAGCTCGGTGTTGAGCGACAGGAAGTTCGAGCCCGGCATGCCGCTCGACTCGCTGCGCATGGTCATCAGCTCGTAGTTGAGCAGCGCCGCGTTGCCGCCCCGGCTGTAGCCGGAGAAGTCAGCCACCGCCTGACGAAGCGCCGTGGTCGGCACCACCAGCCGCACTTCTTCCCGCCCGGGCTTCAGCGTCACGTCCGTGCCAGGGAAAGCCTGTGCGAAGTCGTAGCACGTGTCGGGTTCGGGGTCGCCGGGCACCGCGTACTTCGCATCGGGCACCACCAGTCCGGCCGCATCCAGAAACGCGCGATCGAAGCACAGTGCGCCGTTCTCGTCGAACCGCGTGTTGATCCGCCCCCGCCGAATGTCGTTGACGTAGACGACGACACGGCTGCGGCCCGGCTGGTAACGCGGTGCGCCGCGAAAATAGTCGGCGATCTGCGGATCGAGCCCGCGCTGCTGCAGGATGCTCGTATCGAAGACCGCATTGGCGGCGACAGGCTCGGCCGTTGCCTCCTGTGCGGCGGAGGACGCCGTGTCAGGCGGCGCGTCCACCTGTGCCTGCGCCCGCGGCGAATAGGCGCCGGCCAGCAACAACAACAGCGATGCGGCCGTCCCGCCGCAGTACACGCTCGTTTCACGCTGGCGCCGTATTCTGTGCGACGCGCGATCGACACGCATTACGGTTGCCTCGCGGTATCGACAAGCGGGGCGTCGTAGGTGTCGACCTCGTAGCCGTAAATCGTCGCGGGCGACAGCCTGACGCTGGTTGCGCGCGTACCCGCCCCTGACGGCAACGGAACTTCGACGGTACTGCCGGGCAGCACGTAGGTCTTGCCCAGATCGACCGCGGTCTTTTCCGGCAGGAGCTGCACGCCTTGGCCCAGACGCACCACGTATGGGCTGTCGTTGCGCGCGCGCAGTTTGCCGTCCGCCACCGACCATTGCAGCAGTGTCCATGGCGACGTGTGCTTCGCGAGCTTGGCGGGATGCACGATCAACGGCAGGTTCTGGCGGATCGTCATGCTGATGCGCGCGTTGCCGTCCGGGCCTTTGGGTGGAATGCCCTCGAACGTCACTCGCTTGAGCCGTTGCACCTGAATCGGCGCCGGGCTTTGCAGCATGAAACGCACCAGCTGCGTATCCTGACCTTCCACCCGGCTCACCGGCGGCACCGCCACGACCAGCAACTCTTGATCTTCCGGCGTGTTCTGTATGGACGTATGCAGCAGCAGTGGAATCGACTCTGTATTCCTCACGTTCATGGTGGCTTCGCCGTCTGCTTCGTTGACGATGACCACGGAAGATTCCGGCTGGACGCCCGAGGCTTCCGCAACGGCCGGAACACTCAGGCATATCGGCAGTCCAGCCGTCAGAATGACCTTCCTCAATGCGTGCCGGCACGACGAGAAGGACGGGAGATGAGACGAAAAACACACGACACTGCTATACATGATTAGCAATCCAACTTAAATGGATTTCAAGGATCGGAATGACCGTTACGTCCGAGTTTTGAGGAAATTCAAAAAGGGCGGCGGAATAGACAGCTGCGCCGGCGTGGCGTTAACGCCAGGCGCGATATTCGTGACGGGCGGACGTTACAGGTAGCGGAGTTCCAGCGTGGCGAAACTCTCGATCGCGAGCTCGTCCGTGAACACGATGCCATCTTCGAAATTAAGGATGGTGGATAACCGGCTCGTCGGTGTCTTGAATGCCACCGGCTCTCTTCCCTACCCCGCCCTCCAGCACCGCTTTCCGCGAATAGGGAGGGTCGCCCGGGGATATCACAGCGCCCAGATCCCCTCCCCACATTTATAAGACCAAGGCGGTTGCGTACCGTCGCGATTGTCGGTCACGTTGAATCCGACCTTGATCGGGTGCTGCCAGTTGATCGTCAACGGCAAGCCTCGCTCCATCCTCGCGGACCGGTTAGTGTAAAAATCCTTGCGCGACAGATTACCCAGATCAACGACGACGCCATTTCCCAGCGCGATGCTGCAAGCCCCAGCCGATCCGATTTTCGTCGTTAAGCTGCCTGCCGAAAATGAGCGTTCAAGAAACAATAGGCCGAACGTCAGCCGTCCGGGCCCGCTCCGACCGCGCCTTTCTACAGATAGGTCAGATCGAGGGTCGCCGAACCATCCAGATCGACATTGCCACTGGAAAGATCCAATTCCGACAATTTGTTGATCGTCAGGGTCGCCGCTAGAGGGAATGCGATGGACTTGTATGCGCCGGGCGTCGAACTTCCCGGATCCGCAAACGCTTTACGCGCGCTACCATTCGTCATCAGCCCCGCCTTGTCGTAAGCCCACGCGTCAGATCCAGCCGGAGCAGCCACGACATCCAGCTTGGCGTCACTGCCGTCGCTCGTGGCATAGAAAACACCCAGTGTGTAGTAGCCGACCTTCCCTTTACCCAGGCCGAACTCGAAGTCTTCTCCCGTGCCGCCGGCGGCCGTACCCGCGCGGTTGTCCCGCACGCTCAATGCGACCTTGGTAGCCGCATTGCAGGTGACGGCTACGGTCTGCCACTTAGGAACGAATTGCGTCGTCTTATTCTGGTGAAGATTTTCCGATGCGATGACGCCGAAATCGTAGACGCCACCGTTGCTGATCGTGAGGTTACACGCACCGTCGGGCACGATCTTGCCGGCGACCTTGATCTCCGCCGACGTGTCCGCCTGCGCATGACCGGCAACGACCAACGCACCGACAACCAGCCCCAGTCCTGCGAGTTTCTTCTTCATCACCTTATTCCAATAAAAACGAACCAAAAAGTGAAGGCCCGCATCAAGCATGGCACGTGCCGATATCGGACACCCCGTCGCGCCACCACGCGGATACATTGACCACCCGGTGCCTGTTATTTCCGAACCCACGCCACCGTCACGGTTTGAAGAACTTCCCCCGAACGTAGTGGACCAATAAGCAGCCCGCTTACCAGAGGAGTCAGTCATGAAATGAGAAGATCGCTACAGATATACCAGTTCCAGGGTCGCGGAACCGGCGATCTCCATCTCGTCGGAGAACGGAATGTCTTGGGGCTTGAAAGAGATCGAGATCTCCAGCATGTCTTCCATCCACCTGCCCGCCACCGGGTCTGATTCTCCCCACAAGCCCCACGAATAGGTGCTCCCGCGGTGCACATTCCATCCGCCCCAACTAGGGGTCTTCCACTCGCCATATTCTCGGAGAAGTGATCGAACTCTTTTTCCGTCGACCGCGCGGTAGTCATCGACACTTAACGCCATGGAGTACCAACCAATTTCCGGATTGCTCAGACCAAATGAGAACTCACTCTGACCGTTTCCGATGTTGTCGATCAGCACGAATCCGACCTTGGTCGGGCGCGGACAGCTCACATGAAACGGCATACGGCGTGTAAGCGTAAAGTACGAATCCTTAGGAAAATCGTCTTTCGACAGATTGCCGATGTCGACGACGCCGCCGTTTTCCAGCGTCAAGTCGCACGCGCCGACCGATCGGATTTGACCGTTGAGACTCAGGTCGACCTGGCCGTTGAATTTAAGATCCTCCGCCGATGCAGCACCCGTGCTCGACAATGTGCAGGCCAGCACGGAAAGTACACACCACTGCTTCAAGCTCATCTGAATATCCCTCTCATTTGGAATGGCATAGGCGTCCGCCTGCCGGATTGTCATTCGAACGTGAATCGTTCGTCGCCATTCGCGTCGTGCCGACGGTCCGATTCACCCCATTCCGACGTGCGTCTCTTGAAGGCGCGATCACCCGACGCTCGCAGTCACGCGACATCTGGTGCCCACGCGTCGACAGCCGCTACGCTAATTCCAGCCCCCAAGAACGGCAGCAATACGGCCCGATGTCTCGTCACTCAGGCCTCGGCGCAAAAACAAGCGCTTGAGAGAAGCGACCCGAACGTCAGCCGTCGCAGCTGTCCGACATCCTGACCCAGTCCGGATCGCACCTGTTTACAGATAGGTCAGTTCGATAGTCGCCGAGCCATCCAGATCGACACTGCCGCCGGAAAGATCCAGCTCCGACAATTTGTTGATCGTCGGGATCACGGTCAGATTGGCCGTGACGGTCTTGTATGCGCCGGGCGTCACGTCACCCGAGTTCGCAAACGATTTGCGCGCGCTACCTTTCGTCATCAGCCCCGTCGCGTCGGAAGCCCACGCGTCAGATCCAGCCGGAGCGGCCACGATATCCACACCGCTCTTGTCACCAGTGGCACCGCCCAGACTCAGCGTGTAGTAGCCAACTTTCCCGTTGCCCAGGCCGAATTCGGTGTCGTCGCCCGTGCCACCGGCGGCCGTGCCCGAACGATTGTCCCGCACGTTCAACGCAACCGTGGCGGCCGCATTGCAGGAGATGGACACGGTCTGACGCTTTCCCGGGAGTTGCGTCGCCTTATCCTGGTGAAGATTTGCCGACGCGATGGAGCCGAAATCATAGACACCACCGTTGCCGATCGTGAGATTGCACGCATCGGGCAAGATCTTGCCGGTGATCTTGATCTCCGCGGAGGTTTCCGCCTGCGCATGACCGGCAATGCCCAACACGCCTGCAACGAGCCCCAATCCCGCGAGTTTCTTCTTCATGTCTTACTCCAATAAATATGAATCGAAAAATGATGGTCCGCCAAACGTGCAAACACCGGACAAACCGTTGCGCCATCGCGTGGACAAATTTATCGCCCCGGCACCAATACAGGCCATTCGGAAGAGTCTGTTTTTCACCCAGAAATATCTGACCAGCCACTCAGATCATTCGCGATCAATCTGCGTTCAAGTATGGTTAGCAGCAATCTCACCCAAACGAACACTCGATGGCCCGAATGGTTCTTTCTGGAAAAGCGGTCCCAGCCCGGCAACGGCGTCAACCGAAAGCCAGAAGGGCTACCAGGCTACGGATGGTGTGTTTGGCCAATAAAGATCAATTGAGCAGAGGGGACCGTGAATCGTCGTATTGTGATCGTGGACGACCATCCACTGATTCGAATGGCAGTGCGAGCGATTCTGGAGCGTGACGGCCAT
Organism: Burkholderia sp. AU31652; assembly: GCF_002223155.1. Taxonomy (NCBI): domain Bacteria; kingdom Pseudomonadati; phylum Pseudomonadota; class Betaproteobacteria; order Burkholderiales; family Burkholderiaceae; genus Burkholderia; species Burkholderia sp. AU31652. The sequence continues at coordinate 20,202 of NZ_NKFG01000008.1, read as the reverse complement.
GAAGTCGTCGCGGAGTGCCGCACGGGCGTGGACGGCGTCCAGGCCGTACGGGCGCTCAAGCCCGATCTGGTCGTCCTGGATCTGGTCATTCCCGATCTGGACGGCTTCTCGGTCATGGATCGCCTGCGCGGCGCAGAACTGGACGCCAGCATCCTGGTGCTCACGTCTGGCGACACGCGCAACTATGCGATGCGTTGCCTGCAAGCCGGCGCGTCAGGCTTTGTCTGCAAGGACGACGGGCTGGATGAAATATCCAAGGCCGTCAAGGCACTGCTCGCCGGCTATTCGTATTTCCCGCAAGTGGTCACCAACATGCTTCGTGAAAACCTGCAGGAGATCTCGGCAACCGAAAGCCTGGGTCTGGCCGCAGAACTCGATGGGCTCACCGACCGCGAAATGACGGTCCTCGGCCTTTTGGTGAAAGGAATGAACAACCAGGAAATCGGCCGCACGCTCATGCTCAGTCACAAGACGGTGAGCACCTACAAGATACGTCTGATGAGCAAGCTCAACGCCCCGAACATGGTCGAACTGGTGAAGGTCGCGCAGCGCAATGGCATCGCGACATCCTAGCTGTTTTCGTAGCGATCGATTGACGCGCACACGCGGGATGTCCAGAACAAAACGGGCGACAGGCAACGCGCGGAAGATTCCCGTGCGATGCCCGTCGCCCGCGTCGCAGCGTGCGTACTACGCGTGATGCGTTACACGATGCGTTCGATCGCGATCGCCGTCGCCTCGCCGCCACCGATGCACAACGACGCCACGCCACGCTTCATGCCATACGTTTCCAGCGCGGCCAGCAGCGTCACCATCACGCGCGCGCCCGATGCGCCGATCGGATGGCCGAGCGCACACGCACCGCCGTGCACGTTGACCTTGTCGTGCGGCAGGTCGAGATCGCGCATCGCAGCCATCGCGACCACCGCGAATGCCTCGTTGATCTCGAACAGGTCGACGTCGCGCAGGTTCCAGCTGGTCTTCTCCGACAGCTTGCGCAGCGCGCCGATCGGCGCGGTCGCGAACAGGCCCGGCTTGTCCGCGTAGGTCGAATGCCCGACGATCACGGCCTTCGGCGTGAGGCCCAGGCGCTCGGCTTCCGAGCGGCGCATCATCACGAGCGCGGCCGCGCCGTCCGAGATCGACGACGCATTCGCGGCCGTCACCGTGCCGCCGTCGCGGAACGCAGCCTTCAGCGTCGGGATCTTGTCGAGCTTCGCCTTGCCCGGCTGTTCGTCGATCGACACGACCGTTTCGGTCTTGCCGGCCTTCACGGTCACCGGCGCGATCTCCGACACGAAGTGCCCGTCGGCGATCGCCCGTTGCGCGCGCGTCAGCGATGCGATCGCGAACGCATCCTGCGCCTCGCGCGTGAACTGGTACGCCTGCGCGCAATCCTCCGCGAACGTGCCCATCAGGCGGCCTTTCTCGTACGCGTCCTCGAGCCCGTCGAGGAACATGTGATCGAGCACCTGCCCGTGCCCCATGCGCATCCCTGCGCGCGCCTTCGGCAGCAGGTACGGCGCATTCGTCATGCTCTCCATCCCGCCCGCGACGGCCACGCCTGCCGAGCCCGCCAGCAGCAGGTCGTGCGCGAACATCGCGGCCTTCATCCCCGAGCCGCACATCTTGTTGACCGTGGTCGCGCCCGCCGCGAGCGGCAGCCCGGCCTTCAGCGCGGCCTGCCGCGCCGGCGCCTGGCCCTGGCCCGCCGGCAGCACGCAGCCGAACACGATTTCATCGATGCGCTCGGCCGGCACGTTCGCGCGCTCGAGCGCCGCGCGAATCGCTACCGCGCCGAGGTCGCTCGCGCCGGCGGCCGCCAGGTCGCCCTGGAAACCACCCATCGGCGTACGCGCCATACCCACGATTACGATCGGATCCTGAGTCGTCATGATTCGCTTCCTCCAGTGTCAGCGCGGTGCCATGCGCAACGCGCCATCGAGACGGATGACTTCGCCGTTCAGCATCGTGTTTTCGGCGATGTGGCGCACCAGCGCCGCAAATTCCTCCGGGCGGCCAAGCCGCGGCGGGAACGGCACGCTCTTGCCGAGCGCGTCCTGCACGTCCTGCGGCATGCCGGCCATCATCGGCGTCGCGAAGATGCCCGGCGCGACCGTCACGACGCGAATGCCGAACCGCGCGAGCTCGCGCGCGATCGGCAGCGTCATGCCCACCACGCCGCTCTTCGACGCCGCATACGCGGCCTGCCCGATCTGCCCGTCGAACGCCGCGACCGACGCGGTGTTGACGATTACGCCGCGCTCGCCTTCCGCATTGGGCTCCTGCTTCGACATCGCGTCGGCGGCCAGCCGGATCATGTTGAACGTGCCGACCAGATTGATCGACACCGCGCGTGCGAAGCGGTCGAGCGAATGCGGGCCCTCGCGGCCCACCACCTTCTCGCCCGGCGCGACGCCTGCGCAGTTGACGAGCGCGTCGATGCGGCCGAACGCGTCACGCGCGGCGGCGACGGCCGCCTGCCCATCGGCTTCGCTCGTCACGTCCGTCTTCACGAAGCGCGCAGCCGCGCCAAGCTCGTGCGCGAGGCCCGCGCCGGCTTCTTCGTTGACGTCCAGCAGCACGGCCTTGCCGCCTTCCGCGACCACCATGCGCGCCACCGCGGCGCCGAGGCCGGAACCGGCGCCCGTGATCAGAAAAACGCGATCCTTGATATCCATTCGCAGTCCGTACAGGTTGTGTTCAGGGTTGAGCGGCCTTCTCGGCTTCCATCTTGCGCAACACGAAGCGCTGGATCTTGCCGCTCGGGGTTTTAGGCAGCGCGTCGACGAAGTCGATCGCGCGCGGATAGGCGTGAGCGGACAGCCGCCGCTTCACGTGCAGGCTCAGTTCCTCGGCCAGCGCCGGCGTGCCGTCGTAGTCTTTCGACAGCACGACGAACGCCTTGACGATCTCCGTGCGCTCCGCATCGGGCACGCCGATGACGGCGGCCTCGCTCACGGCCGGATGCTCGATCAGCGCGCTTTCCACGTCGAACGGGCCGATCCGGTAGCCGGACGACGTGATCACGTCGTCCGCGCGGCCGATGAAGCTCACGGTGCCGTCCGGCTCCAGCTCGACGTTGTCGCCGGTCCGGTAATAGCCGCCCGCGATCGCCGGCGTGTCCTGCTGCCAGTAGCCGTGGAACCACAGCAGCGGCGAGCGCGCGATGTCGATCGCGAGGTTGCCGGGCTCGCCGGGGCCGAGCTCGCGGCTCGCGTCGTCGAGCACCGCGACGCGGTAGCCGGGCATCGCCAAGCCGGCGGAGCCGGCGTGGACCACATGCGCGAGGCCGTGGTGGTTGTTCACGACCATCCCGAGTTCGGTCTGGCCGTAGTGATCGTAGATCGGCGCGCCGAGCGCCGCGTCGAACCAGCGCACGACTTCCGGATTCAACGGTTCGCCCGCGCTGCTGACCACGCGCAGCTTGCCCTTCAGCCGCGCCGCCGCCTCCGTGCCGGCCGCCATCAGCATCCGGTAGGCAGTCGGCGAGCCGGCGAGGCTCGTGATCCCGAGCCGTTCGATCACGTCGTACGTGCTGTCGACCGTGAAGCTGCCCTCGTAGAGCGTCGTCGCGTGGCCCAGCAACAGCGGGCCCGTGATCGCGTAATAGAGGCCGTACGCCCAGCCCGGATCGGCGATGTTCCAGAACCGGTCGTCGGCACGCAGGTCCACCGCTTCACGCATGTACGCGCCGAACGCGAGCAGCGCGCGCAGCGGCACCGGCACGCCCTTCGGCAAACCCGTCGTGCCCGACGTCGACATCATCATGAACAGGTCCGTCCCCTTGCGCAGCACCGGTTCGAACGCGTCGGACTGCGCATCGAGCACCGCACGGAAATCGATGTCGCGCGCCGGCAGCGTCTCGCCCGGCTCGCGCACCGTCGCAACGTGCGGGCAATCGGCGATCTCGTCGAGCTTCGCGCGGTTCGCGACGTTGGTCACGACCAGGCGCGCATCGCTCATGCGCAGCCGGTGCTCGATCGCTTTCGGGCCGAACGCGGTGAACAGCGGCTGGTAGACGGCACCCGCGCGCCACGTGCCGAGGATCGTCGCGACAAGCTCGGGCGTGCGCGGCAACAGCCCCGCCACCACGTCGCCCGGCTTCACGCCCTGCGCGACCAGCAGGTTCGCGACGCGTGCCGACAGCGCCTTCATCTGCGCAAACGTGTAGCGGTGATGCTGCCCGCCCGCGTCGATCCAGTCGAGCGCGATCGCGTCCGCGGATGCGTGCCGGTCGCAGCATTCCACGCACGCGTTCAGGCCGCGCTCCAGGTCGCCGTGCAGTTGCTGCTCGGCGGTCTCGATACTGAACCGGGCCACGGCGTCGGCGTAGGCCGGCACCGCGCGGGCGGTAGCTCCATCAGACATGCGTGTCTCCTGTGCGTTATGGCCGCCGGCGAGCCAGGGGCGCGACGGGGATAGTTCGATAGTAGACAGCCCGTACATTGCAATCAATGACAAACCGAATCTAGAATCGTGATCGCTTTTGCCATGTCGGGAGGATGCAGGAAAATGGGGCCGCAGATGATTTCGCCGGATTTCGTCGACGACGCGCTCGCGTGCCTGCGCGGGCAAGGCCTTCCGACGGAGGCAGTGCTGCGTGCCGCCGGCCTGCCGGCCGCCGTGCGCGAGCCCGTCACGCCGCAGCAGTACGGCAGGCTGTGGCTCGCGATCGCCGGTGCGCTCGACGACGAATTCTTCGGGCTCGCCGCGCGCCCGATGCGGCGCGGCAGCTTCACGCTGCTGTGCCATGCGGTGCTGCACGCCGGCACGCTCGACAAGGCGTTGCGGCGCGCGCTGCAGTTCCTGCGCGTGGTGCTGGACGAGCCGCATGGCGAGCTCGTCGTGGCCGATGGGCAGGCGCAGATCGTGCTGACGCAGACGGGCGCGCCCTACCCGGCGTTCGCGTACCGGACGTTCTGGCTGATCCTGCTCGGCGTCGCGTGCTGGCTGATCGGCCGGCGCATCCCGCTGCAGCGCATCGACTTCGCGTGCCCGAGCCCCGGCCAGCGCAGCGACTATCACCAGTTCTTCGGCGTGCCCGTGCATTTCGACCGGCCCGACAGCCGGCTCGCGTTCAACGCCGCATACCTCGCGCTGCCGACGATCCGTTCCGAGCAGGCGCTGAAGACCTTCCTGCGCGGCGCGCCCGGCAACCTGCTCGTCCGCTACCGGCACGATACGGGCTGGGTCGCGAAGACGCGCGCGCAGTTGAAGGCGCTACCGGCCGCGGAGTGGCCCGACTTCGATACGCTGGCCATGCGCCTCGGCACGACGCCCGCGACGCTGCGGCGGCGTCTGCGCAGCGAAGGGCAAAGCTTCGCGGCAATCAAGGACGAGCTGCGCGGCGCGCTGGCCCAGTCGTTGCTGCGCGGGCATGCGCTCGGCGTCGCGGAGATCGCGGCCGAGCTCGGCTTCACCGAGCCGAGCGCGTTTCATCGCGCATTCCGGAAATGGACAGGCACGAGCCCGGGTGCGTTCCGGCGGGACGTGCATGCGGCGGAGGGGGAGCCGGGGGGCGCGAACGGATGATGCGGCGGGCAGTCGTCAACACCGAATGCCCGGCCGGCACGGAAACGCTCACGCGACGCCCTGCAGCGGCCGCGAGAACAGCTTGCACCCCGCGTAGTAGACGAGCGACGTCAGCGACAAACCGACGATCCACGACACGTCCGCGCCGCCGAGCCGGCTCGCCAGTTCTCCCGTATAGAGATCGGTCGCCATGAACGGCGCCTGCGCGACGATGCCGATGAAATACGAGCCGACGGCGATCGTATTGAAGCGCCCGTAGATGCCGCCGTCCTGCCGGAAGAACGAGTCGACGTCGTACTCGCCGTGACACACGAGGTAATAGTCGACGAGGTTGATCGCGGTCCACGGCACGAGCACGTACAGCAGCAGCAGGATGAAGTTCGTGTAGCCGGCGAGGAAATTGTCCTGCCCGAACAGCGCGATCGCGAGCGCGATGCCGCACAGGACGATCGCGGTGATCGCCCGCGCCCGCGCCTTGCCCGACCACGATGGAAAGAGCGTCTGCAGCACGGTGATGGCCGACAGCGCGCCGCAATACAGTTCCATCGCATTGCTGGCCGCGATGCCGAACGACAGCACGACGATCACGAGCACGCTGATCCCTTGCGTGAGGCCCGTGAGGCCGCTCACGACATTGCCGTCGGGCGTCGCGAGCCCCACCAGGCAACCGAGCAGCATCGGGAAGAACGAGCCGAGCACGCAGCCCCAGTAACTCGACCAGAACGCCGTGCGCGGCCCGGTATCGGGCGGCAGGTAGCGCGAATAGTCCGACACGTAAGGCGCATAGGCGATCTGCCACAGCGCGGCGACCGACATCGCGCCCAGGAACCCTGACAGGTTCAGCGAATGCTTCGAGAACGTATCGGCGGGCAGTCCGTGCACGAAGATGATCCACACGAACGCCAGCACGAGCACGCTGCCCGAGCACCAGCTCAACAGCCGCGCATACGCGTGGATCAGCTTGTAGCCGTAGATCGATCCGAGCAGGCTGATCAGGCCGATCACCACCACGCCCGCATCGAGCGGAATGCCGGCGTTCAGGCTGTGCAGCGCCTGCCCGCCGAACACGCAGTTCGACGCGAAGAAGCCCACATACATCACGACCACCAGCCCGACCACGAGCAGCGCGCCGAACGACCCGAACTGCCCGCGGGTCTGGATCATCTGCGGCACGCCGAGCTGCGGCCCCTGCGCGGAATGCAGCGCCATGAACACCGCGCCGATCAGGCTGCCGACGAGCGTGGCGAGCGCCGCCCACCAGAACGGCTGCTTGAACACCGTGGTCGCGAGCGATCCGGTAACGATCGTCAGCATCATGATGTTCGACCCGAACCAGATCGTGAACAGATCCTTCGCGCTGCCGTGCCGCTCGGTCAGCGGAATCGGCTGGATGGTGCTTTCCTCGAGATGAGCAATGGACTCGCCCTGACTCATGTCGTCTCCTTGTTTCTGTTGTGATGTTCGTGGATTCGGGAGCTGAAGGGTGACCGGGAATACGTGGCCGGCTCAAAGCCGTGCGGACTTCGACGCGCGAGCCATACCATTTGCATTCCTTACCAATATGCAGTCAGCGGCACATCGCCCTATCGCGATCACCGCCCACGACACCCAGTCTTCACCCGGTCAGGTTGCCGCTCCGGTGGCCGCACGCAATTGGCTCGTCGCCGAACCGGATCCTGTGGTTTGGCGCGCTTGCGCCCGACGCTCATCGGGCGCAAGCGCGTCGCTCAATCCGTCAGCAGTCGATCCCGAGCACTTCGCGCGCGGTGGCATCCACGGCCTTGCGCATCGTGTCGACCAGTTCATCGATTTGCGCGTGATCGATCACCAGCGGCGGCGCAACGATCAGTCGGCCGTTCGTCGAACGCACGATCGCGCCGAGTTCGAACCCGACGGTCCGGCTGTGCCAGGTCAGGTCGGCCTCGTTCGCAAAGCGCTCGCGCGTCGCCTTGTTCTTCGCGAACTGGATCGCGCCGACCGCGCCCACACCCTGGATCTCGCCGACGAGCGGATGATTGCCGAACGCATCGCGCAGCGCCTTCTGCAGGTACGGCCCGGTATCCGTCTTGGTCCGCTCGACGAGGCCTTCGCGCTCGAGCACGTCGAGGTTGGCCAATGCGACGGCGGCCGCGACCGGGTGCCCCGAATAGGTCAGCCCGTGCGCGTAGACACCCCCCTTGTCGACTAGCGCCTCGCCGACGCGCCGGCTCATGATCAGCCCGCCCATCGGCACGTAGCCCGAGGTCAGGCCCTTGGCCATGCAGATCAGGTCCGGTTCGAAGCCGAAGTGACGATGCGCGAACCACTCACCGGTACGGCCGAAACCGCCGATCACTTCATCCGCACAGAGCAGCACGTCGTACTGTCGGCAGATGCGCTCGATCTCCTGCCAGTAGCCGTCCGGCGGGAAGATCATCCCGCCCGCCCCTTGGAACGGCTCCGCGACGAACGCGGCCACGCGGTCCGCACCGATCTCCAGGATCTTGCGCTCGAGCGACAGCGCCGCCTGCTTGCCGAATGCCTCGGGGCTCAGGTCGCCGCCGTTCGCGTACCAGTACGGTTCGTCCACGTGCGTGATGTTCGGAATCGGCAGGTCGCCCATTTCGTGCATGAACGCCATCCCGCCCAGCGACGCGCTGCCCACCGTCGACCCGTGATAGCCGTTCACGCGACCGATCAGCACCTTCTTCTCCGGCTTGCCCATCACGTCCCAGAACCGCCGCACGGTGCGAATCAGCACTTCATTCGATTCGGATCCCGAATTGGTATACACCACGTGACTGAAGCGATTGCCGAGCAGCGCGAACAGACGCTCCGACAGTTCGATCACCGACGGGTGCGTCGTATGAAAGAACATGTTGTAGTAGGACAGTTCCTTCATCTGCCGCGCGGCGGCGTCGACCAGCTCCGGCCGCCCATAGCCAACGTTGGTGCACCACAGCCCGGACATGCCGTCCAGGTAGCGGTTGCCGTCGTTATCCCATAGATGGATACCTTCGCCGCGCACCATCACGCGCGCGCCTTCCTCGTTCAGCGCCTTCTGGTCGACGAATGCGTGCAGGTGATGCGCGGCGTCGCTGCGTTGATAGTCCTGTGTCGTACGATGCGGAAAGTTGGGCGCATTCATGGGCGAGTCTCCGGTTCGTTGTGTGGATGAAAAGCGTGGTCGTGTTGCGCGGCGCAACCGCATGCGGGCCGCCGCGTCGAATCAGTAACTGATCCAGGTTGTCTTGAGGCCCGTGTACTTGTCGATCGCATGCAGCGAAAGATCGCGGCCGAAGCCCGACTGGCGGAACCCGCCGAACGGCGTCTGCGCGCTCAGCGCATCGACGGTGTTCACGGACACCGTGCCGGCACGCAGCCGCCCGGATACGCGGTGCGCGCGCGACAGGCTGCCGGTCCAGAGCGACGCGGCCAGCCCATAAATCGAGTCGTTCGCGAGCCGGATGGCCTCGTCCTCGGTGTCGAACGCCATCACCGACAGCACCGGCCCGAAGATCTCCTCGCGCGCGATGGGGTCGTCGTGCTTCACGTCGATGAAGATCGTCGGCTCGATGAAGTAGCCCTTGCCGTCGACGCGCGGCGCGCCTCCGCCGATCGCGAGCGTTGCGCTATCGCGGCCGCGTGCGATCCACTCGCGCACGCGCCGATGCTGCTGCTCGTCGACGATGGCGCCCATCCCGCTCGCCGGATCAAGCGGATCGCCCGGCATGAACGCGGCGGCATGCGCAATCAGCCGGTCGACGAACGCATCGTGAATCGAACGCTGGACCAGCAGCCGCGAATTGGCGGAACACACCTCGCCCTGGTTGAAGAAAATGCCGAAGCACGCCTTGCGTGCGGCCAGGTCGAGATCGTCCGTATCGTCGAAGACCAGGTTCGGGCTCTTGCCGCCGCACTCGAGCCACACCTGCTTCATGTTCGACTGCGCGGCGTACTCGAGGAATTTCTTGCCGACGGCCGTCGATCCGGTGAAGGCGAGCACGTCCACGTCGGGATGCAGCCCGAGCGCACGCCCTGCGGTCTCGCCGTAACCCGGCACGACGTTCAGCACGCCCGGCGGCAGGCCGGCCTCGAGCGCCAGTTCCGCGAGACGCAATGCGGACAGCGGCGATTGCTCCGCCGGCTTCAGCACGACACTGTTGCCGGCCGCCAGCGCGGGCGCGACCTTCCACGCGACCATGTCGAGCGGAAAATTCCACGGCACCACGGCACCGACCACGCCCAACGGTTCGCGCGTGACGACCGCGAGGTTGCCGGGGTCCGTCGACGCGACTTCGCCATGCAGCTTGTCGACGGCTTCGCCGTACCAGCTGAACAGGCCGCCCGCGGCCGGCACGTCGATGCTGAACGCGTCCGCCACGCGCTTGCCCATGTTGAGCGAGTCGAGCAGCGCGAGCTCCGCGCCGTGCGCTGCGATGAGCTCGCCCAGCCGGCACAGCACGCGCTTGCGCTCGGCCGGCGCGCAACGTGACCAGACGCCGGATTCGAACGCGTGACGCGCGGCGCGCACGGCGTCGTCGACGTCCGGTGCATCGCACGACGCGACTTCCGCGATGACGGCCTCCGTCGCCGGATTGATCGCGGTGAACGTCCGACCGCTTCGAGCCGGCACGCCGCGCCCGCCAATTTGCGCGAGTGTTCTCGGGACCACTTGCGGCGCGAGACGTCTCCAGTCCGCGTGCTGATGAGTTTCTGCTGAAGTTGGGTTCATTCAAGACTCCGTTTTGACGACCAGGCGTTTATGCGTTGTTCTGCGCCTGAACTCGACCCGACGAAAGACGCCAGCGGGCACGACCGATGCCCATGACCGCCGCGCATCGCCGCAGTCGTCCGGTTGGCAAACTGTCGGTCGTCAAAAAGAGATTTGAAAGAACAGTTTTTCTTCTCATTGAAGAGGTTATTTCTATTCATTCCGCGGTCGTGCAGTGGGTTTTCCTGCCACGTCGCGATCCCGGTGCCGTTTGTTTGCGTGCGATCGCGTCGGCTTTCCGATGAGATTCGACGTGTCATCCGCAGCGACATCTGGCCGGTACGACGTTGCGCCCCGCCCAGTCCAACCACATACTGGTCGGCCAGTGGGAACAAGGATGCTGACGATGGTGAATGTCGATCATGGCGCCGCTTCGATCTTCGGCGTGATAGGAACGGCCGTGTCTTTGCTGGCGGCGATTCCGTATGCGCTCGCCATCTACCGGCGCACGATTCGCCCGCATCTGTTCACCTGGCTCGTGTGGTCGGTCGTCACGGCGATCGCGGCGGCCGGCCAGTTCGTCGCGGGTGCCGGGCCGTCCGCGTGGTGCACGGCAGCCATTGCCGTTACCTGCTTCCTAACGCTGGTGGCAAGCATCTTTCGGGGAGAACGCGGCTGGACACGCGTCGACTGGTTTTTCCTGGTCGCGGCCCTGTCGGCCATTCCGCTGTGGATGCTGACCAACGACCCGACGCTCTCGATCTGTCTGGTCACGCTGATCGAGCTGGCCGGCCTCGGCCCGACCGTCCGCAAGACGATCTGCGATCCGTGGAGCGAGAGCCTCACGTATTTCGCGCTGTGCGTGCTCAAGTACGCGCTGGCGTTGCTGGCGTTGAGCACGTGGAGCGTCGCGGTCGCGTTCTATCCGGCCGTCAACGTCATCGCGTCGATCGGCATCTGCGTGGTGATGCTCGTCCGGCGCCAATCGCTGTCGAACGCGCGGTAGACGGTATCCGGCGGTGCGGTATGTTCGTTGCTGCTGTTGCTCGCCGGTATGAGCTGAACCACAGACCTTCAGAGACGATGCGAGGCCCTGAAATGGATGCAATCCGTACAACTATCGAACCCAGCGAAGCCGCGCTTCGTGTCGCGATGCTGGCCAACGATGTCGAAGCGCTCGATGCGTTGCTGGACGACGACCTGGTGTTCACCGTTCCGACCGGCCAGGTCATCTCGAAGGAGGACGACCTGGCCGCGCATCGCGCGAAGCTGCTGCGCCTCGACAGGCTCGATGTGCAGGAAACACGCGCATGCGCGATCGGCGAGATGATCCTGACCACGACGAAGGCGAGACTCGCCGGCCATTTCGACGGCACGGCGTTCGACGGCATGTTTGCCTATACTCGGCTCTGGCGCCGATCATCCGCCGGCTGGCGCGTCGTCGCCGGGCATGCATCGCAGGTCGCGTAGCTGCGTCGTGCGCGACGTTCCTTCGAGTCGGCAAGCCCCGCGAATCCGGCGTTGAGTTGAGTCGATGCGAGCCGGGCGATACCCCGACGAAGGTGTCGACCATCACAGGAGACGAGATGCACCAAGCATTCACCGTACGCGCAGCCCGTACCGCGGACGCGGACGCACTCACGCGGCTGGCTCGCATTTCGAAGGCACACTGGGGCTATCCGCAGGACTGGCTGGACTTGTGGCAGAGCGATCTCACGATTGCGCCGGAGACGATCGATGGGTCGATCGGATACGTTGCGGAGTCCGGCGCGGCAATCATCGGGTTCTGGGTCCGGGCGTCATCGGAATCGGATCGCCCGACGCCCGGATGGCTGTTCGTCCATCCCGACCACATGGGCCGCGGTGTCGCCCGGGCACTGTGGGAAGAGGTCCGCAGGGAAAGCGTCGCGAGAGGGATCAGGAGCTTCGTGATCGAAGCGGACCCCAATGCGCTTCCGTTCTATCTGGCGCTCGGCGCCGAAAAAATCGGCGAAAAGGAATCGAGCGTCGTCCCGGGCAGGTACTTCCCGATCGTGAGGATCACGATCTGATTGCAACGTCCGTCGGCACCGCCGCCAGACGCACCCGGTATCGCCCTTCTCACGCTGACTGCAACGTCATCGTGCGGCGGTCCTCGAGCTTGAACTCGCCGACCGTCTGCGCGAGCCTGGCGGCCTGCTCGCGCAGCAACGTCGCGGCCGCCGCGGACTGCTCGACGAGCGCCGCGTTCTGCTGCGTCGCATTGTCGAGATGCGACACCGCCTGATTCACCTGCTCGATCCCCGTGCTCTGCTCCTTGGCGGCCACGGTAATTTCCGCAATCACGCTCGTGATGCTGCGCACGCCCTCGACGATTTCGTTCATCGTCGTGCCGGCCGTCTGGACGAGTCCCGAGCCTCCCTCGATCTTCTCGACCGACGAGTGAATCAACTGCTTGATTTCCTTGGCAGCCTGCGCGCTGCGCTGCGCGAGCGCTCGCACCTCGCCGGCGACGACCGCAAAGCCCCGGCCGTGCTCGTTCGCACGTGCGGCCTCGACGGCAGCGTTCAACGCGAGAATGTTGGTCTGGAACGCGATGCCGTCGATCACGCCGACGATGTTGGCGATCTCGCTCGACGCCTGCGTGATCTCGTTCATCGTCGAGACGACTTCGCTGACGACCGTGCCGCCGCGCACCGCGACGTCCGACGCCGATTCCGCGAGACGGCTCACCTGGCTCGCGGCATCGGCCGAGTTGCGGGCCGTGCCGGCGATTTCCTCGAGCGCGGCGGCGGTTTCCTGCAAGCTCGATGCAGCATGCTCGGTCCGCCCGGACAGATCCTGGTTGCCCTGCGCGATCTCGGCGCTCGCGAGGTTGACGGATTCGCTGAACTCGCGAATCTGCAGCAGGATCGTACTGATCTTTTCGGCGAACAGGTTGAACGCATGCGCGATCTGCGCGGCTTCGTCCGCGCCGTCGGCAGGCAGGCGTTTCGTCAGGTCGCCGCTGCCGGTCGAGACATCCGTCAGCGCGTCGCGAACCAGCAGGATGCGCTTGAAGGCCGCGTTCGTCATCGCACCGACGAGCGCGGCCGCGATCACGGCCACGATCAGGATCGCCGCCAGTGTCGTCGTCGCGACCGCGCGCATGCCGGCCGTCACGTCGGCCTTGTCGAGCGCGAGCACGAGGGACCAGTCGGTGCCCGCGATCGGCTGGGCCCGCAGCAGCTTGGTGGCGCCGTCGATGTCGATCGCGACGGGCTCGGACGCGGTTTGCAGCGCGCCGAGGTGGTCGGCGTCGAGTGCCGGCGAAAGACCGGTTGCCGGTTTCATGATCAGGTCGGTCTTGGCCGACGCAATCACGCGTCCGCTCTTGTCCACCAGAAATGCGAAGCTCGCGGGTGTCGGGTGTACCGAGGTGACGATCGAGCTCACGCTCTCCATGAACAGGCTGGCGGCCAGCACGCCCTTCACCGTGCCGTCGCGCACCACGGGCACCGCGAACGCGACAGCCGGCTTGCCGGTCGTTGCATCACGATAGAGTGCCGTCACGACCAGGCTGCCGGCGCTGACGGCCTGCTTGTACCACGGGCGTGATGTCGGGTCGTAGCCGGGTGCGAGCGGCACGTTCGAGAACGCGGTCTTGTCCGGCAGGCCGAGCGTCAACACCTCGAAGCCGCCCGACTTCCCAAGCAACTTCAGCGCCGGCAGCGGGTCGCCCTCGCCGATCGGGATCGTGTCCGCGAGTGCCTGGGTTTCCCGGCCTCTGCTGGCCACCCATTCGTTGATCGCCAGCGCGTGCCCGGCGAGGATCGACTTGTGATTCTGGTCGATTGTCGCGTCGTTGTGTTGCTTGACGACGTAATAGACCAGGCCGCCTGTCACGGCCAGCGCCGTTACCACGATGGCGACGCAGGTCGCGAGTATCCGTGCACGAATCGAGGACAACATGATGACTTCGATCTCCGTTACCGCGTTATATGAATGGGCTCGCCGAAAGCGGGCAACGTCCTGTTTAACGACAGCGGCTGCGGGAACTTAAGGCCTGACTGGCCAGACCAGTGTGCGCAACGGATCGGCAGAACCGTGGATTGAAAGACGGACGTGCCGATCCGGCAAGATCGGATACCGTGCGGACTGACCGGGGCGCGTAGCAGGGAGCCTTGAAGAACTGTCAACGCTCGTCCGGATACGCGGAAGGTTGCCATGTTCCGGTTCGCCGGAGGTTTGACGGTCTATCTGCATCGCGATTCGGTCGACTTCCGCGTGGCCGGTAGCAGAAAGGCATCTCGTTCAGCGTGTCGAAGCCGAGAGACGGGATCAGGTATCGATTCCGCTCCGGCACGCGTATTTGACGAGCCGCCGACGATAAGTGCGCTCCCGGCTTAGCCAACGATAAAGGGTATCACCGCAAGGCCGACGCATTCGGCAGCAGATTTTTTTCTCTCGCCACAATATTCGCGCGCCTGAAACGTCTTCAGGCACATGGAATCGCCACCCACTTCGCACACGATGACCGACCCAGACCGCGACATCACAGCGACAGTGATGCGTGAACGATCGAAGCTAGTGAATTTTATCCGGCGTCGGATTCGCGACCCGGACGACGCCGAGGACATCCTGCAGGATGTGTTTCACGAATTCGTACAGGCGTATCGACTTCCTGCGCCAATCGAGCAGGCGAGTGCGTGGCTTTTCCGTGCCGCGCGCAACCGCATCGTTGACCGTTTTCGCAAGAAGAAGGAGCAGCCTCTGACCGATCTGCCCGAGGTCGACGATGACACAAACGGTGAGTATCGCCTGGACCTCGCGCTACCGGCGCATGATGCCGGCCCCGAAGCACGCTATGCGCGCACGCTCGTGCTCAAGGCCTTGCAGGATGCGCTCGACGAGTTGCCGACCAATCAGCGGGAGGTATTTATCGCACACGAGCTGGAGGGCCAGTCTTTCAAGGAAATGGCCGCACAAAACGGTGTCGCGCTCAATACGCTGCTCGCTCGCAAACGCTATGCGGTCTTGCATTTGCGTGACCGACTCCAGCCCATTTATGACGAACTGGATAACACCTAGAGGAATCGACAGATGAATTTCCGAATCAGATGTGCAGGCAAGGCGCTTCTCGTGTTGATCGCGATAGGCGTGCTCGGATGGGTCGTCATGATGTTATGGAACTGGGTCATGCCGGCGCTATTCGTCGGCGCCCGTACGATCGACTTCGCCCATGCGCTGGGCCTGCTCGTGTTGAGCCGCATCCTGTTCGGCGGATTCCGCGGACATCACGGCTGGCGCGGTCGACGCCACTGGCGCAAGTGGGAGTCCATGACCCCCGAGGAACGCGAGCATTTCCGGACCGCGTGGCGATCCGGCAGCAACCGGCCCACGGGAGAATGAACATGCCCGACAAATCAACGGGCGGCTGCAAACAGAAGCCGGGTGTGATTGCGCCGGTCGTCGATCTGAAGCGCTGCGAAGGCAAAGGGGATTGTGTCGCCGTTTGTCCCGAGAACGTGTTCGAGATCCGGCGCATCGACAAAGTCGATTACCTCGGCCTTGATTTGATGCATCGCCTGAAGCAGCGCGTGCATGGAATGAAGGTCGCCTATACGCCGAATGCGCACGCGTGCCGGTCATGCGGACTGTGTGTGACGGCGTGCCCCGAACGCGCAATCACGCTTGCCCATACGGTATAGCAACCTCCGTGTATCGCCGATATCGAGCGACAGCGCGGCATCTCTGATGAGAGATGCCGCCGCTGAATACTGCGTCGACCGAATCAATCTCTTCAAGGAAACGCACATGGCGTCACCCACCATCGCTCTTCTGCAGCGGCTCCACGAAGAGAGCCGGACCGAAATCGTCGCCCGCGCCCGTGCGCAGTTCCAGGGATCGAACGAGGATTTTCTGTCGTTAGCCGAGGAATACGAAGCGATCGCGCCCCGTCTGCGGGGGCGGTTTCTCGAAACCGTCGGGCTGTCCAGCGACGACTTCGATTCCCCCGAAGGCAGTCCGCTATCGTTGGCCGTGTCGCCGGAAACGGGCGGATTCTTGCGCAACATGGTGCTCTCGCAACGACCGGCCAGAATCCTTGAACTTGGCAGTTCATGCGGCGTATCCACGCTGTATTTCGCCGAGGCGCTGCGCACGTTGGGCCGTGGCGTTGTCGTCGCGACCGAACGTGATCCGCTCAAGTGCGCACATTTGCGCGCTCACGTCAGAACAGCGGGCCTGGATGCCTATGTCGACATGCGGGAGGGCGACGTATTCGAGACCGTTGCCGAACTGGACGGTACGTTCGACATGGTGTTCATCGACATATGGGCCGACGCCTATCTGAGGCTCTTCAAGCAGATCGAGCGCCTGCTTCGCCCGGGATCGGTCGTACTGGCCGACAACATGTACACAGCCGAGGACGCCGTTCGACCGTACAAGCACTACCTCGACAACGACCCGCGGTTTTCGACCACGACCCTGGACTTTGAATCGGGAGTCGAATTTACGGTCGTCGTTTGTTGAGTGGCGATGCCGTCGAAGCGGTTCTTCCATGGGATCTCGGGCTAAAGAACACCGCCGCCATCCCGCACCCCGAAGCATTTCCGCCGCCGAAATGCAAAAACCCCCGCCTTTCGGGCGGGGGTTTTCGGCTTAGGGAGCCTGACGATTACCTACTTTCACACGGGAATCCGCACTATCATCGGCGTAGAGTCGTTTCACGGTCCTGTTCGGGATGGGAAGGGGTGGGACCGACTCGCTATGGTCATCAGGCAAAGAGGGTTGTTGTGCTGGCTTCGCAGCACAACCAATCTGGGAAGAAGCAGTAATCTTGAGTTGTGTGTATCACACACGAGAATCCAACTTGTCGCTTTGGATCGCGGCTCGTGCTAGGGCACGGCGCCGATCTACAAGGCAGACTTGTTATAGGATCAAGCCTTACGGGCAATTAGTATCAGTTAGCTGAACGCATTACTGCGCTTACACACCTGACCTATCAACGTCCTGGTCTCGAACGACCCTTCAAGGGGATCTAGTCCCCAGGGATATCTCATCTTAAGGCGAGTTTCCCGCTTAGATGCTTTCAGCGGTTATCTCTTCCGAACATAGCTACCCGGCGATGCCACTGGCGTGACAACCGGTACACCAGAGGTTCGTCCACTCCGGTCCTCTCGTACTAGGAGCAGCCCCCTTCAAATATCCAACGCCCACGGCAGATAGGGACCAAACTGTCTCACGACGTTTTAAACCCAGCTCACGTACCTCTTTAAATGGCGAACAGCCATACCCTTGGGACCGGCTACAGCCCCAGGATGAGATGAGCCGACATCGAGGTGCCAAACACCGCCGTCGATATGAACTCTTGGGCGGTATCAGCCTGTTATCCCCAGAGTACCTTTTATCCGTTGAGCGATGGCCCTTCCATACAGAACCACCGGATCACTATGACCTGCTTTCGCACCTGCTCGACTTGTCGGTCTCGCAGTTAAGCACGCTTATGCCATTGCACTATCAGCACGATTTCCGACCGTACCTAGCGTACCTTCGTACTCCTCCGTTACGCTTTGGGAGGAGACCGCCCCAGTCAAACTGCCTACCATGCACTGTCCCCGACCCGGATCACGGGCCAAGGTTAGAACCTCAAACAAACCAGGGTGGTATTTCAAGGACGGCTCCACCGAAACTAGCGTTCCGGTTTCATAGCCTCCCACCTATCCTACACAGATCGGTTCAAAGTCCAATGCAAAGCTACAGTAAAGGTTCATGGGGTCTTTCCGTCTAGCCGCGGGTAGATTGCATCATCACAAACACTTCAACTTCGCTGAGTCTCGGGAGGAGACAGTGTGGCCATCGTTACGCCATTCGTGCAGGTCGGAACTTACCCGACAAGGAATTTCGCTACCTTAGGACCGTTATAGTTACGGCCGCCGTTTACCGGGACTTCAATCAAGAGCTTGCACCCCATCATTTAATCTTCCGGCACCGGGCAGGCGTCACACCCTATACGTCCACTTTCGTGTTTGCAGAGTGCTGTGTTTTTATTAAACAGTCGCAGCCACCAGTTTATTGCAACCCCTTCACCCTCCTGGCGCAGGCCAGTCAAGCTACAAGGGCGTACCTTATCCCGAAGTTACGGTACCAATTTGCCGAGTTCCTTCTCCCGAGTTCTCTCAAGCGCCTTAGAATACTCATCTCGCCCACCTGTGTCGGTTTGCGGTACGGTCATCGTTAGACTGAAGCTTAGAGGCTTTTCTTGGAACCACTTCCAATTGCTTCGCTCCCTAGGGAGCTCGCGCCACACCCTTGAATTACGCGCCCGGATTTGCCTAAGCGCCTTCTCCAATGCAGCGACCGGGACTTCCAACACCCGGACAACCTTCCGCGATCCGTCCCCCCATCGCATCTAACAATGGTGCAGGAATATTGACCTGCTTCCCATCAGCTACGCATTTCTGCCTCGCCTTAGGGGCCGACTCACCCTACGCCGATGAACGTTGCGTAGGAAACCTTGGGCTTACGGCGAGGGGGCCTTTCACCCCCTTTATCGCTACTCATGTCAGCATTCGCACTTCTGATACCTCCAGCATCCCTTCCGAGACACCTTCGCAGGCTTACAGAACGCTCTCCTACCATGCGTGCTAAGCACGCATCCGCAGCTTCGGTATATAGCTTAGCCCCGTTACATCTTCCGCGCAGGACGACTCGATCAGTGAGCTATTACGCTTTCTTTAAAGGGTGGCTGCTTCTAAGCCAACCTCCTGACTGTTTTAGCCTTCCCACTTCGTTTCCCACTTAGCTATATTTGGGGACCTTAGCTGGCGGTCTGGGTTGTTTCCCTCTTGACACCGGACGTTAGCACCCGATGTCTGTCTCCCGTGATTGCACTCTTCGGTATTCGGAGTTTGCTATGGCGGGGTAATCTGCAATAGACCCCCCAACCATGACAGTGCTCTACCCCCGAAGGTGAGACACGAGGCACTACCTAAATAGTTTTCGGAGAGAACCAGCTATTTCCAAGTTTGTTTAGCCTTTCACCCCTATCCACAGCTCATCCCCTAACTTTTCAACGTTAGTGGGTTCGGACCTCCAGTACGTGTTACCGCACCTTCATCCTGGCCATGGATAGATCACTTGGTTTCGGGTCTACGCCCAGCAACTGAACGCCCTATTCGGACTCGCTTTCGCTACGCCTGCCCTATACGGTTAAGCTTGCTACTGAACGTAAGTCGCTGACCCATTATACAAAAGGTACGCCGTCACCCCTTACGAGGCTCCGACTGTTTGTATGCATGCGGTTTCAGGATCTATTTCACTCCCCTCCCGGGGTTCTTTTCGCCTTTCCCTCACGGTACTGGTTCACTATCGGTCGATCACGAGTATTTAGCCTTGGAGGATGGTCCCCCCATCTTCAGACAGGATTTCACGTGTCCCGCCCTACTTGTCGCACACCTAGTTCTTTCATACTGTTTTCGCCTACAGGGCTATCACCTGCTATGGCCGCACTTTCCAGAGCGTTCGGCTAACAATACAAATAAAGAGTGCAAGGCTCATCCCATTTCGCTCGCCACTACTTTGGGAATCTCGGTTGATTTCTTTTCCTGCGGTTACTTAGATGTTTCAGTTCACCGCGTTCGCTTCACATGGCCTATGTATTCAGCCATGGATACTCCAAAAGGAGTGGGTTTCCCCATTCGGACATCTACGGATCAAAGCTCGTTTGCCAGCTCCCCGTAGCTTTTCGCAGGCTACCGCGTCCTTCATCGCCTGTGATCGCCAAGGCATCCACCACATGCACTTGTTCGCTTGACCCTATAACGAGTCTGTCTCGTTACAGGTTGAGTTCTCGCGTTGTGCCGTATTCCAATTTAAGTCGAACATAGAGTTCGAATCATCTTGAGATACATCGATACAATCACAACCCGGATAGTTTCCACGTCCATCTCAAGACGCTTCCGCTATCCAAATTACTTGCTTCTTCCAGATTGTTAAAGAACGACAGCCGATAC
>NZ_NKFG01000024.1:0-473 GCF_002223155.1 Burkholderia sp. AU31652 | reverse complement strand
CCGTATTCGAGCGCTTCCGCCACCTTCCACACGCGGCCGATGTCGCGGCTGTAGAAGTACGCGGCCAGGCCGAACTCGGTGTCGTTCGCGAGGCGGATCACTTCGTCGTCGCTGCCGAACTTGAACAGCGGCGCGAGCGGCCCGAACGTCTCTTCCTTCGCGACCTTCATCGCCGGCGTGACACCCGTCAGCACGGTCGGCTCGAAGAAGCCGTGGCCGAGCGCGTGGCGCTTGCCGCCCGTCACGACGGTCGCACCCTTCGCGAGCGCGTCCTCGATGTGCGCCTCGACCTTCAGCACGGCGGCTTCGTTGATCAGCGGACCTTGCGTGACGCCCGGCTCCGTGCCGCGGCCCACCTTCAGCTGGCCGACGGCTGCCGCGAGCTTCTGCGCGAACTGGTCGTACACGGCTTCATGCACGTAGAAACGGTTCGTGCACACGCAGGTCTGGCCGCTGTTGCGGTACTTCGATGC
>NZ_NKFG01000019.1:0-551 GCF_002223155.1 Burkholderia sp. AU31652 | reverse complement strand
GCTGGTCGACACGATGATCGTCGACGGCCTGTGGGACGTGTACAACCAGTACCACATGGGCATCACGGCGGAGAACGTCGCGAAGGAATACGGGATCACGCGCGAAGAGCAGGACGCGTTCGCGGCGTTGTCGCAGAACAAGGCGGAAGCGGCGCAGAAGGCCGGCCGCTTCGACGATGAAATCGTGCCGGTGGCGATTCCGCAACGCAAGGGCGAGCCGCTGCAGTTCGCCACCGACGAATTCGTGCGTCACGGCGTGACGGCGGAATCGCTGGCCGGGCTGAAGCCGGCGTTCTCGAAGGACGGCTCGGTGACGGCGGCGAACGCGTCGGGGCTGAACGACGGCGCGGCGGCGGTGCTGGTGATGTCGGCGCAGAAGGCGGCGGCACTCGGCCTGACGCCGCTGGCGCGGATCAAGGCATACGCGAACGCGGGCGTGGATCCGAGCGTGATGGGGATGGGCCCGGTGCCGGCATCGCGCCGGTGCCTGGAGCGCGCGGGCTGGACGCCGGGCGACCTGGACCTGATGGAGATCAACGAGGCATTCGCGG
>NZ_NKFG01000018.1:0-551 GCF_002223155.1 Burkholderia sp. AU31652 | reverse complement strand
GCTGGTCGACACGATGATCGTCGACGGCCTGTGGGACGTGTACAACCAGTACCACATGGGCATCACGGCGGAGAACGTCGCGAAGGAATACGGGATCACGCGCGAAGAGCAGGACGCGTTCGCGGCGCTGTCGCAGAACAAGGCGGAAGCCGCGCAGAAGGCCGGCCGCTTCGACGATGAAATCGTGCCGGTGGCGATTCCGCAACGCAAAGGCGAGCCGCTGCAGTTCGCCACCGATGAATTCGTGCGTCACGGCGTGACGGCGGAATCGCTGGCCGGGCTGAAGCCGGCGTTCTCGAAGGACGGCTCGGTAACGGCGGCGAACGCGTCGGGGCTGAACGACGGCGCGGCGGCGGTGCTGGTGATGTCGGCGCAGAAGGCGGCGGCACTCGGCCTGACGCCGCTGGCGCGGATCAAGGCGTATGCGAACGCGGGCGTGGATCCGAGCGTGATGGGGATGGGCCCGGTGCCGGCATCGCGCCGGTGCCTGGAGCGCGCGGGCTGGACGCCGGGCGACCTGGACCTGATGGAGATCAACGAGGCATTCGCGG
>NZ_NKFG01000017.1:0-575 GCF_002223155.1 Burkholderia sp. AU31652 | reverse complement strand
GAGTTCGAATCATCTTGAGATACATCGATACAATCACAACCCGGATAGTTTCCACGTCCATCTCAAGACGCTTCCGCTATCCAAATTACTTGCTTCTTCCAGATTGTTAAAGAACGACAGCCGATACGTACTACGTATCACTCTGACTGGCTCAATCGCCAATGACAAAGACTCGAACAATCGTCATTCGAATGTTTGTCATTGAAGATTGGTGGAGGCAGACGGGATCGAACCGACGACCCCCTGCTTGCAAAGCAGGTGCTCTCCCAGCTGAGCTATGCCCCCATGAGTACAGATAACCTCAGGTACCTACCGCCAGACAATGGTGGGTCTGGTTGGATTCGAACCAACGACCCCCGCCTTATCAAGACGGTGCTCTAACCGACTGAGCTACAGACCCCTGAGTCTGTCTTTAAATTTACAGCCGATAAGCGTGAGCGCTCAACTTTGCGAGAAGCTCTGGAAAGGAGGTGATCCAGCCGCACCTTCCGATACGGCTACCTTGTTACGACTTCACCCCAGTCATGAATCCTACCGTGGTGACCGTCCTCCTTGCGGTTAGACTAGCCACTTCT
>NZ_NKFG01000020.1:0-595 GCF_002223155.1 Burkholderia sp. AU31652 | reverse complement strand
TGCGCTGCCGCCTTCCGCTGCCACCGGATCGAAACCCGTTGCACGCACCGTGATGACCTTGATCGGATCGCTCGACTGCACCGTCGCGATCGCGTTGCCCGCGTAGATCGGGCGCTCGAACGTGTCGGCCGAATCGACTGCCGTGATGTCCGAGATCTGCGCGACGTCCAGCTTCGCGGCGATGCGCGGCGCGATGTTCTTGCCGTAGGCCGTCGCCGGCGCGAGGATGTGCGAGTAGTCCTTCGCGATGTTCAACGCGGTCGCTTCGACGTTTTCCGCGAGGCCCGCTTCGAGTTGCGGCGCGTCGGCCAGGAGGACCTTCGACACACCTGCGATCTTCGCTGCCGCGTCGGCTGCGCCTTGCGCGTTGTGGCCCGCGACCAGCACGTGAATGTCGCCGCCGATCTTCGCCGCCGCCGCCACCGTGTTCAGCGTCGCGGCCTTGATCGACGCGTTGTCGTGTTCTGCAATCACCAGAATCGTCATTTCTTTCCGCTCCCTCTTACAGCACCTTGGCTTCGGTCTTCAGCTTCTCGACCAGCGTCTTCACGTCCGGCACCTTCACGCCGGCTGCGCGCTTCGGCGGCTCGACCAC
>NZ_NKFG01000016.1:0-596 GCF_002223155.1 Burkholderia sp. AU31652 | reverse complement strand
TCCTTCGCCTGCTCCGGAATCTGCTTGTCGACCAGCGGCGTGCGCACGAAGCCCGGACACACGACGTGCGAGCGCACGTTGTGCTTTGCGCCTTCCTTCGCCAGCACGCGGGCCAGGCCGAGCAGGCCGTGCTTGGCCGTCACGTACGCCGACTTCAGCGGCGACGCTTCGTGCGAGTGCACCGAACCCATGTAGATCACGACACCGCCGCGATCGTCCTTGTACATGTGCTTCAGCGCGGCCTTGGTCGTGAGGAACGCGCCGTCGACGTGGATCGCCTGCATCTTCTTCCAGTCGGCGAACGAATAGTTCTCGATCGGATTGACGATCTGGATGCCCGCGTTCGACACGAGGATGTCGACCGAGCCGAACGTTTCGGCCACCTTGTCGATACCGCTGTTCACGGCTTCCTCGTTCGTCACGTCCATCGCGACGCCGATCGCCTTGCCGCCTGCCTTGACGATTTCGTCAGCGACCGCGTTCGCGCCGTCCTGGTTCAGGTCGGCGATCGCGACGGCCGCGCCCGCTTTCGCGAGCTCGAGTGCGATTTCCTTGCCGATGCCGCTCGCGGCGCCCGTGACGACTGCGGTCTTGCC
>NZ_NKFG01000015.1:0-662 GCF_002223155.1 Burkholderia sp. AU31652 | reverse complement strand
TACGGCCCGCGCGAATCGATGGAATACGACGTCGTGATCGTCGGCGGCGGCCCCGCCGGGCTGTCGGCGGCGATCCGGCTCAAGCAGCTGGCCGCCGAGAAAGGCACCGAGATCGGCGTGTGCGTGCTCGAGAAAGGTTCCGAGATCGGCGCGCACATCCTGTCGGGCGCGGTGATGGACCCGCGCGCGATCAACGAACTGTTCCCCGACTGGAAGGAACGCGGCGCGCCGCTCGACGTCGAGGTGACGGAAGACCGCTTCCTGTTCCTGTCCGAGAAGAGCGCGGTCACCACGCCGAACTGGGCGCTGCCCGCCAACTTCCAGAATCACGGCAACTACGTGATTTCGCTGGGCAACGTCACGCGCTGGCTTGGGGCACAGGCCGAAGCGCTGGGCGTCGAGATCTTCCCGGGCTTCCCCGCTGCGGAGATTCTCTATAACGACGACGGCTCGGTCAAAGGCGTCGCGACCGGCAACATGGGCGTGGGCAAGGACGGCGAGCCGACCGAGAACTTCCAGCTCGGCATGGAGCTGCACGCGAAATACACGCTGTTCGCCGAAGGCTGCCGCGGCCATCTGGGCCGCCAGCTGATCTCGAAGTTCAAGCTCGACGCGAACGCGGATCCGCAGGCCTACGGGATCGGCATCAAGGAACTGTGGGA
>NZ_NKFG01000014.1:0-743 GCF_002223155.1 Burkholderia sp. AU31652 | reverse complement strand
GGCAGCCGCGTGATCGTGAAGGCCGACGGCGTCTACCTGTGGGACTCGGACGGCAACAAGGTGATCGACGGGATGGCCGGCCTCTGGTGCGTGAACGTCGGCTACGGCCGCAAGGAACTCGCCGACGCCGCGTATCGCCAGATCCAGGAACTGCCGTTCTACAACACGTTCTTCAAGACCACGCACCCGCCGGTGATCGAACTCTCCGCGATGCTCGCGGAAGTCACGCCGGCCGGCTTCAACCACTTCTTCTATTGCAACAGCGGCTCGGAAGGCAACGACACCGTGCTGCGCCTCGTGCACCAGTACTGGCGCGTGCAGGGCCAGCCGCAGAAGAAATACGTGATCTCGCGCAAGAACGGCTATCACGGCTCGACGATCGCCGGCGGCACGCTCGGCGGGATGGGCTACATGCACGAGCAGATGCCGTCGAAGGTCGAGAACATCGTGCATATCGACCAGCCGTATTTCTTCGGTGAAGCGGCGGCCGGCGAAACGCCGGAAGCGTTCGGCCTGGCACGCGCGCAGCAGCTCGAAGCGAAGATCCTCGAACTCGGCGCGGAGAACGTCGCCGCGTTCATCGGCGAGCCGTTCCAGGGCGCGGGCGGCGTGATCTTCCCGCCGTCGACGTACTGGCCGGAAATCCAGCGGATCTGCCGCAAGTACGACATCCTGCTGGTGGCCGACGAAGTGATCGGCGGCTTCGGCCGCACCGGCGAATGGTTCGCACACCAACACTTCGG
>NZ_NKFG01000013.1:0-1373 GCF_002223155.1 Burkholderia sp. AU31652 | reverse complement strand
AAAATCTATGGTCAGCCCGATTTTTGCAAGCGAGGCAGTGTTGACCTAAAGTGGACTTGCTCGAATCTATCCGGGGTCGCGGATGGGAAAGATCCCGCCCCATGATGGGAGCCGCGCCGGGCAAACCTCAAAAAGCCCACAGCATTGAGGTGCTGTTTTTTGTGTCAGGTTACTTGCCCGGCCGTTGAGTCGTTTATGCCTTCACGTATCTCGCGTCGCAAAACCAGAGGTGACTACTGAAACTGAAGCCGTAAGCGATAGGAAGCGTCAGACTGAGGGAACAGCCTCGATGCTCCGGTAGTGTGTCCCTTTGGCGAGGATGGCCCAGGCGATCCTCGCCAGTTTGTTGGCCAGGGCACAGGCCACCACGTTCGAGTGTCGTCGCGCCAACAGGCTGCGAATCCAGACGCCCAATGCATCCGTGCGGTGCTCGATGCGCTGCATGATGGCCCGCGCACATTGCACCAGCAGCCGTCGCAGTTCCTTGTCGCCACGCTTGCTGATGCCCAGTAGCGTTGGTTTGCCGCCGGTGCTGTACTGCCGCGGCACCAGACCGACCGAAGCTGCAAACTGCCTTGCTGAGCCATATTGCTGGGCATCGCCCAACTCTGACATCAACACGCTGGCGGTCATCGGGCCAATGCCAGGAATCTCGAGCAGTCGTTCGCTGCGTTCATCCTCGTGTAGCTGGGTAAGCAACTCACGTTCGAGCTGGTGGATCTGCTCGTCCAGATACTTGAAGTGCGCCTGCAAACGTTCGAGCACGACCACCAGCCTCGGCGGCAACGATTCTGCCTCGAGCACGGCAGGCAGTCGCCGGATCACTGCCATGCCGCGCGGCAAGCTGATACCGAACTCCAACAGAAACGCATGAATCTGATTGATCGTGCCGGTGCGGTCACGCACCAGCCGCTCGCGCACACGGTGCAAGGCTGAAACGATCTGCTGGGCTTCGTTGTGCGGGCTCACGAAACGCATGCTCGAACGAGCGGCTGCTTCGCAGATCGCCTGGGCGTCCGCGAAATCGTTCTTGTTGCCTTGCCGGAACGGTTTGACGAATTGCGGAGAAATCAGCTTGGCCTCATGGCCCAGCGCTTGAAGTCGACGTGCGATCCAGTGAGCACCGGCGCAGGCCTCCATGACCACAATGCAACGCGGAAAATTGCCCAGCAGCGTGAACATCTGGCTACGCGTGAGCTTTTTACGGAACGCCATCCTGCCTGACGCATCCTGTCCATGCAGGTGGAAGCAGTGCTTGCCGAGATCGATTCCGATCAGCGATACCGTGTCCATGATGGCCCTCCAGAAGGACAAAATCCTCACTCAGCGTAGTCCACTGAGTGAGGATCGGGCTGACCATCCTATTAAGCCCG
>NZ_NKFG01000012.1:0-1401 GCF_002223155.1 Burkholderia sp. AU31652 | reverse complement strand
AGGGCTGAGTTCTGTATTGCACGGGACTCAGCCCTTTTAGTTTCAGTTTGATGCGGTCGTGATTGTAGTAGTGGATGTAGCTTGCCAAGCCGGTTTGCAGTTCGTCCAGGTTGCGGAACCGATTCAGATGGAAGAACTCGGATTTCAGCGTGCCGAAGAAGCTCTCCATGGCGGCGTTGTCCAGGCAATTCCCTTTACGCGACATGCTTTGCGTGAGCGCTCGTTGCTGCAGTAGGCGGCGATACGCAGGCATCTGGTACTGCCAGCCCTGATCCGAATGCAAGAGAGGCCGCTCGTGTGACTTCAAGCGCGCCAATGCCTTGCGAAGCATTGCGCTGACCATCTCGAACGCCGGGCGCCTCGCGGTTTCATAAGCAATGATCTCGCCGTTGTACAGATCGAGCACTGGTGACAGGTACAGCTTCTGGCCACCCACGTTGAATTCCGTGACATCCGTTACCCACTTCTCATTCGGACGCTTTGCGTAGAACCGACGCTGTAAAACATGAGGTGCAACACGTCCGACGCTACCTTTGTAGGAGCGGTATTTCTTCGGGCGCACACAAGACTTCAGCCGCAACTCACCCATCAGACGCGCCACAGTCTTGTGGTTAATCACCTGTCCCAGATTACGTAGAGCGAGCGTGATGCGTCGATAGCCGTAGCGGCCCTTGTGCCGTTCGAACAGCGAGCAGATTCTTGCCCTTGTATCGGCATACTTGTCGGCTGCTCCGAGCAATTTCTGATGATAGTAGAACGTGCTGCGCGCCAAGCCGGCAACCTTCAACAAGCCCGCAAGCGGATATTGCTGCCTTAGCTCGAGCACGATTTGCGCTTTTTGCGTTGCGCTGATCGCTGCTGCGCTTGAGCCAAGGCTTCGAGCTTTTTTAAGTACGCGTTCTCCATGCGCAGGAAGTTCAACTCGTCGAGTAGTTCCTGTCGGGAGCGCGTATCGTCCTCGGGTAGCGGCGGTGGCGTGAGCGGTGGCTTGGGCATCTTCCTGGGGCGCCCCCGCTGGCGCGGCGACAGTGCGTCTATACCGCCTTCATCATACTGGCGTTTCCACTGGCCGATGGCCGTACGGTTCCTAATGTTGAAGCGTGCAGCCGTCTCACGCGCTGACAACCCTTCGCTACGCATTTGCTGCAGTAC
This sequence comes from Burkholderia sp. AU31652, assembly GCF_002223155.1. Taxonomy (NCBI): domain Bacteria; kingdom Pseudomonadati; phylum Pseudomonadota; class Betaproteobacteria; order Burkholderiales; family Burkholderiaceae; genus Burkholderia; species Burkholderia sp. AU31652. Next base: position 249 of record NZ_NKFG01000012.1, on the reverse strand, counting down.
AAGCAACTTGAACTCTGCGCTGTAGCGCTCGCACTTCTTCTTCAAGCCTGCCGGACCATGTATGCGATGGGCCGCCACCCACTTGCGGATCGTCGCCTCATCGACGCCGTGGCGCTTGGACATCTCACGGAACCCAGCGTGGCCGGACTCGTACTCCTCTGCAATGGATACCTTGAACTGCTCCGTGTACTTGCTCATGAAAAACACCCCAAAGGTTGGATCGATGTCCAACTTTTGGGGTGCAGTTCA
>NZ_NKFG01000010.1:0-1573 GCF_002223155.1 Burkholderia sp. AU31652 | reverse complement strand
CTTTCCGTCCTTCAGCGTTGAAGCGCCGAGCCTGAAGCAGCAGGGCGCTTACGCTCACCCGCGGGCCTTGGCAGACCGCCGCTCAGTTTCTGCTTTTGACGCAACTTCCAGAATCGCGGCTTCCATGTCAGTCACCGTGAACCGGCGAGGTTTCTTCGTGCCGGGTTGCGCTTCATTTGCCCGCACCGGCAGCCCCCGATGCGTTCGCGACGGCGCAGTGCCGATCCGCCGGCTGTCGCGCTGCGCCTGAAACGCTTGTGCCACCTGCAACGCATGGCTCAGGCGCTTGTGATCCACGATCGCGCCTTGATCCACCTCGGCCAGCCGATCGTAGGATTGTGCCGACAGTAGCTGGCCAGCCGCCCGAAGCTCGATGCGTCCGTCCGGGTACTCCCACACCTCGATGTCACGATGTATCCACGCCCGATTCCCCGGCGTATCGTCCAGCAGATAGAGCACCCGGTCGTACTGCACCGTCAGCGCCTTCGTGACCCGGCGTGTCTCGCGCCAGGTCAGCAGCAGATCCAGATCCTCGTCGGACCGCAGCGGTCGATGCGCATCAAAGCCGCTCTTCGGTGGCTTCGCGAAGCGCTCGTTATACATGGCCATGAAGGAGGGCGCGTAAGCGTTCGCGTCGGCCACCGTGCTGATGCCGCGCAGTCTCAACTCCTTGAGGAACCGATCCTGCAGCGTCAAGTGCGCTCGCTCGACACGTCCCTTGGCCGAGCTGCTGTTCGCGCAGAACGTGTCAATGTTCAGCTCGTACATCGCCCGACCGAAGTGCGTCACGCTTTGGCCTGTCTTGCTGGCGCTCGTATTGCGGAACACGCTGTACTTGTCGCTGTAAAACGCCACCGGCTTGCCATGGCGCTCCAGATACGCTCGCGTGGCCTCGAAGTAGCTGAACGTCGACTCGGTCTGCGTGAAGTGCAGCATCATCAGCCGGCTCGTCGCGTCGTCCACGTACACCAGCAGCGTGCAGGCCGGCGCCCGTTCCTCGAACCACCGATGATCGCAACCATCGATCTGGATCAGTTCACCCAGACACGCCCGGCGCGCTCGCGGCTGGTAGACCTTCGGCGGACGCTGCCGGCGCGGAATCCAGAGCCCGGCATCCGTCATCAGCTTCCTGACCGTTTCCTTGGCCAGCCGAATGCCATGGCATTCCCACAGCTTCTCGCAGGCCAACGTCGGCCCGAAATCGGCGTAACGCTCTCGAATAGTGGTCAAGGCGCGTAACGCTAGTCCTTCGTCGAGCTTGCGGTTGCCTGGCCGGCCACGACGGCCCGAAGCAACGCCGCTAGATCCATGCTCTCGATATCGGATGACCAGCCTTTCCACCTGTCGCACGCTCAGTCCCAGCCGTTCGGCCGCACGTCCGGGCTTCAGGCCCGTGTCCACCACGGCCTGGATTACCTTGAGTCGATCAAGCTCTCGCATCGTCAGTGTCACCAATCCGGCTGGCTGCATGGTCGGCTCCGCGCTCGCTCAACGAGCCGTCCAGCATGCCAGCAGTCAAAAACACGACATCTGTAAATAGCCAGAACACGACATTAGGATATGGCTGCTACAA
>NZ_NKFG01000009.1:0-2472 GCF_002223155.1 Burkholderia sp. AU31652 | reverse complement strand
AATCACCAGAATCGTCATTTCTTTCCGCTCCCTCTTACAGCACCTTGGCTTCGGTCTTCAGCTTCTCGACCAGCGTCTTCACGTCCGGCACCTTCACGCCGGCTGCGCGCTTCGGCGGCTCGACCACTTTCAGCGTCTTCAGACGCGGCGCGACGTCGACACCCAGGTCTTCCGGCTTCACCGTTTCCAGCGGCTTCTTCTTCGCCTTCATGATGTTCGGCAGCGTCACGTAACGCGGCTCGTTCAGGCGCAGATCCGTGGTGATGACGGCGGGCAGTTGAAGCGACAGCGTTTCCGCGCCACCGTCGACTTCGCGTGCGACGGTTGCACGGCCGTCGGCCACCGTCACCTTCGATGCGAACGTCGCTTGCGGCAGGCCTGCCAGCGCCGCCAGCATCTGGCCAGTCTGGTTCGAATCGTCGTCGATCGCCTGCTTGCCGAGGATCACCAGTTGCGGCTGCTCCTTGTCGACCAGCGCCTTCAGGATCTTCGCGACGCCCAGCGGCTCGACGCCGTCGTTCGACTCGACGAGGATCGCGCGATCCGCGCCGATCGCCAGCGCCGTACGCAGCGTTTCCTGCGCTTGCGCGACGCCTACCGATACGGCGATCACTTCGGTCGCCACGCCCGCTTCCTTCAGGCGCACGGCTTCTTCAACAGCGATTTCGTCGAACGGGTTCATCGACATCTTCACGTTCGCGATGTCGACACCCGATTGGTCGGATTTCACGCCGACCTTCACGTTCGCGTCGACGACGCGCTTGACCGGGACCAATACCTTCACTTTGCGTCTCCTTTTCCAATCAACAATCCTGCACCCACTGCACGGAATAAGCTGCCGCACTGGCGTAGCGTCAACAGTGTCGGTTCTGCCATGGTCAGGTCAACACCGGCGGTTCAATGATTCCGTACTTCGGAAACCGCGAGGAGCGCGTGGAATTGACAATACGTGCCGGATGGCGCGGCACAGACGAAAAGCTGCATTGTGGTTATTCCGACGTACGGAACAACACCTGGTCGTGCGTTGACGCTTCCAGACGCCGCGCACACGATTGAGATCAAAGCCCAGCGCATGCCGAAATCGCGTCGGCTTCGTTCGGATGGGTGGTCGCGCTGCGACTGTCGACGAGTTCGCGGAGCTGTTCGTATTCCTTGCATCCGGCAAGTCCGGCTATACGTCCGGAACGATTGTCACGGTGGACGACGGGATCACGTCGCGCGGCTCCGTGAGTCAAACATAGAAAGGAAGAATCATGTCAGAGAGCGATCAGGAGACATCCATATACGCGTCGTATTCGAGTCTTGCGTTCGATCGACCCGCGAAGGGGGTCTTGCGCATTACGCTCAACCGTCCGGAGCGACTCAACGCGCTCGACGCGCGAGGTCATGAGGAGTTGGCGCGAGTGTGGCGAGACGTCGACGAGGATCCGAGTGTCGCTGCCGTGATCCTGTGCGGCGCAGGCAAGGCATTCTCTGCAGGTGGCGACTTCGACATGGTCGAGGAAATGATCGATTCGTTCGACGCGCGGGTGCGCGTTTGGCGCGAATCCAAGGATCTCGTCTACAACATCATCAACTGTTCGAAGCCGATCGTCTCCGCGATCCATGGCTCGGCGGTGGGTGCAGGGCTCGTGGCGGCGCTGCTCGCGGATATTTCGGTGGCCGGCCGATCGGCACGCCTGGTCGACGGTCATACGCGGCTCGGCGTCGCAGCAGGCGATCACGCAGCGATCATCTGGCCGCTGCTTTGCGGCATGGCGAAAGCCAAATATCACCTGATGCTGTGCGAACCCGTGAATGGCGAGAAGGCCGAGCAGATCGGACTGGTATCCGTCGCGGTAGACGATGCCGACGTTCAGGAAACGGCGTTGTCGATCGCTGTGCGGCTCGTGAACGGCGCACCGTCGGCGATACGCTTGACCAAATACGCGCTCAACAACTGGCTGCGCCAGGCTGGGCCGACTTTCGACGCGTCGCTGGCACTGGAAATGTTTGGGTTCGGCGGGGCTGAAGTACGCGAAGGCGTGAAGTCGTTCCGCGACAAGCGCGCGCCGGAATTCCCCCTCGAAACGCCGGTGTCTCCGACGCGGAGCGTATAAGCCGGAAGATCGGTGAAAGAAACGGGGCCCGGCGTGCGCAGCATGGGCTCGCGTTTGCCGCTGTGGCACACCCGCGACCACTGACTCCGCTTACCGGTCGACCGGGGTAGGAGCGCGGTCGCACACTGAGCGATTGAAAAAGGTCGGCTGGTCACGACGACGAAGCCGAGTTCAACACGCGATGGGAATCTGTCGCGCCTACATGATTTGAATCAGCACATGTCCCAAACCAGTCTCATCGAGCAATACGGCCCGCGCGAATCGATGGAATACGACGTCGTGATCGTCGGCGGCGGCCCCGCCGGGCTGTCGGCGGCGATCCGGCTCAAGCAGCTGGCCGCCGAGAAAGGCACCGAGATCGGCGTGTGCGTGC
>NZ_NKFG01000022.1:0-2876 GCF_002223155.1 Burkholderia sp. AU31652 | reverse complement strand
CGGCGCCGCTCACGCGCGATCATCATCCGGTTCACGACGATCACGCCGATCGTCACCGCCGTGATGAACAGCGTCGCCAGCGCGTTCATCTCCGGGTTCAGCCCCAGCCGCACGCGCGAGAACACCACCAGCGGCAGCGTCGTCGAGCCCGGCCCGGACAGGAACGCCGACAGCACCAGGTCGTCGATCGACAGCGTGAACGACAGCAGCCACCCCGACAGCAGCGCCTGCGAGATCAGCGGCAGCGTCACCACGAAGAACACCTTCAGCGGCGTCGCACCCAAATCGAGCGCCGCCTCTTCCAGCGACTTGTTCATCTCCTTCACGCGCGACTGCACGATGATCGCCACGTACGACACGCACAGCATCACGTGGCCGATCCAGATCGTCACCATCCCGCGCCCCTTCGGCCAGCCGAACATCTGCTCCAGCGCAACGAACAGCAACAGCAGCGAGATGCCCTGGATCACTTCCGGAATCACCAGCGGCGCGTTGATCATCCCCGTGTACAGCGTGAAGCCCTTGAAGCGGCCGAAGCGCGCGAGCACGAAGCCCGCCCACGTGCCGATCACGACCGATGCAGTGGCCGTCAGCAGGCCGATCTTCAGCGACAGCCACGCGGCGCTCAGCAGCTCGTCGTCGTCCAGCAGCGCCGCGTACCACTTCAGCGAGAAGCCCGACCACACCGTCACCAGCTTCGACTCGTTGAACGAGTACACGGCCAGGCTGATGATCGGGATGTACAGGAACAGGAAGCCGAAGGCGAGGACGCCCGTCGACAGCGGTTTGCTCGGCTTGATCATTTCGCGTCCTCCAGTTCCTTGACCTGGTAGTACTGGAACAGCGCCATCGGCACCAGCAACAGCAGCACCATCGCGACCGTCACCGCGGACGCCATCGGCCAGTCCATGTTGTTGAAGAATTCATCCCACATCACGCGGCCGATCATCAGCGTGTCGGCGCCGCCGAGCAGCTCCGGAATCACGTACTCGCCGACTGCCGGGATGAACACCAGCAGGCTGCCGGCGATGATCCCGTTCTTCGACAGCGGCAGCGTGATCCGCGTGAACGCGACCCACGGTTTCGCGCCGAGGTCGTACGCGGCTTCGAGCAGCGTGAGGTCCATCTTCACGAGGTGCGCGTACAGCGGCATCACCATGAACGGCAGGTACGAATAGACCATCCCGATGTAGACGCCCGCATCGCTGTGATAGAGGCGCAGCGGCGTGTGGATGATGCCGAGCGCGATCAGCGTGTGGTTCAAGAGGCCATCGTCCTTCAGGATGCCGATCCATGCGTACACGCGGATCAGGAACGACGTCCAGAACGGCAGCATCACGGCCATCATCAGCACGTTGCGGCGGTTCGGTTCCGAGCGCGCGATGTAGTACGCCATCGGATAGCCGATCAGCAGGCACAGCACCGTCGACACGGCGGCCATCTTCAGTGAGCTGAGGTAGGTCGCGATGTACAGGTCGTCCTGCAGCAGGAACGCGTAGTGCGACAGCTGCAGCGCGAAGTGCACGACGCCGTCCTTGATCTCGACGAGCGACGTGTACGGCGGAATGCCCATCACCTGGTCGGCGAAGCTGATCTTCAGCACCAGCACGAACGGCAGCGCGAAGAACACGGCCAGCCATACGAACGGCACGCCGATCGCGACGCTGCGGCCCGACGGCAGGAAGCGCGACAGCGCGGCAAAGCGGCCTCGGCGCTTGTCAGCCTGGGGCGCGGCGGTCGTGCCGGTCGACACCGGAGTGGAGGACGTGGAAGCGGAGGTTCTCATCGTGGCGTCCTCACTGCGTCAGCACGACGCCGCTGGCCGGCGACCACGACACGAACACGTCGTCGTTCCACGCCGGTGCGTTGTCGTGCATCAGGTGCGAGCTCGACAGGTTCGACACGACCGTCTTGCCGCTCGGCAAGCGCACGTGGTACAGCGAGTAGCTGCCCATGTACGCGATGTCGGTCACGACGCCGCGCGCCCAGTTGTGTTTCGAGCCGGGCTTTTCGCGCGACACGTGAATGCGTTCCGGGCGCACCGAGATGCCGACCGGCATGCCGAGCGGGCCGGTGACGCCGTGGCTCACGTACATGCGCGCCTCGAGGTCGTCGCTTTCAACGAAGATGTGATCGGGTTCGTCCTCGACCACGCGCCCTTCGAACAGGTTGGTCGAGCCGATGAATTCGGCCGAGAAGCGGCTGTTCGGAAACTCGTACACCTCGCCCGGCGCGCCGATCTGCACGATCTTGCCTTCGCTCATCACCGCGAGGCGGCTGGCCATCGTCATCGCCTCTTCCTGGTCGTGCGTGACCATCACGCAGGTCACGTCGACCTTCTCGATGATGTTCACGAGTTCGAGCTGGGTCTTCTGGCGGATCTTCTTGTCGAGCGCGGACATCGGCTCGTCGAGCAGCAAGAGCTTCGGGCGCTTGACCAGCGAGCGCGCGAGCGCGACACGCTGCTGCTGGCCGCCGGAGAGCTGATGCGGCTTGCGCTGCGCGTACTTGCTCATCTGCACGAGCGCGAGCGCGTCGGCCACGCGCGCCTTGATCTCGTGCTTCGGCGTGCCTTCCTGCTTCAGGCCGAACGCGACGTTCGATTCGACCGTCATGTGCGGGAACAGCGCGTACGACTGGAACATCATGTTCACCGGGCGGCGATACGGCGGCAGCGACGCGAGGTCCTCGCCGTCGACGAAGATCTTGCCGGAGGTGGCCGTCTCGAGCCCGGCGAGCATGCGCAGCAACGTCGACTTGCCGCAGCCGGAGCTGCCGAGCAGCGCGAACAGCTCGTTCTTCGCGATCGTCAGGTTCACGTTGTCGACGGCGGTGCTGTCGCCGAATTTCTTCACGACGTTTTCGATGCGCACGAA
>NZ_NKFG01000021.1:0-3091 GCF_002223155.1 Burkholderia sp. AU31652 | reverse complement strand
GTATCGGCTGTCGTTCTTTAACAATCTGGAAGAAGCAAGTAATTTGGATAGCGGAAGCGTCTTGAGATGGACGTGGAAACTATCCGGGTTGTGATTGTATCGATGTATCTCAAGATGATTCGAACTCTATGTTCGACTTAAATTGGAATACGGCACAACGCGAGAACTCAACCTGTAACGAGACAGACTCGTTATAGGGTCAAGCGAACAAGTGCATGTGGTGGATGCCTTGGCGATCACAGGCGATGAAGGACGCGGTAGCCTGCGAAAAGCTACGGGGAGCTGGCAAACGAGCTTTGATCCGTAGATGTCCGAATGGGGAAACCCACTCCTTTTGGAGTATCCATGGCTGAATACATAGGCCATGTGAAGCGAACGCGGTGAACTGAAACATCTAAGTAACCGCAGGAAAAGAAATCAACCGAGATTCCCAAAGTAGTGGCGAGCGAAATGGGATGAGCCTTGCACTCTTTATTTGTATTGTTAGCCGAACGCTCTGGAAAGTGCGGCCATAGCAGGTGATAGCCCTGTAGGCGAAAACAGTATGAAAGAACTAGGTGTGCGACAAGTAGGGCGGGACACGTGAAATCCTGTCTGAAGATGGGGGGACCATCCTCCAAGGCTAAATACTCGTGATCGACCGATAGTGAACCAGTACCGTGAGGGAAAGGCGAAAAGAACCCCGGGAGGGGAGTGAAATAGATCCTGAAACCGCATGCATACAAACAGTCGGAGCCTCGTAAGGGGTGACGGCGTACCTTTTGTATAATGGGTCAGCGACTTACGTTCAGTAGCAAGCTTAACCGTATAGGGCAGGCGTAGCGAAAGCGAGTCCGAATAGGGCGTTCAGTTGCTGGGCGTAGACCCGAAACCAAGTGATCTATCCATGGCCAGGATGAAGGTGCGGTAACACGTACTGGAGGTCCGAACCCACTAACGTTGAAAAGTTAGGGGATGAGCTGTGGATAGGGGTGAAAGGCTAAACAAACTTGGAAATAGCTGGTTCTCTCCGAAAACTATTTAGGTAGTGCCTCGTGTCTCACCTTCGGGGGTAGAGCACTGTCATGGTTGGGGGGTCTATTGCAGATTACCCCGCCATAGCAAACTCCGAATACCGAAGAGTGCAATCACGGGAGACAGACATCGGGTGCTAACGTCCGGTGTCAAGAGGGAAACAACCCAGACCGCCAGCTAAGGTCCCCAAATATAGCTAAGTGGGAAACGAAGTGGGAAGGCTAAAACAGTCAGGAGGTTGGCTTAGAAGCAGCCACCCTTTAAAGAAAGCGTAATAGCTCACTGATCGAGTCGTCCTGCGCGGAAGATGTAACGGGGCTAAGCTATATACCGAAGCTGCGGATGCGTGCTTAGCACGCATGGTAGGAGAGCGTTCTGTAAGCCTGCGAAGGTGTCTCGGAAGGGATGCTGGAGGTATCAGAAGTGCGAATGCTGACATGAGTAGCGATAAAGGGGGTGAAAGGCCCCCTCGCCGTAAGCCCAAGGTTTCCTACGCAACGTTCATCGGCGTAGGGTGAGTCGGCCCCTAAGGCGAGGCAGAAATGCGTAGCTGATGGGAAGCAGGTCAATATTCCTGCACCATTGTTAGATGCGATGGGGGGACGGATCGCGGAAGGTTGTCCGGGTGTTGGAAGTCCCGGTCGCTGCATTGGAGAAGGCGCTTAGGCAAATCCGGGCGCGTAATTCAAGGGTGTGGCGCGAGCTCCCTAGGGAGCGAAGCAATTGGAAGTGGTTCCAAGAAAAGCCTCTAAGCTTCAGTCTAACGATGACCGTACCGCAAACCGACACAGGTGGGCGAGATGAGTATTCTAAGGCGCTTGAGAGAACTCGGGAGAAGGAACTCGGCAAATTGGTACCGTAACTTCGGGATAAGGTACGCCCTTGTAGCTTGACTGGCCTGCGCCAGGAGGGTGAAGGGGTTGCAATAAACTGGTGGCTGCGACTGTTTAATAAAAACACAGCACTCTGCAAACACGAAAGTGGACGTATAGGGTGTGACGCCTGCCCGGTGCCGGAAGATTAAATGATGGGGTGCAAGCTCTTGATTGAAGTCCCGGTAAACGGCGGCCGTAACTATAACGGTCCTAAGGTAGCGAAATTCCTTGTCGGGTAAGTTCCGACCTGCACGAATGGCGTAACGATGGCCACACTGTCTCCTCCCGAGACTCAGCGAAGTTGAAGTGTTTGTGATGATGCAATCTACCCGCGGCTAGACGGAAAGACCCCATGAACCTTTACTGTAGCTTTGCATTGGACTTTGAACCGATCTGTGTAGGATAGGTGGGAGGCTATGAAACCGGAACGCTAGTTTCGGTGGAGCCGTCCTTGAAATACCACCCTGGTTTGTTTGAGGTTCTAACCTTGGCCCGTGATCCGGGTCGGGGACAGTGCATGGTAGGCAGTTTGACTGGGGCGGTCTCCTCCCAAAGCGTAACGGAGGAGTACGAAGGTACGCTAGGTACGGTCGGAAATCGTGCTGATAGTGCAATGGCATAAGCGTGCTTAACTGCGAGACCGACAAGTCGAGCAGGTGCGAAAGCAGGTCATAGTGATCCGGTGGTTCTGTATGGAAGGGCCATCGCTCAACGGATAAAAGGTACTCTGGGGATAACAGGCTGATACCGCCCAAGAGTTCATATCGACGGCGGTGTTTGGCACCTCGATGTCGGCTCATCTCATCCTGGGGCTGTAGCCGGTCCCAAGGGTATGGCTGTTCGCCATTTAAAGAGGTACGTGAGCTGGGTTTAAAACGTCGTGAGACAGTTTGGTCCCTATCTGCCGTGGGCGTTGGATATTTGAAGGGGGCTGCTCCTAGTACGAGAGGACCGGAGTGGACGAACCTCTGGTGTACCGGTTGTCACGCCAGTGGCATCGCCGGGTAGCTATGTTCGGAAGAGATAACCGCTGAAAGCATCTAAGCGGGAAACTCGCCTTAAGATGAGATATCCCTGGGGACTAGATCCCCTTGAAGGGTCGTTCGAGACCAGGACGTTGATAGGTCAGGTGTGTAAGCGCAGTAATGCGTTCAGCTAACTGATACTAATTGCCCGTAAGGCTTGATCCTATAACAAGTCTG